>JBCKPN010000028.1:0-20482 GCA_038901695.1 Usitatibacteraceae bacterium
GCCACCGTTCTGTTTTTCTTCATTGTTCTCCTCTCCTCTCCTCTCCTCATGTCCCATTGGTTAATGAAGTCAGAGCCTGCGGAATTTTCGATTGACGATCTGGTCAAGGCGAAAAATCAATCGGTGCCCTGGTTCGGCGTACGCAACTATCTGGCGCGCAATTACATGCGCGATCACATGCAAGTCGGCGATGACGTGTTGTTCTACCATTCGTCGTGCCCCGAGCCGGGCATTGCGGGACTTGCCAAGGTGTCGTCCGCGGCGTACCCGGATGAAACGCAGTGGGATAAGAAAAGCAAATATTTCGACGCCAAAGCCACGCGCGAGCATCCGCGCTGGATGTTGATCGATGTGCAACTCGCGCGCAAGACGCGTTTGCTGTCGCTCGCCGAAATGCGCAAAACGCCGTCACTCGCCAGCATGGTGATTTTGCAACGCGGCAATCGCCTGTCCATTACGCCCATCACCACGGCAGAGTGGAAAGCGGTGAATAAATTATTGGCCAAGTAGTCGCACGCGATTCCCACCTCAAGCATTCAATTTCATTCATCGTACTGTCTCTCCTTTGCATCCTGAACTCCAATACCTGTTGATTTATCTCGCCGCTGGCTGCTTTGTCGGATTTTTCGCGGGGCTGCTGGGCATCGGCGGCGGCTCAGTCATGGTGCCGATCCTGTCGCTGACCTTTGTTGCGCGCGGGTTTTCCAGCGATTACGTGATTCACATGGCGCTCGCCACTTCTATGGCAGCCATCCTGCCAGGTGCTTTTGCCAGTGCGCGGCAGCACCATAAACTCGGTGCCGTGAACTGGCGCGTGGTGCGCGAAATGACGCCGGGGATTTTGCTCGGCACACTGTCCGGCACTGTGTTCGTGTATTTTTCAACGACCGCTTTTTTGAAATCATTCTTCGTCGCGTTTATCTGTTTTCTCGCGTTTCAAATCGTCTTTGGCGTCAAGCTCGCTGAACGTCTACAGGGTGAGCGCAAGTTACCCGCTTGGCTCGGCATGTCGGTGTTTGGTGTTGTCATGGGGTTTTTTTCCGCGCTTGCCGGTATCGGAGGCGCGGTGCTTTCCATTTTATTTTTGACGTGGTGCAATGTGCGTATGCACGAAGCCATTGGCACGGCGGCCGCGATTGGCTTGCCGCTGGCGTTAGTTGGCACTATCGGGTTTGTCGCCACGGGTCTTACCGATCACACCTTGCCCGCATGGAGCGTGGGCTACGTTTATCTACCGGCGTTTTTCGGCATCGCGGCGACGAGTTTTATCGTCGCGCCTTACGCCGCTCGGCTCGCCCACCGGCTGCCGGTCGAGACGCTGAAAAAACTGTTTATGGTGTTTCTGGTGGGGCTGGCGATCAAGATGGCGGTGTCGGTATAGCGGGAGAGCCAAGCCGGTGGCTGCCGCTCGATGGAAGGGTTAGGCCGCAATGTGTTTCTCTCACCGGAGCCGCTTGCCCGAACTGCACGCTTCGACCAGCGTAGCAAACCTCGAAGCCCACGTCTCGACTTTCTTAGCTGTGGTGACCCAGGCCTACGATGGCGCTATCGGGCGGCACGCTTTTGTGCCGTCCCCGTTGAGCGAGTTGTTAGCCGTTTTTTGGGCGCGGGCAACACCTCTTGGAGTATTTGGCGAAGCGATATCTCGGTGATTGGGCGGCTCGCCGCAGACAGAAACTGTTTCAGTGCATCGTTCATCATCGTTTGATAGCCGACGCCAACGGCTTCCGCCTTTGCACGAAATGCGTCAAGAACGGCGTTATCAATGAAGATTGAAATCCGTGTCTTGCCTTTGTTCGGAATGAGCGCTTTCCGCTCTGCCTTTGAAAAATCGTATTCAGCTCGCATATGCTTTCACCTCTCGGCGGGTGGCGTGTCGCGCAGAAATGAGACGAATATCATTGCCGCGTAACGCGTAGATCACAACCAGAACCTGCCCGGCACTACCGAGTCCTAGCGCGACGAATCTTTCCTCGCCCTCAGCATCCGGATCAGTCTGGTGCGCAGCAAGCGGATCGGCAAACACCCCTTCAGCATCGGCAAATGACACACCATGTTTCTTGAGGTTTGCTGCTGCCTTGGTTGGATCAAATTGAAACCGCATGAGCCATTATATATATTAAGTATATATATGGCAAATGCCGACGGCTAACGAATGAAAGGGACTTCCCCGTCCCGAGCAAGCGGCAGTGAAGTCGCACGGCATCGAAGTGCCATGATGGCAAAGTTGTCATCCATCAACAAATCTCGAAAGGGGAAGTCATGAAGATTATCTATCTGGGAATTGATCTTGCCAAGAACGTTTTCGCGGTGCATGGCGTTGATGAGTCTGGCAAAGCGGTGTTGGTGCGCCCCAATGTTCGTCGCGAGCAGCTGCTTGAACTCGTCGCCACCTTACCACCATGTGTTGTCGGCATGGAAGCCTGCTCGGGAGCCCATCATTGGTCGCGTGCCTTTGCCAAGTTCGGCCACACCCCCAAGTTAATGGCGCCGAAGTTTGTCGCACCCTATCGCATGAGCGGCCGCCGCGGGAAGAACGACGCAGCGGATGCGGCCGCGATTTGCGAAGCCGTACAGCGACCCAACATGCGCTTTGTACCGGTCAAAAGCGTCGATCAGCAAGGCATGCTGTGCCTGCACCGTGTGCGCCAGGGGTTTGTTGAGGAACGCACAGCCACCATCAATCGCATCCGCGGGCTGCTCAGTGAATTCGGATTGGTGTTGCCACAGAAAGCGGACACGGTACGCCGTCAGGCGGCTGCGGCGCTGGAGGATCTGCCCGGCTGGGCCAATCGCACCATCGGTGACTTGCTGAGCCACCTGCACCTGCTCGATACGCGCATCGCCGAGTATGACGGTCACGTCAAGGAAGTCGCCCGCGCCGATCCTCGCTCGCGTCGCTTGATGGAGATGCCGGGGATCGGCCCGACCACCGCCAGTGCGCTGGTGGCGACGATCGGCAATGGCCATGATTTCCGTTGCGGTCGGCAATTGGCGGCCTGGCTCGGTTTGGTGCCCGGCCAGTACAGTTCCGGTGGCAAGCCCCGGCTGGGCAAGATCACCAAAACCGGCGATGCCTATTTGCGCACCCTGCTGGTGATGGGCGCAGGTTCGGTATTGGCGACAGCCAAGACCAAGACGGATCGTCTCAGCCGGTGGGCGGTCTCGGTCGAGGCGAGGCGTGGCTATGGTAAGGCAAAGGTGGCCATCGCGGCCAAGAATGCGCGTATGGCGTGGGCGCTGCTCGCAAAAGGCGAAGCGTTTGAACCGTTGGCTGAACAGGAGGTATAAGCCATGATGTCTTGAGTGTCTGCGTAGGCGAGTGTCGTTGATGCACAAGGTTGGACCTGCGCGGGGAGTGCCTGATTAGCTCAAGGGGAAGCAGTATGGATCCCGACTAACGAATGAGGCCCCCGCGCGCGTCTTTCATCAGGGCCCGCAGCCAGGCGCTGCAACAAGGCCGTTTGTAGTTTCGCAGTCCTACACCTTGCGGTAATCCATCAGCCACTCACAATCACCTGACACGCGTATTGCAACAAAACGATGCATCACCAAATGCAGTGAAAAACTGCTCGGGACACTATTTGCTTGACTTCAGGGGAAGCCCTTGTAGCAGAGCTAACCGGCGCGCGCTTGCGCGCGTCCGGTTGAGCGCCAAGTTAGGCGGTTGTAGCGTCGTCATTTCGTTCCCACCTGCTGCCACCTTTTTCAAAGCGCAACAGTAACGCGCAAGAAGGTTGCAGGAATAGAGGTGGCGTCCTTGCGCGGACTTTTGTTTTGGCTATTGAATAGGTCTTCTAGCTCCTTTTGCAGATCAGCGGATCGACCGTTCTTTTCTGCGGCTTCAAACGCATTCATAGTCGGCCCGTAGAATTTTCTGAATACAGCAACGAGATCTGATGGTGCGCCGGGATAGTTAAAGGAGAAAGTGTCTCTGACGAAAGATATCTTCTCGGCTATGACCCCCGCTCCGGCAAATCGCTCGATCACGTTGTTCTCGATCCCCCACGTCATAGGGCTTACGAATCCTTCTGGCGGTGGCGGCGAGTATGAGGCACTGATTTTCAAAATTTGCGCTACCAGTGTCGGATCATTTGGAATCCAATTCCCCATGACGATCCGACCACCGGGTCGAGTTACGCGCACCATCTCCTTAGCCACATCAAACGGCCTTGGAGCAAACATCGCGCCAAAGATGCTCACGACAAGGTCAAATGTCTGATCTTGCAGCTCCTGCATACTGGATGCATCGCCCTCCTGAAACTTGCAGTTCGTGAGACCCTGATCCTTTGCACGCTTGTTACCAGCCGCAACCAGGTTGCTCGCGATATCAACGCCTAAAACGTCGGCTCCAAGTTTCGCCGCTGGTAACGCCGTCGTTCCATCGCCGCATCCGAGATCCAGGACCTTGAGCCCCTTTGTGATTCCGAGTCCCTTGACGAGCGCCTCTCCGCTCTCTCTTATACACTCTGCAATGCGCGTAAAGTCGCCTTTTTCCCAAAGTGCTTTGTTTGGATTCATTGGAGTGGTCATGATGAATTCCTTTCAGTTTTATAGGGCTGCATGAGAAAAATAAAGTAGCTGCTGCAGCCGGACGCAACTACCGCCTAACGCCCAAGCTCAACCGACGCCGCTTTCGCGGCGTCGGCAGCGACTGGTTAGGCAACAAATGATCGAGTAAAAAAACAGAAAGACTCAGATTATTTCTTTCTCGGGTCATCCGCCGGGTTGACATAGTTGATGGCCCACGGTCCAACGCCATGACCCTGAACGATGGTTTCTTCTTTGGTCCACGCAAAATGGTTGGTCTTGGGCTGCATGATGGCGAAGCTACCCGCCGATAAGGGCATGGTTTTCGACGGATCAAGCTTGTCTCCGGTACCCATGTTGAAGGTGCCAGAAATCACCGTGACATGCTCAATGCCCGGATGCCAGTGGGCGGGGATTTTATAGTCGGCGGGGAGCTTCAGGCGGAAGGTAATCGGCACCGCCTCGTTCATCGGACCTTGGAGCACAGCGATTTTCGCGCCCGGCGGCAACGATGGAACATCCGCCCATTTAATATCCTTGGGCACAACCATCATGTGGTCAGCATGGCTTTGTGCCCATGCTGCCGGCGCAAGAAGCGAGGCAAATGCAAACGCGGTGGATACTGCGGCAAGTTGAAATGCTTTCATTTTGTTCTCCTTTAATTGATTGAAAAAACTACCTATCGAGGCCATCAGAATATCGGTCAGCGTTGGCAGTGGCCCCGGACCTGCCAGCCTAACGTTGCGGTTGACCCGCCCGTGTAGGCGGGCGGAGCCCGCCGGAACAGGTCGGGTCGAACCGCGGGTTAGGCGTCATTCGCATCGAGCCTTCACTTCGCGCCCCTGATGGTTCTCGGCTGAGCGGTGCTCGCCTCGAGGAGCTTCACCAGATTGCTCGCCGCCGTGGCTCCGAAGCGCTTGATGCGTTCACGAGCATCAATGACGTTCGAGGCATCGCGGTAGAGCGCGATCCCGCCGAGCGGATTGAGCCGTGTGTCCTTCGCCCAGCTTGCGAGCGCCGGGTGGGCGGCCAGTGCCCGTTGGTTCGCGAGGGTCGCCAGGAACGCGGACAGGTAGTCCGTGTTCACGTCCCAGTAAGCGATGGGCGGACAGAGGCGGTTCTTCTCCTCGTCGCTCTCCACGGTGGCCTCGACCACGCCCAGCATGGCGAAATAGAAGCACGCAAATCCCCAGCAGAAAGGCTGGACGGTCACCCGTCCGGGCTCGAAGATCGGGCGAAGAGGAGGTCGCGCCAGCCCTCTCGACGCGCAGTGGACGTGCACCGTCCCCTCGCTCGTCGGCACGCGGCCCTCGTCTAGGACGATCTCGTCGCGCTCGATCCTCTGTACGTGACCGAGGCGGACGACGTCCTCGATCCGGCGGAGAAGCCCCAGCTCGGCCTCGCTGATCGCCGCGCCGCGGAACATGGTCGGAGCGACGCCGGGATCGATGCGAAGGAAGAACTCCTCCGTTTCGAGGCGCGCAAAGAGATCCTGAACCGAAGTCGCCTGTGCCATGGCCTCGAGCTGGATCGCCATGCCGCGATAGAAGTCCGGGAGCAGCGCGTGCGGCTGGTGGAACCGGCGGTTCAGCCACCATGACTCGCGCGGCTTGATCCAGCGGATCACGGAAGCGGGGACGCCTTGTTCCAGCAGCCATACGCAGGCGTCCGAGGCTGTCTTGCCCGCGCCGATGATGACGAAGCGCTCGGGGCGCTCCCCAATGCGCGCGATCTCGCCTGCGGGCACGCAGCGAACGCCGTCGGCCACCTCGAACGGAGGCGCACTGGTCGCGGGAATGGCACCTTCGGTATACGTGGTGTCGACGACCTTCCGCCGCACGCGCACCTTCCACGACACCTGCGCGAGCCGGGAGACAAAGCGGTTCTCCCCCAGGTATTCGCTGGAGGGAAAATAGCGAACACGGCCGCTGGGCAGAAAGCGGCGATGCATCACGTGCGCGAAGTAAGCTCGGATTTCGTCCGCGCCGGCGAGCTCGTAGTAGCCGGCATTCGTCCCGGCCACATCGAGGGCGTCCTGCCCAAGCGGCAACGAGCTGACTCCATAGAAGGTGGAAGGCTGATGGAGACGGACGTAGGGATACGCGTCTATCCAGTGTCCGCCTGGGGCGTGGCGGCGATCGACTATCGTAACCGTCGCGTCGGAATGCGCGAGCAGAGCGTCGGTAAACGCCATCCCCGCAGCCCCGGCACCAACCACGAGATAGTCCGTTGCGAGTTCTTCGTCCACCACTGTGACCGCCGGGACGAAAGTGCTGGATTTCAGCCGGTTTGGGAATGCTGCCATTTTCTTCTCCGTTTTC
This sequence comes from Usitatibacteraceae bacterium, assembly GCA_038901695.1. Classification (GTDB taxonomy): domain Bacteria; phylum Pseudomonadota; class Gammaproteobacteria; order Burkholderiales; family Usitatibacteraceae; genus UKL13-2. The sequence continues at coordinate 6,852 of JBCKPN010000028.1, forward strand.
TTCCAAACATCGTTTTTAACGCGTCTTATTCCTGCCTGCTTGGAACCCCTCAACGGCACTCGGCCCGAGTCAAATGGGTCTTGTCAAAGTGTCTGGGTTGATGCTCTTCTCGGCGAGCACGAACCATCCGCAGCATCAAATTTTAAGCATTTCCAAACCGGCTAAATTCCTACATGTTCGCGGTGGCGACCACAACCACTTAGCGATGATAGTCGACGCGGCGCAAAACGCGCCTAACGTCGCCATTGAGCGACCGAGCGAGCGGGCGAAGCCCGCTCGCGAAGGTCCGGCTCGAATGGCTTGTTAGGGCGCAACCAAGCATACGATTGCCGGGCGCACAAGCAACCGCAAGAAAAATGCACGCTCGGCGCTGCCGCGCCGAGCGCGGACGTCAAACTCTCTTCTCGAGGATAAAGCTGAGCACGAGAAGCGTCACCGGCCAAAGTCCGACGAAGATTCCCCAGCGCTCCGCGTGAGCTTCCTTCAGCGCCGCCTGCAGCGCAGGATCGGTGATCTTGCCGAGGACATGCCGTCCGACCTCGATTTGCGGCCCGAAAAACCACACCAGCCACGATAGCGGGATCGAAAGCACCCCGACCCAGAACAAGACTTGCGATAGCGTTTCCATTCCGTTCTCCTCCCGTTAGGGCGTAATAAACTCTCGTTTGGTGTCATCCGACATCATCCGCTTGATCGTCCACCTGAGCAATGCCGAAAAACGAACGTAATCACCAAGATGAATGCCGTCATGATCTTCATCATGAGGTCAAAACCTTCGCGAACCCCGCGAGGACGATGAGCGCCTGCGTCGGCCAGGCCGATGACGACGCTCGACCAAGGAACCTCAGATTCGGAGGACGTATTCATGTGCGTAGGCGATAACTAGAGCGACCTTGCGCTCTAACGTCTTGGTGAACGGCGGGCCAGCACGGCGGCAAAAGATGGCACCACGCTGATGGCCCGTCCGTTCGACCTAAAGTTAGATGCCATTCCCATTGAAGCTACCAAGAGCAAGAACGTGACCTGTACCAGCCCACGCCTCCCCTAGCTTTGGGTCGTGTGGGCAGTTGTACCAGAATGAAATTGTGAGCCAACCGTAGGAGAGCGCCCACGTAAAATTAATACGCTCCCCCGTCAGATTATCCTTCAATCCTTCAAGACGATGAACTTGGGCGACACCGGTCAATTTCGTTGATCCCGGAAGGAAATCTTCAAAAACAGAAAAAGTCAGTCGGAGGGCAGTCGGCATTCGACCGTTAAGAAGGAACGACGGCAACTCCGATGGTACAGGTACACCGGAATCTGCCAATCGGCACCCAAAGCACTTAACGAAGTACCGGAACAGGTTTATGCGTTGCCCGTTGCCACATATTCCGTACACACGACGCAGGTTTATCCGACGACTCTCGAGAATTTCCGCAGTTTTCTGATTCATGTACTCCATGAACTGATCGTAAGCTCGGTCAAACGGCTGAGTGCGCGCCGTATTGCAGGAATGGCAGAGCACGTTGGAATACTTGATATGTGTCGAATCCGGACTTTGAATGAACGCTCGCCGGCCATCCTCGATCTTCTTCAGTAGCCTTTTGCCTTTCGGATACGGTCCGCCCCCAAAAATTCTTACGATATCGGTTTTCTTTATAGCGTGCTCCGAGCTATCCGCCGGCCCGCCGCAAATCCAACAATTCCGCGCTGGCGCATCCACTGGCATCTAACTATATTCAGGGAGCACCAAGTCTCCCGAACATTCCGCGCTGCTCCCTATCATTCCACCGTTCCGAGGAGAAAACGCTGCTTGAGCAACGGCTTGAATCATTCCATGCTGCATAACGCCCCCACTAACAGATTCACGTTTTCCGTCACGCCAATTCATCACGCGCGTGGGCGCGTCGTGCGTACCCACGCCTGTGTCGAACGCTACAAGCCATTCCAGTCGCGCATGATGCGCTCGAAAATTTCCACCGATTCATCGAGTCGCTTAATCGAACACCACTCATCGGTCTGATGCGCAAGCTCCGGTTGGCCGGGGCCGAGCACCACGGTCGGCACATTGCCGCAACCGCTCGCCGCGTAGCCGCGTTGCAAATCCGCGCCGTCGGTGGAGAACATGATGGTCTTCGGTGTGGGCTTGCCGTCGATGAACGGCGTGGCGGTGGCGAATACGCTTTCAATCCATTCGTCCGGCTCCGAGTAAAGCGGCGGGGTTTCGACAATTTTTCTCAACGTGCCGCGCCCGCCGAGCAGCGTTTCAATCGAATGGCACAAATGCACGTGATCAATGCCCGGCACGGTACGCATATCGACCGTGAGTTTGACCGCATCCGGCACGGAGTTGGTGTTGAGTCCGCCGTGAATGGTGGCGATGTTCATGGTGGGTTTGCCCATCACCGGATGGCAATCGACGCCACAGTGGTGTTTCCAGTTGAAGTGCTCCAGATCAGCAACCACTTTGGCCATTTTCAGGATGGCGTTGTCACCTTGTTCCGGCATTGACGCGTGTGCGGTTTTGCCGCGCGTTTCAATCTCGACCCAGATCAGCCCCTTGTGGCCGACGTACGGATAGTTGGCGGTCGGCTCGGCCACGACGATGGCGCCCGCGCGATCAAGTAACTTTTCGCTGGCCAAGTATTTCGCGCCCTCACAGCCGAGCTCTTCGGAGGCGGTGAGCACCAGCGTCAAGCCGGGCTTGTCGGCCAAGTGTGGTGCGAGTTTGATGGCAGCCATGACGAATGCGGCGATGCCGCTTTTCATGTCCGTCGAACCGCGACCGTACACCAGGTCGCCATCGGTCTCACCGGCAAACGGATCGCGCGTCCACGCGGCCGCGCCAAGCGGCACGATATCGATGTGGCCGGTGAAACAAATCGGTGGCTTTTCCTGTTTGCCACCGATGGTGGCGATCACGCTGGTGCGCGACGATGCGAACTCGTGATACGCCACCTCGAATCCCGCGCCCTCAAGGAGCTTCCCCAAGTGGCGCGCGCAATCGCGCTCCATGCCCGGCGGGTTGATGGTGTTGAAGTGTAGTAGATCGCGCGTCAGTTGCAGCGTGGTGGGCTGGGGCATGAAATGCTCAACAGTTGGAACCGGATGCACGCATCTTAACAAAGCCACTTGTGCAGGGTTTCAGCGCTTGGCATCGAGCAGCAAACTCAAGCGGCGGCGCGCTGTTTCACGGCTTTTTGCCTGAAGTGCGCCATTCGGCGGGCACTTTCATTTCTGTACGAATCGCCCGGTTGCTTCCGCTAACTGCGCACGGTCGTGACGAATGCTGGACTTCGGATATACCGCGAGGCGCTGCGCATGACTATCAAACAGTGTGATTTCGACCGGCGCGTCATCGAACGTAATGTCGTAGCGAAGTTGATCGGAAACGTCGTCCCGCTGCGCGTCAGCCCGTCGTGTACTGGGGCGTGATCGGCGGGCATCGTGCAGTTCGAACACCACGTCTTCATTCAGCAGAAACATTTCGAAGGTCTTGGCCTCGACTTCGATGAGTTCCAGTTCGATGGCGCTGTACTCGTTGGCCACGCCGGTCAACACCGCACCACTGATCCACGGCGAGAAATGATCCAGCCACTGCATCGCGCGCAATGCGGCTTCATGCAGTGCCGCCAGCGCCGCGGACTGCGCGTCGCTTGCAAACAGGGCGTGATACTCACGCAGCGCGGTTTCGATTTCATTGTTGTCGGGCAGGGTGTCGTGGCGTGACGCGCCGAGCTGCCGAGCCGCTTTTTGCTTGGCGGACTGATAGTCGGTGAGTCCTTCGGCGATCAGGCGGGCCGCCGCGTGTGCAATGGCCTGCCGCACGTCCTCCAGCGGCGGGACGATGGCGGACGCAATCTTGTGCGGCGTTGAAGGACGACGTGGCGAGCGGCGGCTCATGTGCCTCTAAAAGATTTGGTTTTTCACTTCCTCGGACGGCTTGTTCGCCTCGCGCAAGGCAGACGGCCCGTCGCTGACATTGCCGACATTCTCGGCGTAGATGAATTCGGTTGCGGGCTTGCCGTCTTTGGCGTCTGCGCCTAATGCCACCGTCACGATACCCGCAGGCGGCTCGAATGGCGATTCCTTAACGCCCTTCATGGCGCGCCCCATGTAATGCATCCAGATCGGCAAGGCCGCCTGTCCGCCCGTCTCGTTGTTGCCCAGATCGGCCGGATTATCGAAGCCGATCCACGCAATGCCGACTTGCGTCGAACTAAAGCCCGCGAACCAGGCGTCGAAATGATCGTTGGTGGTGCCGGTCTTGCCAGCAAGGTCATTGCGGCCCAGGCTCATGGCGCGCGCTGCCGTGCCGTAACGCACCACATCGCGCATGAGAGAGGTCATCAAGAACGCATTGCGTGGATCGATGACACGCTCGGCGACATTGGTCGCGCCTTCTTCTGCCGTCGCACGTTGCGGCGTGGCTTCGAACAGCAGCGCACCTTTGTCGTCGGTAATCTTGGCGATGAAGTACGGTTTGATACGAAAACCGCCATTGGCGAACACCGAATAGGCACCGGCCATTTGCATGGGTGACGTCGATCCGGCACCGAGTGCCATGGTGAGGTAGGGTGGGTGCAGCTTGGCCTCGAAACCAAAGCGGGTGATGTAGTCTTGGGCGTACTGCGGCGTGATGACCTGGAGTACGCGAATCGACACCATGTTTTTCGATTTCGTCAGCGCCTGTCGAAGCCGCATCGGACCTTCATATTTGCCGTCGTAATTCTTCGGCTCCCACACTTGGCCGCCATGGCGACCGGGGTCGAACACCACCGGCGCATCGTTGACCACCGTGGCGGGTGTAAAGCCTTTTTCGAGTGCGGCCGAATAGATGAACGGCTTGAAGGATGAGCCGGGCTGGCGCATCGCCTGGGTGACGTGGTTGTACTTGTTGGCGATAAAGTCAAAGCCGCCTGACAGCGCGCGCACGGAGCCATCGAACGGATCGATGGCAACGAATCCTGCCTCGACCTTGGGAAGCTGGGCAATCGCCCACGCGCCTTTTTCATCCGCCCCGAGGCGAATGATGGAGCCACGCACCAGCTTGCCTGCCCCACCTTTGTCCGACAAGGCGCGCGCCGCGAACTTCAGCGCATCGCCCGTGAGCGTAACGTTGTCGCCGCGTTTTGTGATGGCGAGCACTTGCTTGCTGTCTGCGACGACGACCACCGCAGGCATTAACTCCCCGATGATGTCGCGCTCCGCGAGCGCATCTTCAATCGCTTCTTCGGCGTCTTCTTTTTTGGCCGACAAGTTGACGTGTCCTTCCGGTCCGCGGTAGCCGTGGCGCCGATCGTACTCGGTCACACCTTTGCGCAAAGCGCTGACCGCCGCCTCTTGTTCGGCGCGGCGAATCGTGGTGATGACACGAATGCCGCTCACATAGGTCTTGTCGCCGTACTTTTCGAATATTTCCTGCCGTGCCATCTCAGCCACGTGTTCCCCGCTGACCGCGTACATCTGGCGTTCGCGGTTGAACTTCAGCACTTCCTTGCGTGCCGTGGCAAGACCCACTTCGTCGAGGAATTTCAATTCACCCATACGTCGCAGCACGTATTGCTGACGCAGCGTGGCGCGCTTCAGGTTGCTAAAAGGGTTGAATTGGGAGGGTGCCTTGGGCAGGCCGGCTAACATTGCCGCCTCGGCGGGGCTTAGTTGTCCGACATCTTTGTTGAAATAGACGCGGCTGGCGGCTGCAAAGCCATAGGCGCGGTTGCCGAGAAATATGTGATTCAGATAGATTTCGAGAATCTGATCCTTCGTCAGGTAGCCTTCAATTTTGTAAGCGAGCAACCACTCCGAAACTTTTCGCGTGATGGTCACTTCGTTGGTGAGGAAGAAATTGCGCGCGACTTGCTGCGTAATGGTCGACGCGCCGCCCTTGGACTTACCCGCCATCAACGCTGCAAACCCGGCGCGGGTGATCCCCAGCCAGTCGACACCGCCATGCTGGTAAAAACGCTCATCTTCGGCCGCCAAAATGGCTTGCTTCATGACGGGGGGAAAGTCCTGAATTTTCACAAACGAGCGCTTTTCCTCACCGAACTCACCAATGAGATCGCCCTCGATGGTGTAGACCTTGAGTGGCAACTTGGGACGGTAGTCGGTTACGGCATCAATCGACGGCAGATTCGGGTACAGCAGAACCAGCGTCAGGCCGACGATCCCAATGGCCACGAGCAGCAGTGACCCGAGCAAAATCAGGGGGAAAAACCACCAGCGAAGCACCATGGATTGAGGCCCAGGGCACGACAGCGCCCGGTCGAAAAGAGAGGAGTGTGATTATATCGACACCCCTCTACGGGAGATGCATGGAGCGCGGCCAATCGTGGCAACCTTCTGAAACGGTCGCCGGATGTCAGGTCGCCTTGGACGCGAGCCCGCCGTCCGCGCGTTCCGGATTCAGCGAAATTGGGCTGATTTTGACGTCCAGGGGTGACGCGCCGATGGTGCAGTTTTTGAAAAAATGCTTTACACGTCCGTTACTTGTTGCTAGGATTTAATGTAAATTGTGTAAAGTTGTTTGTAATGTAGGCGGCACCACGAGAACAGGGCGAGCGGTCGTATTCGAAAAGCAGTTGAACCGGAGCAGCGGTGAACAAGTGCGGAACGCGGTCAGGACAAAAGAATAGCTTTTGCGTCGGAGAAGAAATTTCGCCACGCCCACATGAAGGTATAGCCCTCCATGCTTAAAGAAAAACTAGCGGATCAGTTCGAATTCCTGCGGGCCAAAGCGCCCCCGCTGATCGGGGTCGATATCAGCTCGTCCTTTATCAAGATGGTCGAGATTGTCGAAGCGGGCAAGGGTCTGTATCGCGTTGAGCGATACGTCATCGAGCCGTTGCCGCGCGATACCGTGTCGGACGGCAACATCGCCAATATTGAAGCTGCCGGCGAAGTCATGAAGCGCGCCCATAAACAAATGGGTACGCGCATCAAGAATATTGCACTGGCCTTGCCTTCCGCCGCCGTGATTACCAAGAAAGTATTGCTCAAAGGCAATCAGCGCGAAGAAGACATGGAGTATCAAGTCCAGTCGGAAGCCAACCAGTACATTCCGTTTAGTCTGGACGAAGTTAACCTCGACTTCCAGATAATTGGCCCGGCACCCGGTAGCGAAGACGAAGTCGAAGTGCTGATCGCCGCGTCGCGCAAAGAAAAAATTGAAGATCGCGTTGCCGTGGCAGAGGCGGCCGGTCTAAAGACGATCATCATGGATGTCGAGTCTTACGCGGCGCTCGCCTCGTTTGACATGATCAAGGGCTCGACAACCGGCATCGAGGACAAGGATGTGACCGCGATTGTCGACGTCGGCGCACAAACCACGCGCGTGACTATCATGCACGAAGATCAGCAAGTGTATTCGCGTGAGCAGCAACTCGGCGGCTACCAACTGACGCAAGATATATCGCGGCAGTTCGGCATGCCAGTTGAAGAGGCCGAAGTGGCGAAGAAAGCAGGCGGATTGCCGGAAAACTACGGGCCCGACGTGCTGCAGCCATTCAATGAAAAAATCGTGCTCGAAATCTCGCGCGCACTGCAGTTCTTTTTTACGTCAACGCAATTCAGCAAGGTTGACCACATCGTCCTGAGCGGCGGCTGTGCGATGCTCGACGGACTCGAAGAAATGGTAGCGCAACGCACCCAAGTGCACACCGTGGTCGCCAATCCGTTTGCCAATATGGCGCTGTCGTCAAAAATCAAGCCGCGACAGCTGACCGTGGACGCGCCCAGTCTGATGATCGCGTGCGGCCTTGCCATGAGAAGGTTTGATCCATCATGATTCGCGTAAACCTACTGCCGCATCGCGAGGCGGGCCGCAAGGCGCGCCAAAAACAACTGGCCATCCTCGCCGGGCTGACGTCGGCGTTGGCGCTGGCGCTCGCCGGTCTGCTGTGGGTCGTATTTAACGCGCAGGTGGACAACCAAAAAGAGCGCAACAGGTACCTCAACACCGAAATCGGCAAACTCGACAAGCAGATCGAGGAAATCAAGAAAATCCGCGAGGAAACCGCCTCTCTGCTGGCAAAAAAACAAGTGGTTGAGGGATTGCAGAGCAATCGCTCGGAACCGGTGCAATTGCTCGATCAGATGTTGCGCCAGTTGCCCGAAGGCTTGTATCTGAAATCGATTCGCCAAACCGGCAACAAAATTAACGTGACCGGTTACACACAGTCGCAGGCGCGGGTGTCGGCGTTTATGCGCAACATTGAAGCCTCGCCATTTCTCGAAAACCCGAATCTGATCGAGATTAAAGCCGTTACCGTCGCCTCACAACGCGCCAACGAATTCAATCTCAATTTTCTCATCAAGCGCGCGAAAGTTGAAGAGAAGGGCAAACGAGGCGCACCGGCCGCTCCGGCCTCAGGAACCAAGGCCCCGGAGAAAAAACCATGAACAACTGGATTGAAGAACTAAAACAACTAGACCCGAAAAAACCGGGCAACTGGCCTTGGCCGTTTAAAGCCGGCGGCCTATTGCTGCTGTTCGTCGCCATTCTCGCCGCAGGCTGGTTCGGGCTGTTTAGCGCCCAGCGCGAAGAATTGGACAAAGAGGAAAAGAAAGAAGCGGAGTTGCGGGTGACATTTCTGGAAAAGAAAAAGCTCGCCGTCAACCTCGAGGCCTATCAACAACAACGCGCCGACATTGAACAGTCGTTTGGTGCGCTGCTGAAGCAGCTGCCGACCAAATCGGAAATTGAAGCGCTGATTATCGACATCAATCAGGCGGGTCTGGGTCGTGGCTTACAGTTTGAATTGTTCAAGCCAGCGCAAACCGAGAATTTCACTGAGTTTTACGCGGAGAAACCAGTTGACCTCAAGGTGACGGGGAACTACCACGACCTAGGGGCATTTGCCAGCGACGTTTCCAAATTGCCGCGCATCGTGCTGTTGAACGACCTCAAGATCGAAAATCTGAAGGATGGCAGCTTGTCGATGGAAGCGAAGGCAAAAACCTACCGCTATCTTGATCCGGAAGAAATAGCCGCGCAGCGCAAGACCACCACTAAAGCGTCGGCCAAGCCGGCGGCCAAATGATGACGCCCGCCCAACTTAGAGCGATCACCGCATCCGCATGCTTGCCACTATTGTTGGTGAGTTGCGGCGAAGGCTTTACCGACCTCAGACAATTCGTTAAGGAGTCGGAGAAGAGTGTGACGCGGAAAATCGATCCGCTGCCGCAGGTCAAGCCGTTTTCGCCGTTCTCCTACGAAGGCTTTGATCTCCCTGACCCGTTCAAGCCGCGCAAACTTGCCATCAAGCAAGAGAATGCGGGTGCCAATGCGCCTGACTTGAATCGGCGCAAAGAGCCGCTCGAAGCGTTCCCGTTGGAGCAACTCAAGATGGTGGGAACACTGAGCCAGGCAGGAACCATGTACGCATTGGTTCGCGCCGAAAAAACCCTTTACCGGGTCAAGAAGGGCAATTATCTCGGTCAAAATTTTGGCTTGATCGTCGATATCACCGATTCCGAAATCAAACTGAAAGAAATCGTTCAGGACACCGCTGGCGACTGGGCAGAACGCGAAAGTGTTTTACCGTTGCTTGAAGGCCCTGTTCCGGGAGGAAAATAGACATGCGAGCCACCTTCACCCAATCGTTTTTCCGATTGCCGATGTCCGGGCTGTCGAGGGCCGCGACCCGTTCCGTCGGCACCGCGATTCGGTTTGTCAGCAGCCTTTTTCTTGCCTTCGCATTTGTCGGAGCCGCCTCGGCGCAGGAGCGCAACTCGCTTGAATCGCTGAGCGCCACTTCGCAGGCCGGCGGCAAAGTCGCCATCCGCGCCACGTTTAAATCCCCGCTCGCTACCATGCCGAACGGTTTCACTGTGACCAACCCGGCGCGTATTGCCATTGACCTGCCCAATATCGTCAACGGCCTTGGCAAATCGTTGGTCGAAGTCGGCCAGGGTGATGTGCGCACCATCAACATTGTGGAAGCCGGAAATCGAACGCGGCTGGTGATCAATCTGACGCGTGCGCTAACCTATGTCTCGGAGCTCGATGGCAACGTGTTGACGCTGACCCTCGACGCAGGCACCCAGAGCGCACTCAAGGAAAACGTGCAGGTGACGCGTTTTGCCGAGTCGACACCGGCCACCGCGACCACGCGGCACTCGATTCGCGATGTTGATTTCCGTCGCGGCAGCAACGGCGAAGGCCGCGTTGTTGTTGATTTGTCGTCTGCGGCCACCGGCATCGACATTCGCCGGCAAGGCAAAGTCGTGATCGTCGATTTCGTCAACACGGCGGCACCAAAGAATCTGATTCGCCGACTGGACGTGCTCGACTTTGCGACCCCGATCCGCACCGTGGACGTCCTCGAGCAAGGGGCGAACACGCGCATGGTCATTGAGCCGCGCGGTGCTTGGGAGTATTCAGCCTATCAAACCGATACGCAGTTCATCGTCGAAGTGCGCGCCATCAAGGAAGACCCGAACAAGTTGGTGCAAGGCACCGGCTACACCGGCGAAAAACTTTCGCTGAACTTCCAGAATATCGAAGTGCGCGCGGTGTTGCAGGTGATCGCGGACTTTACCGGACTCAACATCATTACCTCCGATACCGTCGCTGGCAGCTTGACCTTGCGTCTCAAAGACGTGCCTTGGGATCAGGCGCTCGACATTATTCTTCAGTCCAAAGGCTTATCGAAACGCAAGAACGGCAACGTGGTGCTGATCGCGCCGTCCGATGAGCTTGCGACCAAGGAAAAACTTGCGCTTGAAGTCGCACAGCAGACGACGGAACTCGAGCCGCTGCGCACCGAGAGCTTTGTGCTGTCGTACGCTAAGGCGAGCGACGTCCGCAGCCTGTTGAGCGACGGTCAACAAAAGATTCTGTCCAAGCGTGGCTCGGTGACGGTCGATGCACGCACCAACACCATGTTCGTGCAGGACGTGCCGACGCGCCTCGATGAGGTGCGCCGACTGGTGGCGCAACTCGATGTGCCGGTTCGACAGGTACAGATCGAAGCGCGCATCGTGATTGCCGACGACAATTTCCGTCGTCAGCTGGGGGCTCGTTTTGGCACAGCCGCAGGGATAACGGCCGATGGTCGCAACGTGGGTACATCCGGCAGCCTCAGTCAAGCCAACAACATTGCACGCGGTACCATGCCGATCGGATTCTCAGCCGGAGATTTGAATTTGAATCTGCCGGTCGCCGGTGGTGGTGCGCTCGCATTAACGTTCCTCAATCTGGGCAACAGCAATGTGGTCAATCTCGAACTGTCCGCGCTCGAGGCGGACAATCGCGGCAAGGTGGTATCGAATCCGCGAATCGTGACGGCGGACAAACGCAAGGCCACCATCACGCAAGGTACCGAGATCGGTTTCCAGACGCAGGCCTCGAGCGGTGGTACCACCACGCAGTTCAAACCGGCCGTGCTGTCGCTGGAGGTGACGCCGCAGATCACCCCGGACGACAAGGTGATCATGGATCTGGACATCAAGAAAGACAGCGTCGGCGCCTTGATCGGCGGCATCCCGTCGATTGAAACGCGTACCCTGAAAACGCAGGTGCTCGTGGACAACGGCGAGACCGTCGTCTTGGGCGGCATCTACGAACAGACGACGCGAACCGACGTGACCAAAGTGCCGCTGCTGGGCGACATCCCATTCTTTGGCCACCTGTTCAAGACCACAACCAAGCGCGATGAGAAAACCGAATTGCTGATTTTCATTACGCCGCGCATCATCAAGGATCAACTGTCGGTTCGTTGATCCAGCCGTACCTCTGAGGCAAAAAACGGGGCGCTGCGAGCGCCCCGTTGCTTTCCGGATTCGCCGCACATGCCTTTGCGTAAAAATGTTTTTCTAATCGGTATGCCGGGCGCGGGCAAAAGCACGGTTGGCCGCTTGCTGGCCGCAGCGCTCGATCAGCCGTTTGTCGATAGCGACGAGGAGATCGTGCGGCGCAATGGCGTTGAAATTGCCACCATCTTCGAAATAGAAGGTGAGGCGGGCTTTCGTGAACGCGAAGCCGCGGTCATTGACGAACTCACGCAGCGCGATGGCGTGGTACTTGCCACTGGCGGCGGCGCGGTACTGCGCGACGACAACCGACGCGTGTTGCGCACGCGGGGCTTGGTCGTCTATCTGCGCGCAAGCGTCGATATTCTGGAGGCGCGTACCCACAAACTGCATGGCGGCAAGCCGGCAGAGAAGGCTAGACCGCTCTTAGAGGGTGAACATCGACGCGCGAAACTCGACGCGCTGCTGGCAGCGCGTGAGCCGCATTACAACCAGACCGCGCACATCGTGATTGACGCCAATACCACGCATCGCGCCAAGTTCTTGCAAAAATTGCTGTCGTTAATCGACGAGTCGCACAGTCGCGGGTCAGCGCCTGAACCAGAATAGAAAGGGTGATCGGTGCCGCGCGATGGCGTGCTATGCGCGTCCGGTGACAGCGCTTATCTGCGAAAATGTTTGCTATCGCCGTTTAGCGAAGCGCTGCCGGCAGACCCGAGTGAGCCCATGAGTCGTTATGTTGCCGTTTGCCCGCCGAATGCGAAAGCCTGTCATGCCAAATCGTGAAGGTGCGGCGCTGACCTGCGTGAACGTCGCGCTGGGGACACGTAGCTACGTCATCGAGATTGGCACGGACACACTTCGACGTGGGCTTCCCGCGCATGTGACCAACGCGGCGTCGAGAATTGTCGTGGTGACTAACGACGTCGTGTTTCCGTTGTATGGCGCGGCCGTCGCGACAGCATTAGAAGCGAGCGAGCGGCCCATTGTGTCCGTCGTGTTGCCCGATGGTGAGGCGCACAAGGATTGGCAACATCTCAATCAAATTTTCGACGCGCTACTTTCGAATGCGTGCGACCGCAAGACTTTGCTGGTGGCGTTGGGCGGTGGCGTGATCGGCGACATGGTCGGTTTTGCGGCGGCGACGTATCAGCGCGGCGTGTCATTCGTGCAAATTCCGACGACGTTGCTATCGCAGGTCGATTCGTCCGTCGGCGGCAAAACCGGCATCAACCATCCGCTTGGTAAAAACATGGTCGGAGCGTTCTATCAGCCAAAGCATGTACTGATCGACACTGACGTGTTGCGTACCCTGCCCGATCGTGAATATCGCGCCGGCCTCGCCGAAGTCATCAAATACGGCATTGCGCTTGATGCGGCGTTTTTCGCTTGGCTGGAGACCAATATTGATGCGCTGAGTGCGCGCGACAGCGCAACACTGGCGTATGCGATTCGCCGCTCATGTGAAATCAAGGCCGGCATCGTTGCCAACGACGAATACGAAACCCGCGGGGCTCGCGCGTTGCTCAATTTCGGACACACTTTCGGCCACGCAATAGAAACTGAGCTTGGCTACGGTACTTGGCTACACGGCGAGGCCGTTGGCTGTGGCATGGCGCTTGCCACCAACTTCTCCGCAATATTAGGGCGCTTGCCAGAGGCGGACCGACAACGCGTCCTGCAATTGATCCAGCGCGCTGGACTGACGACAGCGATGCCAGCCGTCGCAGTCGAGCGCATGCTCCTACACATGGCGCGCGACAAGAAAAATGAAAGTGGCGCGATTCGTCTCATCCTGCTCGATGGCATCGGGCAATGCCATGTCGATGGCACGGTAGATCGCGCCGCCATCGCGACGTTTCTCGCGCAGCAATAATCGAAACGCGCCGACT
>JBCKPN010000029.1:0-20317 GCA_038901695.1 Usitatibacteraceae bacterium
TCGCACGCTTGTCGCGTCGGTATCTTGCTCACCAATGGATCACGAATACGCGCGCAAATTCATCCGCTATTCGAATTACCAAGAAACCGTTTCGGGAGATAACAAAATGGCAACGGGCACTATTTTCAGTTTCACCCTGGTTTGCGCGTTGATTGCGCTGGCCTACGGGGCGATCCAAACCAAGTGGATTTTGTCGCAGCCGGATGGTAATGAACGCATGCGCGAAATCGCCGCCGCGATTCAGGCCGGTGCCAAGGCTTACCTCAATCGCCAGTACATGACGATTTCGATAGTAGGTGCGGTATTGGCGGCGCTGATTCTGGCGTTGCTTGGCTGGAAAACCGCGCTCGGCTTCGTGATTGGTGCTGTGGCCTCGGGCCTGACCGGATTCATCGGCATGAATGTGTCGGTGCGCGCCAACGTGCGTACCGCCGAAGCGGCGCGCAGCGGCATCAGCGCGGCGCTCAACATTGCCTTCAAAGGTGGTGCGATTACCGGCATGTTGGTGGTGGGACTCGGCCTGTTATCGGTGGCGGGTTTTTACTACATGCTGCTCGGCGGTGCGGCGAGCGGCACCAAGATGAGCGAAATTGTGAAGCCGTTGATTGGGCTGGCATTTGGCTCGTCGCTGATTTCCATTTTCGCGCGTCTCGGCGGCGGCATCTTTACCAAAGGTGCGGACGTCGGCGCGGATCTGGTCGGAAAAGTCGAAGCGAACATTCCGGAAGACGACCCGCGTAACCCGGCCGTGATCGCCGACAACGTTGGCGACAACGTTGGTGATTGCGCCGGTATGGCCGCCGACTTGTTTGAAACTTACGCCGTGACCATCATCGCGACCATGGTGCTCGGCGCGCTGTTGATCACCGCGCCCGCCGTGGTCGGCAACGTCGTGTTGTACCCACTGGTGCTTGGCGGATTTGCCATTATTGCCTCCATCATCGGCTGTGCATTTGTCAAGACCAGCGACGGCGGCCACATCATGAACGCCCTGTATCGCGGCTTGCTTGTCGCCGGTGTCATCGCCCTGATCGCGTTTTATCCGCTGACGTCCTGGATCATGGGTGACGTTGCTAGTGCGAGCCCGGGCTACGCTAAGTACAGCGTCATGAATCTGTGGCTGTGCTGTGTGGTTGGTCTTGGTTTGACGGCGTTTCTGGTGTGGATTACCGAGTACTACACCGGCACGCAATTCGCCCCGGTGCGCCACATTGCCGAAGCCTCGACCAAAGGTCACGGCACCAATATCATCGCCGGTATCGGTGTGTCGATGCGTTCCACCGCGTGGCCGGTGCTGGCGGTGTGTTTTGCCATTTACGGCGCGTACACCTTGTCCGGCCTTTACGGCATCGCGATTGCGGCCACCTCCATGTTGTCGATGGCCGGCATCATCGTCGCGCTCGACGCTTACGGCCCGATCACCGATAACGCCGGTGGCATCGCCCAAATGGCTGGCCTGCCGAAAGAAGTTCGCGATGTCACCGATCCGCTCGACGCGGTGGGTAACACCACCAAGGCGGTGACCAAAGGCTACGCCATCGGCTCGGCCGGTTTGGCCGCGTTGGTGCTATTCGCTGATTTCACCTTTAAGCTCAATGAGACCGGTCGCAATCTGACATTTGATTTGTCGGATCCTGCCGTCATCATCGGCCTGTTTGTCGGCGGCATGATTCCCTACCTGTTCGGTGCCATGGCCATGGAAGCGGTCGGCCGCTGCGCGGGCTTGGTGGTCGATGAAGTGCGCCGCCAGTTCCGCGAAATC
Source organism: Usitatibacteraceae bacterium (assembly GCA_038901695.1). Lineage (GTDB taxonomy): Bacteria > Pseudomonadota > Gammaproteobacteria > Burkholderiales > Usitatibacteraceae > UKL13-2. Next base: position 1,763 of record JBCKPN010000029.1, read on the forward strand.
AAGGGCATCATGGACGGCACCGGCAAGCCGGACTACACACGCGCGGTCGATATGCTGACCAAAGGTGCGATCAAGGAAATGATCATCCCGTCGCTGTTGCCGGTGTTGGCACCGATTGCCATCGTTGTCGTCGTCGGTGGCCTGATGGGCTTGGATAACGGTATCAAGGCACTGGGCGGCATGCTCATGGGCACCATCATCACGGGTCTGTTTTTGGCGATTTCAATGTGCACCGGCGGCGGCGCGTGGGACAACGCCAAGAAATACATCGAAGAAGGCAATCACGGCGGCAAAGGCTCTGACGCGCACAAAGCGGCCATCACCGGCGATACCGTCGGCGACCCATACAAAGACACCGCCGGTCCAGCGATCAATCCGCTGATCAAAATCATCAACATTGTGGCGTTGTTGATTGTGCCGTTGTTTGGCACCGTGCCCGCAGTGTCGAGTGCGCCGGTGGCACCGATGAAGGTTGAACAAAAAGCAACGCCGGTTGCAGCGCCCGTCGTGCCGGTTGCGGCACCGATGGCAACCAAGCCAGCGGACGCATCGAAGAAGTAGGTTCATTCACTGCCCGCTGTTGGTGCAGTTTTGAAAATAGAAACGTCGGTGAGTTCGACTCGTCGGCGTTTTTTATGGCGGCGCTGACGACGCTACAAAAGTGTTACCTGCAGTAGTGGTTCGTTCAAGCCAAGAACGTGGAAAATGGTGTCTGACCGCTGCGAGGGTTGGTGGTGCGTCTGCCCATGTCGGAGATATCAGATGACCGACAGGGGGCGTTGTGTTGAGAAAACGGGCTGTCCCCTATTACGCGGATTATCGGCGTCTGCTGAGCCAATTCAGCATGGTGCAGTCGATGAGTCGCAGAGGCAACTGCTGGGACAATGCGCCGATGGAGAGCTGGTTTGCGAGTCTGAGAAGGAAGAGGTGCATCTGACCCGCTACGCCACTCGTGATGCCGCGCGACTGGCGATCTTTGAGTACGTTGAAGTGTTCTACAACAAGGTCAGACGACATTCAACAATCAACAACCAATCCCCCGCCGACTTCGCGTGGCAGAGAAGTGTCCTGCCAAATCTGCACAACGCGTTAAGTAGGAACTCCGGGCAATAATTCAGGCTGAAAGTGGTCTGACGACAAGGAGTTTTTATGAAGCTGATGAAGAAGACAGCGGCGGCCAAGAAGCAGCGCCGCAAGCTCACACCGCAGTTTAAGGCAACGGTTGCGCTCGCCGCGTTGCGGGAAGATATGACCATGGTCGAGCTGTGCAAGATACACAAAGTTCACGTCACACAGATCAACGACTGGAAGAAGCAACTGATGACGCGCGCCATCGAGGTTTTTAGCAGCGGCGATCGCCCCGATCCGGTTGATTTGGCACCGCTGCACGCCAAAATTGGACAGCTCACGCTGGAGAATGATTTTTTGGAAGGCGCGCTCACCAAGGCGGGATTGCTGAGCGCAAGACAATGATTGATCGTACCCACAAACTCCCCATCACCCGGCAAGCCGAGTTACTCAACATCAGTCGTGGCGCGGTTTACTACCATCCACGTCCGATCTCAGCGGCTGACCTCATCCTCATGCGCCACATCGATGAGCTGCACCTGCGGTTCCCGTTCATGGGTGTCAGGATGCTGCGCGATGAGCTGCAGAAGCAAGGCTTGTCGGTCGGTCGGCAGCATCTCGGCACCTTGATGCGGCGCATGGGGATTGAGGCGCTGGTGCCTAAGCCGGGCACCAGCAAAGCAGCCCCTGGCCACAAGATCTACCCCTACCTGCTACGTCATCGCGCGATCACGGCGGCCAACCAGGTCTGGGCATTGGATACCACCCCCGCCTTCGCGGGGGCAGGCTCTACATCCCGATGCAGCACGGCTTCGTCTACCTCACCGCTGTCGTGGATGTCGCCAGCCGCCGGGTGCTGAGCCACAAGCTTGCGACGACGCTGGAGGCCTACCATGCGGTCGAGATCATTGAGGCAGCATTTGCCAAGTACGGTACACCCGAGATCGTCAACACCGATCAGGGCAGCCAGTTCACCGCGATCGAGTTCACCGACGCCGTTCTTAACCGTGGCTGCCAGCTATCCATGGATGGGCGCGGTGCTTGGCGGGACAACGTCTTTGTTGAGCGGCTGTGGCGCACCGTGAAGTACGAACGGGTGTACCTGCGCGCTTACGACACGGTGAGCGAGGCGCGCACCGACATCAAAGAATATCTCGACTGGTACAACAGCGAACGCTGCCACAGCAGCCTTGGGAAGCAGACGCCGGACCAGTCTTATTGGTCACTGCTACCCCGCGCGAAGATGGCAGCATAGAATGGCTTCACCGATGCGCCCCGAGTTGCCCACCGCGGTGGACAACTCTGCATCTCCACAAATCTACCAAGTTCCTACTTAACTATCGGGGAAAGTTGTTCAGACAAACCCGGCCACTCCTCAGTGGCATATCGAAAAACTGAAAAAAGCAGCCTAAACTCTCAATCCTTGGTGTTCGTTTATTTGAGCCCGTCCACTACCTTGACTTGCCCCGACTATTTTTAAAAAATTACTTTAACTACTGGAAAATAACATGCAAATTGATAAAGAAATTAACGCTCGCGGCCTGAATTGTCCGCTACCCCTCATGAAAGCCAAGAAAGCGTTGATGGAGATGCAAAGCGGCCAAGTTTTGCGGTTGGTCGCCACCGATGCCGGTTCAATGGGAGACATCCTTGAGTTTGTGACAGAAGCAGGCCATCAAATGCTTGATCAGCAGCATGTTGGCAAGGAGTATATCCACACCATGCGCCGCGCCTGATCCTGGATGAAGGGAGGCGCACCGTCCACTGTTGCCATTACAAGACAACTGCAAACAGAACAGACTCCAGGTGCGGAGTAAGCAGAGGTACATGTAACGGCTCTCCCCTTTTATGAGTAAAGCCATTATCAGTTAGAGACATCATGCACGTTTCCCACCAGATGAAAGATTTGCTGTATCCGGCGCAACAGGTCGCAAACGGCGCTGCATTATGCTCGTGTTTTGAATAAACCAAAGGGGAGAACATGGATGCAAAACACCTGAAAATTAGCGGCCATGTGGGGCCGCAGTCCACGGAAAAGCTCTTCCGCTTGTTAACCAAGGGGAAGGAAGGCATGGAACTGCTTGCAAAACACCTGAGAACAAGCGGCTATTTGGGGCCGCTGTCCACGGAACAGCTTATTCGCCTGCTAAAACAATCCGAAATGATCAGTGCAGGGGCCGGCGAAATTATCCTCAAGGAAGACGACAGCATGCATGATCATTTGCTGCTGCTGGAAGGCAAGCTTGAGGCGCAGCGCGTCTGGTCAGTGCCAGGGAGCAACGACCGCAGCTTCACCTGGGTGCTTGATCCCCTAGAGTCGGAAGCGCGATTTGTCTTTCTCGGTGCGTCGTCACGGGTTCGCGCTCGCGCCATATCGGATATTTGCTACCTTCAGATCAATGCAGACACGGTGGATGAACTGGTCGGATGGAGCCAGCAATTTTCCGAGGAACTCGATAGCGCACCCGAGTTGAAACACCGCATGGCATTGATAAAGCAGGTAAAAATATTTCATCATGTGCCGCTGGAGAACGTGATTACCGCTTTCAAAAAAATGATCCCGATTGACGTTCAAGCCGGGCAGACCATCATCGAATATGGCGAGGAAGGTGATAGCTACTTTCTAATCGACAGTGGCGAAGCCGAGGTAATCCGAACTGACCCCTTGACGGATGAAACTGCTTGTGTGGCTAAGATAGGACCGGGAGATGCTTTTGGTGAGGAGGCTTTGCTGCAGGGCGGCTGCCGGAACGCGACGATCAAAATGACTACGCCTGGCGTTCTCCTGATGCTGAATAAAACGAGTTTCGACGAACTGCTGAAACCATCAGTGGTTAAAGAAGTTAATCCGGAGCAGGCACTCGAAATGGTCAATGGCGGTAAGGCACGCTGGCTGGATTGCCGATATGACATGGAATACGAGGAATCCAGAATTCCGGGCGCGTTGTTTGTGCCGCTCGACCAGCTACGCTCTAATGTACAGAAGCTGGATCCAGATGAAACCTATATCATCTATTGCCGTAGCGGACGCCGCAGCAAGGCGGCGGCTTTCCTGCTGCGTGAGCGGCATCTAAATGTGTTGTCACTGGCTGGGGGCATCAAGAGTTGGCCCTACGAGGTGGACGCATCTCCTCTGGGATCCACAAGCAATCATAATCTGTTGCGCAATCAGCCTGATTTTATTGACAAGCGACAGAAGGCAGGCGACAGGCGACAGAAGGCAGGCGACAGGCGACAGAAGGCAGGCGACAGGCGACATAATAGTGCAAACAACAAAAGTTGTAGCATAGGCATTAAGTCCCTTATTTAGATAAACCTCATTGTGTTGGCACAAGCTGCGTCATCAGGTACTGGAATTACTATCTTGCAGCCTGATTACATTCTGAAAGAATGTCAGGAAAGTCAAGCCACCAGCTTCTTATTACACTGTCATTCACGCATGAGTAGCCATAGCTGTAGGCGCAAACCGATGACCCCCCCCAGCATGATGCCCGTCAAGGCGATCATGCTGGTCACACTCAAGGTAGAGATTCCTGATAAGCCCTGACCCACGGTGCATCCTCCTGCCGTCACGCCACCCACGCCCATAAACAAACCGCCTACTATGTGCAAAGCAGTGTCCTGAGTGCTGCTAAAGCCTTCCCACTGGAAGGAGCGGTTGTACATGGAGTGAATAAAAGATCCCAGTACCACGCCGAAGACCGCAACTACCCCGAGGGTCAGCGTTGTGGAGGCATCAAAAGAGATAAACCAATCCAAGGTGCGCGCCAAGGGCGCTGTGAAACTAAGAGCCTGAATACGTCCGCCAGCCGTGCCAAGATACATGGGCTCTAAGGTTTCTGGATTCTCGGCAACGTAACCCATATGCCCGATGATCCACCACATGGCCACAATCATCATGCCGATGCCCAGACCTGCCAGCAGGTTTTTGCCCGAAGACCTGAACTTGGCATTCCATAGAGCCCAAACCACCAGACCACCACCTACCACAAGCGCCATCATCAAGCCGGTGACACCAGGGTCGCCCCCGAGTTTGTCAGACAACCAAGCAGGAACGGCGCTGCCCGTCGGAATGTCGAATCCCACTTTATCCACTGTATTGGCTCGCAGCATGGCGGTCATGCCGCGCATGGTGGCGAAGGCAGCAAATCCCATGAAAAACACCACCACCAGCGATTTAAGGCTACCTTCGCCAACGCGCACCAGCGTCTTGCTGCCGCAGCCCGACGCCAGCACCATGCCGAATCCAAACATGCCCCCACCCACGACTGCCGAGAGCCAGATTATCCGTCCTGAGGAATAGATGGTTTGATTGGGATTGATCAAGCCCAGCCAAGCCATAAAGTAAAAACCGATCATGGCTACGCCCACGGCCATGCCCCACACGCGCATGCGGGTCCAGCTCCCCATGTTGTAAATATCGCTGATGGCGCCCATTGTGCAAAAGTGGGTACGCTGAGCCAAGGCGCCGAAAACAATGCAAACCGCGAAGGAGGCCCACAGTACCTGTGTATTTAGAAGCTGGATTTCTGACATTTGCATAGTGATTAGGTAAAAGATTTAGGTTAGTTAAGTTAAGGATTCAACACAGTAGAGAAGTGGCTCCGCTTGTCTGAACAACCGACCCCGATATTTAAGTGGAATCTGGGTGATGGGTTGAAGTGCAGCGTCATCCACGGCTTGGTGTGCAGCGCTCATTGAATTGAGCACGGCGCACGCATCGCAGGGTAACGCGGGGCGCACAGGGTAATTCATTCTATGCGGCTTTCTCAATCCTTGGCAATAGCTATCCGGTGTGGAAGGCTCGGGCAAGTGAAAGCAGGTGAGCAACAGCATGTCGTGATCATTTTCACCCCCTAACAACAAGCTGAGCGGGCCCGCTTCGGTATTTTTTCCGTTGACGAAAGTCGTGAAGCGGGAAGCATTGTGTAAGTCGGGCAGGTTAAATTTCGGCGTTAACGCGAACAGCATGCTTTGCCTGCTGATGATTTGATCCACTTGCGGCGTGGCGTACATGACCTGTCTTTCGTTATCCAGCAGCACCACGGCATCGTCAATATGCCCCAGACATGTTGAGAATGTTTTATAGAGACCGTCAATGATGCGGTCTGCAACCCGTCGGGCTGGTCGCACCGTTCGGTTTCGAGGTGAATAGTCACGTCAAAGTTTCCTTTTATAGCTGAAGTTTCCCGGCTTTTAACCCCCCTAGATTCAAAGGGGTCAGGGTGATTTGTTTTGTCAGACGCCGAAAACAAATCACACTGACCCCTTGATTGCATTAAGTAAGTGCCATTCGGGTCAGCGTCATTTGTTTTGGTATATCGAACTGCGCTTCTCCCGCTTTGCCGGTCGTCCTCCAGAATTACTTGCGGTAGTGGTTCGCCCAAGTCTCCCGCAGCGTGCGCTTTTGCAATTTGCCGGTCGCGGTGTGCGGTAACTCCGTGACAAACACGACGTCGTCGGGCACCATCCACTTTGCCAGTTTGCCCTCGTAGTGGGCGAGAATCTGTTCCTTGGTGAGGGTGGCGTCCTTCTTGAGGATCACCAGCAACAGCGGTCGTTCATCCCATTTCGGGTGCGCGATGCCAATCACAGCCGCTTCTGCCACGGCAGGGTGACCGACGGCGATATTTTCGAGTTCAATTGAGCTAATCCATTCGCCGCCGGACTTGATGACGTCTTTGGATCGATCGGTGATCTGCATGTAGCCGTCGGCGTCGATAGTGGCGACGTCGCCCGTATGAAACCAGCCGTCGACCAGCGCGCTTTTTTCCTCCCCGTAATAGCGCTCGACAACCCACGGCCCGCGCACCATCAGATTGCCGAAAGCCTTGCCGTCGCGCGGCAATTCCACGCCATCGTCGTTGACGATTTTCATTTCGACGCCAAAAATCGCGCGGCCCTGTTTGACGCGCACCGCGAATTGCTCCGCCTCGGACAGGACTGCGTGTTTGGCTTTCAAACGGCAGATCGTGCCAATCGGCGACATTTCAGTCATGCCCCATGCATGCACGACATTCACGCCGTATTGCTTGGCAAATTTCTCGATGATGACGGGCGGGCATGCCGCACCACCGATGACGGTTTCCTTGAGCGTGGAGAATCGCAGACCGCGCGTCTCAACGTGGTTGAGTAAGCCGAGCCAAATAGTCGGCACGCCGAGGCTCAGGGTGACTTGCTCGCGCTCGGTCAGATCGTAAACGCTGGCACCGTCGAGTGCGGCACCTGGAAAAACGAGTTTCGCCCCGGCGGCCGTCGCGACATACGGCACACCCCAGGCGTTGACGTGAAACATCGGCACGACCGGCAGCACGCACGAGGTTGAGTTGATGTTGAGCGCGTCGCGCGTCATGGCCGCCATGCAGTGATAGATAGTCGAGCGATGGGTGAACAGCACGCCCTTCGGGTCGCCGGTCGTCCCTGAGGTATAGCACAGGCTCGATGCTGTGGTATCGGGAAAGGTCGGCCACACGAAGTCGTCCGACTCCGCCTCCAACAGATCTTCGTAGCACAGCAGATTGGGAATCTTCAGCGCAGGCATGTGCGCGCGATCGCACATGGCGACAAAGATCTCGACCGACTTCAGTGTTGGGGCGAGCTTTTCAATCAGCGGCGCGAACGTCAAATCAAAAAACAGCACGCGGTCTTTGGCGTGCTCGATGATCCACGTGAGTTGTTCCTGAAACAGGCGCGGATTGACGGTGTGTGTAATCGCACCCATACCCGAGACCGCAAAATAGAGTTCGTAGTGGCGGTAGCCGTTCCATGCCACCGTGGCGATGCGATCACCAGGGCGGATTTTCAGGTGCCGCAGCGCATTGGCGAGGCGTTTGGATCGGCGGCAGGCATCGCGATAGGTATAGCGATGCAAATCGCCTTCGACCGTGCGCGAAACGATTTCGGTATCGCTGTGGTTAAGAGCCGCGTACTCAATCAGCGACGAAATGAGGGGCGCGGCGTGTTGCATGGAAGGCGACATATTGGCAATCCCGGAAACGGATGAATTGCCATTCTGTCATAGCCGCGCGGTCGGGCGTCCGTTTAATAAAGCGCTGCTGGTTGCATCTCCAGGTCTGTCGGCGTCGGAAATTCAACTCGTCCGTCCAGAAAATCGATGGTGCATTGGATCACTTCAGACGAACGCAAAATGCGCCGGTGCCCAAGGCCAGACGTCACGTGCAAGCGCGCATCGGGCCACGTTTTGGCCAGTGCGACGCCACCTTCGAAACGTGTCTCGCGATCGTCGCGGTCGTGAATGAACAAGGCGGGCGCGCGAATGCTGGCGACCGATTGCGGCAACTCGAATTCATCCCACGCCACGCCGTAGCGTTGCTCGAATCGCCACTGCATCGCGCGGCGAATGCGTTCGGGTATGCCGATGTAGCGGGCAAACAAACGCGAGTAGCGAATCAGTGACGCCGGTGGCGCGATCAACACCACGCGCGGTGTCGGTGTGTTGAGGTTGCGACGCGTCAAGCTGCGTCTGAGCGCACTGGCGACGGCTGCTCCGCCGAGCGAATGCGCAACCAAGCCGTGCACACGAATACCGCGATCAATCAGCGCATCCCATACGGCTTCGAGGCCACGCCAGAAATCGACCAATGCCGCCTGACGGCCGTCACTCAAGCCGTGGCCGAGATGATCGAAGAAAACCACCTGATAGCCGTGTTCGAGCAACGGTGCGACGAAGCCGCGCAGTTGCGCGCCACGGCCGCCCCAACCATGACACAAGACAATGGCGGGGGCATTGATGGCACCCACCCGCCACGCCGCGACCCGGCCGTACGGCGTGACGATGGAAAGCGCGGTTGCCGCGTTGATCAACCGCTGCTCGTGAGCGGTGTGGTCAAAGCGCGGTGGCGTGACAAACATCTCCTGCGCACGTCGCACCGCCCAGCGCGGTGCGACGTGCGAGACGACACTCATGGCGGCGCGGCGGAGGCTGGCGCGAACGACGGCGCGCAGTGTGGTCCAGCGCGAGAGATGGTGGATCATGTCAGAAAAAAGTACGGACGTGCTATTTGTCAGCGACCGCATGCAGTTGGTGTGATCAAGCATGGTGGCTCCTTTCGGGAGTGGTGGGTGCTCAGGTGCCTGTGCGCGGCGCGGACGCCCGACAGGAGGCGACTAAGCGGCGAAATGCAACGCGTGCGCGATCATTGGCCTGCGGATCGAGAAACAAGCTGCGCGAGCGGTAGCAGGTGGCGACGATGCCGAACATCTCGAAAGCGAACTGTGCGGCGTCGGTCTGGGGCATAAATTCACCCGCGTCGATGGTCATCTGCACGGCGCGAATGATTTCGTCGTTCATGCGTTGCATGTGCTGCACCAGCGCGTCGCGTACCGCACCCGGCTGGTCGTCAAATTCGGCGAGCGCGGCCATCATCGGGCACGCCTTGAGTTCGCTGCGTTCGATCCACAGCAGCCAGTTTTCGGCGAGCGCTTCGAGGCGCTTCAAGCCGCGCGGCGCTCTGAGCGTCGGCACGAAGGCGACTTCGTTGTAGCGGCGCGTGGCCTCATCAAGCGTGGCTATCTGCAAATCTTCCTTGGAGCCAAAGTGGGCGAACAGCCCGCTCTTGGAAAGGCCGGTTTTTTCCGCCAGCACGCCGATGGTGAGCGCTGCAAAGCCATCGGTGGCGGCCATGCGGACAGCGGCATCGAGAATCGCGGCGCGCGTTTCTTCACCCTTGGTCGGCTTTATGTTGGTTGAAATGGCAGCGTTCATGCCGCCAATAATAGAACGGTCGTTCTATTATGTAAAGTGCAAAATTTTATCGCAAAAGTCCTTATCTGGCGCGCTGTTTGGAGCAAAAGTGCTTGAAAGACCGCGCCAAATAAGGAGTCTTCGTCACGTACAGGTTTGCGCTTGGCGCCGTTACCGGTGCTTCACGTACCAAGCAACGAAGGCTTCGCTCGGTAGCGCCGGACTGTAGGCATAGCCTTGCACCAGATCGCAGCCGAGACGCTTCAATTCACGAAACGTGGCTTCGTCCTCGACGCCTTCTGCAACCACCTTGAGGCCGAAGTCGTGCGACAACGCGATGACCGATTTGACGATGCGCTGATCAGCGACCGAGTCCTTCACGTGTTCGATGAACATTTTGTCGATCTTCAATTCATCGAGCGGAAAATTTTTGAGATAGGACAGCGACGAGTAGCCCGTACCGAAATCATCGATCGCGAGTTTCACGCCGAGCGCTTTGAGGCGTGTCAGTACCGCGGCCGACTTGTCGAAGTCACCGATGGTGGCGCTTTCAGTGATTTCAAACGTGATCGTGGATGGGTCGATATTCCAAATGCCCAGTGCTTGCTGTACCGCCGCTGGCAATTCCGCGTCCGTCAGATTGATAATCGACAGGTTGACGCTCAGCCGAATGGCGACGCCGCGCTTGTGCCACTCGGCCTGCTGGCGAAACGCCGCGTTGATCACCCAAGCGGTGAGACTGCCGACGATGCCGTTCGCTTCGGCGATGCGGATGATGGTCGAGGGCGCAACGGTGCCGAAATCCGGCGCGACCCAGCGCAATAGCGCCTCGGCCGACACGGCCTTGCCGGTTTTGACGTCAACCTGTGGCTGGTAGTACAACTCGAGCTGGTTGTCTCGGATTGCCGCGCGCAGCGGCGCGTCAAGCCCGAGGTAGATATCAGAATCGCGTCGATCTTCCGGCTGAAAAACATGTTGTGCCACGTCACGAAGATTGGCCACGCCGACGGCGATATCGCTGTGGACGATCAATTCCTCGGCCAACTCCGCGTGTTCAGGGAAAGTCGCAATACCGACCACCGGGCGCACCACAACCTGCTCGCCATCGATGGCAAACGCCGCCTCGAGTGCGCGCTGCACTTTGCCCGCCGCCAGCCACGCCTGCGCCGCGCTTTTCAAATTTGGCAGCAGCACCATGATCTTGTCTTCCGTGACCGCCACGGCGCGATCCACCGCCCGCAACGCGTCTGGCATACGCTTCATCGCTTGCCGCATGATTTCGCTCGACGGTGCGCCGACCACGGCCTCGAGTTTGTCGGCGCGCATCAATTGCACCATCAACAGACCCACCGTGCGCTGGGAAAGGCGCGCGAACTCGATGGAATTGGCAATGGCTTTGATCAGCCCACGGCGCGTGACGGACAGTTGCTCAGTCGCGGTCGCTGAGTCTGCGCTGTTGGTCGCCGGAGAAGTGGTGCGCTCGGTCATGGCGGGTTCAATTTCATCCTAGTGCGGCACCTGCGCCGCCGTTGTCCGTCTAGGTCAGGTAATACTCGCTCGGGTCGATGCCGAATGCGTTGCTCGGCAACCCGCGACGGATGTTGACCGGATTTTCCGACACATCGTAGATCAAATCTTTGATGGTCGGATGTTTGCGTAGCGATTTGTCGGGGTCGGTGACCACCAGGACTTTCGGTCGCAGACGTTTTTGCCTGTTGAGTGTGGCCACCACCGCAACCTCGCCCGTGGATAGCTCCACCAGACTGCCGACCGGAAACACGCCGATGGACTGGATGAAGTGTTCGACCATGTCGGCTTGAAACTGGGTGTCACTCCAGGCGGACAACTTTTGCAGTGCGTCGTGTGGCGACACCGGCTCGGCGTACGGCCGCTTTCTAGTGATGGCCGCGTAAGTGTCCGCGATCGCGGCCATCTTGCCGTAAATGCTGATGTTTTTGCCGGACAGTCCATACGGGTAGCCAGAGCCGTCCATGCGCTCGTGGTGTTGCGCCACCCCTTCGGCGACGTCGGTGTTGACGTTGGCCGTCTGACCCAGAATTTCGCTGCTGTAGAGCACGTGGCGCTTCATCTCTTTGAATTCGTCTGGCGTCAGCGTCGTGCTTTTTTCCAGCATTTCGCGTGGTATGCGGATCTTGCCAATATCGAGCAACAGTCCCATCACGCCCAGATGCGACAGTTGTTCCTTCGGAAATCCGAGGTGACGACCGAATGCCACTAAGTTAATCGCCGCACTCAAGCCGTGATCGTAGGTAATGCTGCTTTCGGCGCGCATGCGCGCCACCCACATCATCGCATCCGGATTGCGCACCATGCTCTCGACCATGTCGTCGATGGCGCGTTCAACCGCGAGCAACTGCATGTGGTTGCCCGCGCGCAGGTCTTCGACCACGTGGTTCAACAACTCCTGTGTTTTGGTAAACGCGTCCGCCGCCGCGTTGACTTCCAATTCCACGGCTTGCTTGTCCTCGTAGATGGTCAGTTGCACCGTTTCCGGAATGAACGAGGGTCGTGCCGCCGCCGCAGGTGGCGCACTGTCTGCTTGGTATTGGTCGAAGTCGAGTTCGTCTTTGGGCGCTGACGAAAATAGATTCTTCAGATCATGTTTAAGCTGGCCGAACAAGCCGCGCGCGCCGCTGCCATCGCCGCCGCGTCGTGGGCTATCGCCGCGCAACGATTCGCGGGCCGGTGCCAATCCGGTGTGAGTGCGGCTTGGCGCGTCAACGTCGCGCTGACTGATCGGAAGCGCGAATTCTCCCAGCGTGTTGCGCGGCGAGCCTGTTTTAGCTGCCGACGCTGACTGTGCGGCACTAAATTTGCCAGTCGAGGTCGCGAGGTCACCGGCGCGAGCGGTGCCCTGCGCTCTGCTCGCGGAGCGAATTTCGTCGATGGTCGATGGCTTGGGCGTCTGCGCGCGATGCACTACCACGATTGGGCCGTCCCCGAGGTCGCGCTTTTGCACGGCTGATTTCTTCTTCGGTTGCTGTTCGAACTCAGGACCAGTCGAGCGCAACGGATCGACCATCACCCATTGACAGTGGGTGCGAACCTGCGCGACCTGCTCGGCGTTTTCGAGCATGAAACCTTGCAGCAAAAAAGGCGTGTCCATCCACGGACGGTCGAGATCGGCGACAAACATGCCGATTTTCAGATCCTTGGACGGCGTCTTTTGCAGCATACGAGTTCGGTGATTTCCGTGATGCGGGGAGTGAAGTGGCGTGAGGCGCACGCGACTGCGCGCCAGTCGCCAGTTTACGGCAAGCTGCTTGGCCGCGAGCCAACAATTTGCAACCGAGTTTATCGTTAAGCGCCAAAATTATCGATACGCGCGACAACAGTCAGTGGATTTACCGCTATGCTCGCGAAACTTCAATAAAGGGAGCACAGCGTGGATTTCGCGGTACTGGCGACCAGCCAAAGCAGCCATGGATTGGCCCGCCGTGGGCGTTTGCGTCTGGCGCACGGCGAAGTGGAAACGCCGGTATTCATGCCGGTCGGCACCTACGGCACGGTCAAGGCGATGAGCCCGCTGGAACTCAACGAGATCGGCGCGCAAATCGTGCTCGGCAATACCTTTCACCTGTGGTTGCGACCTGGGCTCGAGGTGATTGCCAAGCACCAGGGACTTCACCGATTCATGGCTTGGGACAAACCGATTCTGACCGACTCCGGTGGATTTCAGGTCTGGAGCTTGGGGGATTTGCGCAAGATTACTGAAGAAGGCGTCGCCTTCCAGTCGCCGGTGAATGGTGACAAATGTTTTCTCTCGCCTGAGGAATCGATGCGCATCCAGCGCACGCTCAATTCCGACATTGTCATGGTGTTCGACGAATGTACCGCCTACCCGGCCACCCACGACGACGCCGCGACGTCGATGCGGCTGTCGTTGCGTTGGGCACAGCGCTGCCGCAGCGAGTTTGACCGACTGGAAAACCCCAACGCGCTGTTTGGCATTGTGCAGGGCGGCATGCACGAAGATTTGCGCGACGAGTCGCGCGAGGCGTTGGTGGAAATGAACTTTCACGGCTACGCGATTGGTGGACTCTCGGTGGGTGAGCCGAAGCAGGATCTGCTGCGCATCCTCGAACACACCGCGCCGAAATTGCCCGCCGACAAACCGCGTTACGTGATGGGCATCGGCACACCCGAGGATTTGGTCGATGCGGTCGCGCGCGGCATGGACATGTTCGACTGCGTCATGCCCACCCGCAACGCGCGCAATGGCTGGCTATTCACACGCCATGGCGACGTCAAGATACGCAACGCCAAGTACCGTGACGATGTGCGGCCGCTGGATGCGAGCTGTGATTGCTATACCTGCCAAACGGCGACCCGAGCGTACTTGCATCATCTGCAGCGCACCAACGAAATCATGGGCGCTCGATTCAACACCATTCACAACCTTTTTTACTACCAGCAACTCATGCGCGAGATCCGAACATCGATTGAACACGATACGTTTGAAGCGTTTCGCCTTCGCTTTCACGCCGAAAGAGCGAGCGGCACCGACTAAACGCAGGCGAGGCTATTGGACGCGCCGATGAGGCTTGCCAAAGTGGCTTGCCAAAGTTGCCAAAGTGGGGCGAAGTGGCTGATTCCGTTATACTTTCGGGTTGATTTTCGGTGCCGTGGCCCAATGTGAACCGGGTTCCGACCCTGTCGCCAAAACGCCCCTCGCTAGTGTCTAGTTGCAGAAGTCTGCGTAACAGCGAGAAGCGTTTTGCGCCCACAGGATTAGGCGCAAAACACAGCAATAGCACCGCTATTGCGCGTATTTGCAACGACATCATGTGGGATGCAAAACGATTCGAATGTAGCAGGACTTCTGCAACTAGACACTAGCACCTCATTGCACCAACATTTTCGGAGAATTTCATGATTAGTCTTGCCCACGCGCAAACCGCCGCTGCCTCTGGCAGCGATACCATGATTGGCCTGTTGCCGATTTTCTTGATGTTCATCCTGCTGTACTTCCTGATGATTCGCCCGCAGATGAAAAAGTCAAAGGAACACAAGTCGATGGTCGAGGGTTTGCAAAAGGGCGATGAAGTGATTGCCGCTGGCATCATCGGCCGCATCACCAAGGTCGGCGATGGTTACATCGGCTTGGAAGTTGCCGACGGCAAGGTGTTGCACGTACAAAAGCACGCCGTGACGACGTTGCTGCCCAAGGGCACGTTCGCCGACGTCACGAAGTAAAGCAGGCCGCAAGTTCGCGGCCACACGCAGCACGCAATCGCTATCGATCGTTTGAGGTTTGCATGAATAAGTACCCTGCCTGGAAATATGTGGTCATCGCGCTCGCGCTGGTGATGGCCTTGATCTACACCGTGCCGAATCTGTTCGGTGAATCGCCCGCGGTGCAGGTTTCGGGGCTCAGAACCAACAAGATTGATGTGGCGTTGCAAACGCGTGTCACGGATGCGCTGAAATCGGCCAGCGTGTCCACCGATAGTATTGAGATTCACGGCGAGTCGCTGCGCATCAAATTCAAGGATGCGGACGCGCAGATCAAGGCCAAGGATGTGATCACGGCCACGCTCGGCGAAGGCTATGTTGCGGCGCTGTTCAATCTGTCGTCCTCTCCGGCGTGGTTGGGCCGACTCAATGCGTTTCCCATGTATCTGGGGCTCGATTTGCGTGGTGGTGTGCATTTTCTGATGCAAGTGGATATGAAGGCCGCCGTTGACAAGGCGGTCGATCGCTACCTCGGCGAGTCGCGTGTACTACTTCGCGACAAGAAAATTTTCTACAGTGGCATTGCGCGCGAGGCCAACACCGTTGTGGTGCGGTTCAAAGAGCGCGTCGAAGCTGACAAAGCACTCAAAGAACTCGGCACCCAGTATGCGGAACTCGCGATTCGCGAATCAACGCAGGCGGAGCAGATTGTCATCACGCTGACCATGAAGCCGGAAACGATGGTGAAACTGCAGGACTCGGCGCTGCAACAAAATATCACGGCACTCAGAAAACGTGTCAACGAACTCGGCGTGTCGGAGCCGATTGTGCAGCAGCAGGGTGCCGACCGAATTCTGATTCAACTCGCGGGCGTCACCGACCCGGCACGGGCGAAGGATGTGATCGGCCGCACGGCGACGCTCGAATTCCGCATGGTCGCCGAAGAACACATGGCTGGCCGCAACTTTGAGCAGTTCAGAAACGAACCGGCACCGTTTGGCACTGAGAAAATGATTGGGGCCAGTGACGAAATCGTGCTGGTCCGCAAGCTGGTCATTCTCACCGGCGACAAAGTCACCGATGCGCAGCCCGGATTCGATTCCGAACAAGGCAACCGGCCACTGGTCAACATTCGGCTCGATGGTGCCGGTGGTCGTGCCATGACGCTCGCGACGCGCGACAACGTCGGCAAAAACATGGCGGTGATTCTGATCGAAAAGGGCAAGCCCGAAGTGCTGAGCTGGCCGACCATCCAGAGCGAATTGGGTGCACAGTTTCGTATCACCGGCATTTCCAGTTCGCTGGAAGCCAAGAATCTTGCATTGCTCATGCGTGCCGGTGCGCTGGCCGCCCCCATGGAGATCATTGAAGAGCGCACCATCGGGCCGAGCCTCGGTGCGGAGAACATCGAGAAGGGCAAGAATTCGTTGTTGTTTGGATTTGCGTTGATCGCTATTTTCATGATCCTGTACTACTCGCTGTTCGGCGTGGTGTCGGTCATTTCGCTCGCCGCCAACCTGTTGTTCTTGATTGCGCTGCTGTCCATGCTTCAAGCGACATTGACCTTGCCTGGTATCGCGGCGATTGCGTTGACACTGGGCATGGCGATTGACGCCAACGTGCTGATTAACGAACGCATTCGTGAAGAACTGCGTAACGGCATGTCGCCGCAAATGGCGATTCAAACCGGCTACGAGCGCGCGCTCGATACCATTATCGATTCCAACATCACGACCCTCATCGCCGGTCTCGCGCTGCTAATCTGGGGCTCTGGCCCGGTGCGCGGGTTTGCGGTGGTGCATTGTTTGGGCATCATGACCTCGCTTTTTTCCGCCGTGATGGTGTCGCGCGGTATCGTCAACTTCATCTATGGCGGGCGCAAAAAGGTCGCGTCGTTGGCCATCGGCAATGTGTCATGGGCGAAAACCGCGAAGATCGCCAAGGCATCCTGATCGACTCGCGCAAAACCAACTGGCGCGTTGTCAGGCAATTCGTCTTTAAAGAGGCAGCACATGGAATTTTTTAGGTTCAAGAAATCGATCCCGTTCATGAAACACGCGTTGCTGTTCAACGTGATTTCATTCCTGACGTTTTTGCTCGCGGTGTTTTTCTTGTGGAAAAACGGCCTGCATCTGTCGATCGAATTCACCGGTGGCGCGGTGATGGAAGTCAAGTACGCGCAAGCCGTGCAGCCTGACCAGATTCGCACCACCCTCGACAAAGCGGGTGTGGTCGGTGCTGAAGTGATCAAGTTTGGTTCAGCACAGGACATTCTGATTCGTCTGCCGCGCCCGGCGGCGGTCGATCAGAATCAAAACGCTGCCATGGAGTCGATCAAGGGTCGAGTGATGGCCGCGCTGACAGCGGCGGACAAGTCTGCGGAACTGAAGCGCATCGAATTCGTCGGTTCGTCCGTCGGCAAAGAGCTTGCCTACGATGGTGCGCTGGCATTGCTGGCAGTGTGTATCGGCATCCTCGCCTATCTTGCGGTGCGATTTGAATGGCGGTTTGCGGTCGCGACTATCATCGCCAATCTTCATGACGTGGTGATCATCCTCGGATTTTTTGCGTTTTTTCAGTGGGAATTCTCGTTGCCGGTGCTCGCTGCCGTGCTGGCGATTCTCGGCTATTCCGTTAACGAGTCGGTGGTGGTGTTCGACCGTGCGCGCGAGAATTTCCGCAAAATGCGCAAGGCGACCACGCCGGAAATATTTGACGCAGCCATCACGGGAACCATCTCGCGCACTATCATCACTCACGGCACCACTCAGATGGTGGTGCTCGCCATGCTAATTCTTGGTGGTCCGGCGCTGCATTACTTCGCGCTCGCGCTGACCATCGGAATTTGCTTTGGTATTTATTCGTCGGTGCTGGTGGCATGCCCGATTGCCAACTATCTGGGCGTTTCGCGCGAAGACTTTGTCAAGCCGGTCAAAAAAGAAGACGAGCCGGAAGTGATTTCAGCACAGCCTTGACGCGGCTCCCCCGTGGAGTGGTTCACTGCGTTTGTTGAGATCGTCCTGCACCTCGATCGTCATCTCACGCTATTGGTCGCAGAGTACGGCGTCTGGGTTTACGCCATTCTGTTCGCGGTGATATTTTCCGAAACCGGGCTGGTGGTAGCCCCATTTCTGCCCGGCGATTCGCTGTTGTTTGTCGCCGGCTCCATCGCCGCGCTCGGCAGCATGGATGTGCATCTGCTGGTCATCATGCTCACCGTTGCGGCAGTACTCGGCAACCTGGTCAACTACGAGATCGGTCGTTGGTGTGGTGCCAAGCTCGGCGCCCAACGATCAAGTGCATGGTTGCGCCCAAATTACCTCGACAAAACGCATTTGTTCTTCGAGACGTGGGGGTCGGTCGCTGTGATTCTCGCGCGCTTCGTGCCGTTTCTGCGCACCTATGTGCCGTTCGTCGCCGGCATCGGCGTCATGCAGCGGCCGAAATATGTGACCTACACGGTGCTCGGCGCAGTGCTGTGGGTTGGCTCGCTTTGCTATCTTGGCTATTTTTTCGGCAATCTGCCGTGGATTAAATCCAACCTCGAGCTGCTGGTTGTCGGTATCGTGATCGTAAGCTTGTTGCCG
>JBCKPN010000030.1:0-20168 GCA_038901695.1 Usitatibacteraceae bacterium
CGAGGAATCCCATCCGCCAACGCGAGGGTGAACGCCGCAAAGTGGTGCCGTGTCGTCGTGCAACCGGATGAGATTACTCACGTTGTTCGGAATGACAATTGGCGTGTGCCAGTGCCTCGCGCAATCCGGCCTCTCCCGTGTACGATGCAACACTGGCAATTTGCTTCGCCGATTGACTCCAGCCAGACACGCGATAACCGGCCGCCACCAGACGCCTCGCCGCGGCCGCACCGAGTGCGCCCAAGCCGAGCACGCTAACGCCGAGTTGATTTGCCGACACGTAAGCCTGCGGTTTCCAAACGCGTTGCCGCTGTTGGGCTGCGTAAGCTGGCATATCGCGATGCAGGTACAGCGTCCACGCCAGCACCGCCTCGGCCATCGTATCCGCCAGCGTGGCATCGACCCAACGCACCAGTGGCAATTGTCGTCCCGCAACCGACGGGATCAGCCGCTCGACACCAGCCCAGACGCTGTGCACCCATTGCAGATTCGGGTAGCGCGCAAAACGTTCCGGCGCGGGATCAGCGACGATGGCAATCTCGATACTGAGGGCGTCATCAGCGGTGATTTCGGCATCGTCGATCACGCGCTCGCGCGGCATCGCCGCACCCAGCGCTTGAAGCCAGCTTGAACTGTCGTGGCGCGAGATAAATACGATGGGCGGCGTCACGCGTGCGCGGCTCGCTGTCATGACGCGTAGAGTTTGTCCATATCGGCAAATCCTTTGATCTCCAGCGGATTGCCGAACGGGTCGACAAAAAACATGGTGTGCTGCTCGCCTGGTTCGCCCGCGAAGCGCACCGTTGGCGGGATGACAAACGCCACGCCCCTGTCCGTGAGTCGATCCGCCAGCGCACGCCACTCCGCGAGCGGCAACACCACGCCGAAGTGCGGCATCGGCACCATGTGCTCGCCGACGCGACCAGTCGGCGCAGTGGTGAGCGGGGCGCCCAGATGCAGCGACAACTGATGGCCAAAGAATGAAAAATCCACCCACGTGGACGTGCTGCGACCCTCGATGCAACCGAGCGTGCCGCCGTAAAACTGGCGGGCGGTGTTGAGGTTGGTGATGTTGAGGGCGAGGTGAAAGATGGAAGTCATGGGCGGCACCTGCGTTAATCAATGCGAAGTCAACATAAACACAAACCCCAGCAACGGCGCACACTTTCAGCCATTTTGTGCTGAAAACGCCCGCCCCGATTGCTGTTTGCTACTTCAGTTATTCGGTTTCCTCGATCCCCGCCTGTGCGCCCCGATGTCCAACCTATTTCTCGATGCGCTTGCGCTTCGGCGGCGGAAGGTAGTTCTCGGCGCTCACCACCCGCTTGCTTTGCCTCCAACGCCAGCCGCGCGGGCGATGCCACCGCCGCTCTTGGCGGCCGCTTTGTTTTCAGCCATGCCGGTGGCGGCTACGCTCTCTGCGATCTGGCGTGTGGAAAGCTCCGCCAATGCCATGAAAATCAATTCCGCCTCGCTCATGGGTCGTGCAGGCTATGGGTTTGCAGCTCCTTCATGTCCTTATGTGCCTTCACGCTCACCGCTGTCCATTCCTGATGAATGAGGTTGGTGAGAATCGCGTATTCCTCGCCTTGCTTGATGTCGTGATTCGCCCAATAGTCCGTCAACTTGTTACGCGTCTCCTGCCCGGTCATGCGCTGCTGTATCCACTTCTCACTACGCCCATGCTTCTGCCAAATCTCTCGAGCGCGATCCAGCGACAACGCCGGATCGGCCATCTCCTGCATTCGCTCATAGCCCACCTTGGCCAGCCATAGCTTGATCGGTTCGGCTTTCGGACTGGGGACAGACTGCACCAGCCGCAACATGGTTTCGGCGGTGGCGACATCCGTCAAGTGATTCTTGCCAGCAGCAGCAGGCAGTTTGAGTCGGTGACAATTTGTCACCGACTGTCCTTTCCACCGTCACGGCGCGACCTTTAATCCCGCCCGCGCTGCCGCGACCCGCAGTCGTTGATCGAACACCGCAAATTGTAGTGGTGTGCTGGTTTTTTCTTTAAGCCACAACGCGCTGGCGAGATGAATGGAATCAAAGCCACGCAGCCCATACACCTCGGCGAGATCACCGGCGGAGCGTACCACCGCTGGTACCAACTCAATACGCAGCATGTTCTCCCAATCGAGGTTGAGTTGTGCCAAACGCTGTTGGTGTTTTGTGTCTGTCGAGATTCCTCGTGCCTTGAGTCGCGCAAACGCCGCGCGCGCTTCGGGGTAGGCCACTACCGACACAGCCATTGCATCCGCTTTGGCCGTGAGTTTGCGCAATTCCGTTGAACCCGCTTCGCGAACGTAGAGCTTGACCCAAGCGGATGTGTCGAGATAGAGAATCAACGCCGATCCTCAGCGACCCAGTCGGCGAGGCTGACGCCCACAGGCAATGACTCTGCGCGCGCCAGGCCGACGGCTTTGCCGCCGTTCCACGTGACGCCTGGCAAAGCAGTTAAGTCGTGCAGCGTTGTCTGCCGGTGTATTGGCACGATTTGCGCGACGGGGCGATTGTGAATGTTGATGGTCACCGTCTCGCCCGCAGCAACCTGTCGGATGTACTCGCTTAAGTGCGCCTTCAATTCCCGCATGCTGGCTTGCATGGTGTGCCTACTTTCTTAAAGTGTGGTCACATTCTACGCGTGCGGATTAATTTCTGGCAAGCACATGCCAATCGGTGCGCAGCTGCTGCGAAGCGCGCATGAAGATAAAACCCCGCAACGCACACCAAATACGGCATCAATTGATGCCGTATTTGGTGCTATGATTGTCGCTTTCCTGCGGGATACCTATGCGCACCACACTCACCATCGACGACAAATTGCTTAGCCAAGCCGCCCGCCTGCTCGGCACCGATGAACGCACTTGGCTGATTCACGAAAGTCTGCGTGCGCTGATTGAGCGCGAAAGCGCACGCCGCTTGGCGCTGCTGGGCGGTACGCAAAAAGAGTTGAAGGCGGTGCCACGCCGGCGCACCAAGGCGGCATGATTCTCGTCGACACGTCCGTTTGGGTTGAGCACTTCAAACGTGGCGATCCGGCGCTAATCGCGTTACTCAATGCCAGCCGCGTACTGACCCACCCGTTTGTGATCGGTGAATTGAGGCTCGGCAACCTTCGCACCGAGCCCACCGTGTTGGCGCTGCTTGCGTCACTTCCGATGGCCTCAACGGCGTCTGACAGCGAACTGCTTCACATCATCGCGGCACATAAATTAGCGGGGCGCGGTATCGGGCTGGTGGATGCGCATTTGGTGGCGTCCGCACTTCTCGATTCAGCGCAGCTGTATACGCAAGACAAGCAACTGGGGGCGGTGGCTGAAAAATTGAAGTTGCGGTATTTGCACAAGTAGCACGCTCGGCTCACCGCCTGCGGGCATCGCGCTTCGGTAAACGTGTCGCTGGCGATCTCGCCCGGATTTGAGGGATGAGATTCTTCGTCGCAAATGTACGCCTCAGAATGACCGCACCGGGTGTTCCCGATATTGGCGAGCAGTTGCGGCCCGCATCCATCACATTAATGGCAAAGTTTGAGGTCCCGGGTCAAGCCCGGGACGACGGGGTAGGTCGAAGCTGTCTTCCCGGGCTTGACCGAGGATCTCTCCTCCTGGACTCCAGTTTCCCTAGCGGTTTTTATTCCCGTTCTTCAATCCACGCTGCCTGAATCGCTTCGAGAATTTTCTCACCAGACCGATCTGCTGCGTCAGAAAATTCCGGCAGCGCCATTACCCACGCGTGCAAGTCCGTAAAGCGAATGGCTTTCGGGTCGATGTCGGGATGGGCGTCCGCCAATTGAATGGCGATTTCGAGGGTGTCTGTCCATTTGAGAGACATCAGTGATTCTCCCGCGCGTGGTTGATGGTGTACTTTGGAATCTCGATGGTCAGCGGTGTCGTGTCCACTTTCAACTGGCACGACAGGCGCGACAGCGGCGTGAGCCCCCACGCCATGTCGAGCATGTCTTCTTCTTTTTCTGCCGCATCGGGCAGCGATGCAATGCCTTGGCACACAATCACATGGCAGGTGGTGCACGCACACGATTTTTCGCAAGCGTGTTCGATGGCGATGTGGTTGTCGAGCAGCGCATCACACAGCGACGTGCCGGGCGCGATGTCGAGCGTGGCACCTTGCGGGCAAAGTTTTTCGTGCGGCAAAATGGTGATGATGGTCATTTGAGGCGGGTTGGATGTTGGGCGTGGGTGTTAGTGCTTGGCAATGTCAGTGAGTTGGTCGAGCGATTTTCCGGTGAGCGCAGCGGCAACGCTCTTGTCCATGCGTTGAGCAGCGAACATTTCGGTCGCGGCCGACAGCGCCTCGATTGAGGCCTTGATGGCGCGCACATCGGGTGTTGCGCGCACCGCTTCGAGCGTCTTGATTTTGCGTGTAATGGATGCGCGTTCATCCACCCCGAGCAGTTCACCGTCGGTTTTTACCGCGGCATTGATGGCTTCGATCAATCGCAGCGCGTCCGTGCGCGCTTCGGCCAGCACCCGCGCTTCCGCGTCGTCTTCGGCGTGTGCGATGCTGGCTTGCAGCATGGCCGCAATCTCAGCGTCGGTCAATCCATACGATGGCTTGACGTCAATCTGCGCGACGACACCACTGCCGAGTTCCTGTGCCGCCACCGCCACCAGCCCGTCGGCATCGACTTGGAACGTCACACGAATGCGCGCGGCACCCGCGACCATCGGCGGAAAGCCTCGCAGCGTAAAGCGTGCCAGCGAACGACAGTCTTTCACCAGTTCGCGCTCGCCTTGCACGATGTGAATCGCCATCGCCGTCTGGCCGTCCTTGAAGGTGGTGAATTCCTGCGCACGTGCCACCGGAATGGTGGAATTGCGTGGAATCAGTTTTTCCATCAGGCCGCCCATGGTTTCGATGCCGAGCGAGAGCGGCGTGACATCCAACAGCAGCATGTCCTCACCCGATTTGTTGCCGGCGAGTGCATTGGCTTGAATCGCCGCGCCCAACGCAACCACTTTGTCCGGATCGACGTTATTCAACAGCGGTTTGCCGAACAGTTGATGCACGGCCGATTGCACATGCAACATGCGCGTCGCACCACCGACCATGACGATACCGGTGATGTCATCAACGCCGAGCTTGGCGTCGCGCATGGCTTTTTTGACCGGCGCGATGGTGCGATCGACCAAGTGCGACGTCATCTGGTGAAATTCAGCGCGGCTCAGTTTTACGTTGAGCGTCTGACCGTAACTCAGATGGATTTCAGCGGTGGCGACTTCAACGCTGGTCAGTTGTTCTTTCACCGCGCGCGCGGCCATCAACGTGCGGCGCAAATCCTTTTGGTTGGCACTTGCGTGTCCATGTAACTTGCGCCAGTGTGCCGCGATGGCCTGATCAAAATCATCACCGCCCAATGCAGAGTCACCGTTGGTGGATAACACTTCGAACACGCCGCGCGTAAGCTTCAATATCGAAATATCAAAGGTGCCACCACCCAGATCGAACACGGCAAAGGTACCCTCACTCGCATTGTCGAGTCCGTAGGCAATCGCGGCCGCGGTCGGTTCATTAATCAATCGCAACACGTTGATGCCGGCCAGACGCGCCGCGTCCTTGGTGGCTTGTCGTTGCGCATCGTCAAAGTAAGCCGGCACGGTAATCACGGCGCCGACCAAAGGGCCGGCCAGCGCTTGCTCGGCCTGTACGCGCAACACGCGCAAAATATCGGCTGATACGTCCACGGGCGACTTCACGCCGGCCACGGTATCAATTTTCACCATGCCGGGCGCGTCGATAAATTTATACGGCAGCGCGCCGTAACGCGCCACATCGGCCATGCCGCGTCCCATCAAGCGTTTGACGGAGACGATGGTGTTGGCCGGATCATCGGCCTGCTCGGCTTTGGGTTTGGCACCGACTTCTATCTGACCATCGGCAAAGTAGCGCACGACCGATGGCGTGAGTTTTTCACCCTCCGCGTTCAGCAATACTTCAGCGTTGCCACTTTTGACCGTGGCAATCAATGAATTGGTCGTACCCAGATCAATACCGACCGCGAGCCGATGCTCATGTGGTGCGGTCGATTCGCCCGGTTCTGCGATTTGTAACAATGCCATGGCGTCAACTAGCCTTCACATTAACTAACCTTCAATCGCTTCGCTGGCGAGATCAATTTCCTCGCCGAGCTTTTCCAAGAAACGCAATTTGCGCACCGTTTCGCGCGCCTCACGCATGCTGCTGGCCGCCGCGAGTTGCGTGCCCAGTAATGCGAAGAGTGCGCGCTCTTCAATACGATGTGCGTCGATCAACGCGTTCAGTGCGCCCTCGTCCCGGCGCGCTTTGGCATCCACGACCGCTTCGCGCCACTCCATTTGCTGCGTGAGAAACACCACCGGCATGGCAGTGTCGGATTCCTCGCCCGTGTCGATACCGCTCAACCTCAGCAAATAACGTCCACGCGCCAGCGGCGACTTCAGTGTTCGATACGCTTCGTTGGTCTGGGTTGCCCACTGTGCGGCAACGCGCTTGTCACCGTCTGGCGCATTGGCGAAACGATCTGGATGCACTTCGCGTTGCAGGTCGCGGTAGGCGGCGTCGAGTTTGGTCACATCGACCGCGAAGGCGACGTTGAGACCAAACAGCGCAAAATGATTTTGGGTGAAGTCGGGGTTCATAAAAAAAACAAAAGGGTGCAAAAACGCACCCTCTCTCCAACCTCTCTCCCCTCGAGGGAGAGAGGCTATGATTTCCTCTCGCTTTGCCGGAGAGGGATAGCGGCAGCGGCGTCAAACATTGAACGATTCTCCGCAACCGCACTTATCCTTCTCGCGCGGGTTGTTGAACTTGAAGCCTTCGTTCAAGCCTTCGCGCACAAAGTCGAGCTCGGTGCCGTCGATGTAGACCAGACTCTTGGGATCGACAAATACTTTCACGCCGTGCGATTCAAACGACTGGTCTTCTGGTGCGGCGGTATCGACAAACTCAAGCTTGTAGGCCATGCCTGAGCAGCCGGTGGTGCGAACACCAAAGCGCAGACCCACGCCTTTGCCGCGTTTGGTCAAATAATTTTGAACGTGGGTTGCAGCCCGTTCTGTGAGGGTAATCGACATGTTTATTCTGCGGCGTCCTTGAGTGGTTCGGCAACGTGTTTGGATTTGTAGTCCGCAATCGCGGCCTTGATGGCATCCTCGGCCAGGATCGAGCAGTGAATTTTAACCGGCGGCAGCGCGAGCTCTTCGGCGATCTGCGTGTTCTTGATTTCGCCCGCCTGATCGAGCGTCTTGCCCTTGACCCATTCGGTCACGAGTGATGAGGACGCGATGGCTGAACCGCAGCCATAGGTTTTGAACTTGGCGTCGGTGATGATGCCATCGGCACCGACTTTGATTTGCAATTTCATCACGTCGCCGCAGGCCGGCGCGCCGACCATGCCTGTCGCCACGCCCTCTTCGTCCTTGGCAAAGGAGCCGACGTTGCGCGGGTTTTCATAGTGATCGAGTACTTTTGTGCTGTATGCCATTTGCATCTCCTTCGTCAGCGCGTGCGCTTTGGTGTTCCCTTGTGTAAATCGTCAAGCTTGGCTTGCGATTTGCCGTGACTTGCCGTTCACGGACAAAAGTAGGTTTTTACTTTTGTCCGACGCCATTAATGCGCCGCCCACTGCACCTTGCTTACATCAATACCGTCTTTGTACATTTCCCACAGCGGCGACATGTCGCGCAGTTTGCCGATGCGCTCTTTCATCAGCTTGATGGCGAAATCAATGTCGGCTTCGGTCGTGAAACGTCCTATCGAAAAACGAATCGACGAATGGGCGAGTTCATCATTGCGGCCGAGCGCACGCAGCACATACGACGGCTCGAGCGAGGCGGAGGTGCACGCCGAGCCGGACGATACCGCCAACTCCTTCACCCCCATGATGAGGGACTCGCCCTCGACGAAATTGAAACTGACATTCAGATTGTGCGGGACACGATGGTCGAGATCGCCGTTCACATAGACCTCTTCCATATCCTTCAAGCCGTTCCACAGTTTGTCGCGCAGCATGCGAATGCGCTCACTTTCGGTCGCCATCTCCAGCCGTGCCAAGCGATAGGCTTCGCCCATGCCGACAATCTGGTGCGTGGCGAGCGTACCGGAGCGAAATCCGCGCTCGTGCCCGCCGCCGTGCATTTGTGCTTCCAAACGAATGCGCGGCTTGCGACGCACAAACAAGGCGCCCATGCCTTTCGGGCCGTAAGTCTTGTGCGCCGAAAAACTCATCAGGTCAACCTTCAGCGCTTGCAGATCAATCACCACCTTGCCGGTCGCTTGTGCGGCGTCGACGTGAAACACGATGCCTGCGTTTTTGCCACCCCCTATGCGACAAATTTCGCCAATCTCGGCAATCGGTTGGATGACACCGATTTCGTTATTCACATACATGACCGACACCACAATCGTGTCGGCGCGAATCGCGGCGTTGAAGGCCGCCATGTCGATGAGCCCGTTGGCCTGCACATCCAGATAGGTGACTTCAAAACCGACGCGCTCCAACTCCCGCATGGTGTCGAGCGTGGCCTTGTGCTCGGTCTTGACCGTGATGAGGTGCTTGCCTTTTGAATGGTAGAAGTTCGCCGCACCTTTTAACGCCAGATTGATCGATTCCGTCGCGCCCGACGTCCAGACGATTTCTTTGGCATCGCAATTAACCAGCTTGGCGACTTCTTCACGCGCGGCCTCAACCGCTTCTTCCGCCGTCCAGCCGTATTGATGGCTGCGCGAGGCAGGGTTGCCGAATGACTCGGTCAAAAACGGAATCATTTTTTGCGCCACGCGCGGATCGACCGGCGTGGTCGCGGAGTAGTCGAGATAAATGGGTTGTTTCATTTGGGTCAAGGTTGAGTCTGGTATCGGGTTTTCAAAATGAGTTGCACATCGTTTGACAGTGTTTTGTCACAACGTCGCCGGCTGATTCACACGCCGCGTCGTTCCGCTGGCAAGGCTCGCCGGTCCACGCACCGGCACCACGCGCGATTTGGTCTGCTCTTTGTGTACCAGTTGCGCGAGCGTGACGGCAGACAAAAACCCCAGCACGTTGTCATTCAGGCTTTCCCACAGGTCGTGCGTCATGCAACGTCGCTCACCGAGACACATTTCCTTGCCTTCACATTGGCGCGAATCCATTTGCTCTTCGACGGCGACAATAATTTGCGCCACCGTGGTTTGCTCCGCCGGGTGAGCAAGGCGATAGCCACCCCCCGGACCGCGCACACTATCGACCAGCGCGGCGCGCCGCAGCTTGGAAAACAACTGCTCCAAATAGGACAGCGAAATGTTCTGGCGCAATGCAACGTTGCCCAGCGACACAGGGGCATCCTTGGCGTGGATCGCCAAATCGAGCATCGCGGTGACCGCAAAGCGGCCTTTGGTGGTCAATCGCATGGTTCACTCCGTAATTGTGGCCTGCCGTAATTGTGGCCTGCGCCCGGCACTGGTGTTGCCCGCCCACAACTGCGTAGACCGCGTAATAACCGACTGATACTCTCAAGTATAAGAAAACCGAGCAAATTTATCAACCATTTCTTGCCTTGCTACGTCGGCGCGGATGCCCATCAGCGCTTGTTCAATCTACAAAACTCTAGTATTGACGCGCTATTTGAGCACAAATGCATTGTAATACCGCGTCAATGCTAGCGTTTGTCGTTTTGCCCGGACTCGAGTTCAGCCAGTCGCGCCTGCAATGCAGTGATGATCGCCTCGCTTTTGTCCGACCGATCCGCCAAGGTTTTCAGAATGGCATTCAGCGGGTCGTTCTCATTGATCGTCACCGCATAGGCCGAGAACGCCTGTCCTGCCGCGCCGTCTTCGAGTCCTTCAACGATGCGCGCCGGAATGCCCACCACTGTGGCTCCCGCTGGGACTTCTTTAACCACCACGGAGTTGGAGCCGATGCGCGCACCCGCGCCGACCAGAAACGGCCCGAGAATTTTGGCACCGGCACCAACCGTCACCCCGGCACCGAGCGTCGGGTGACGCTTGCCTTTGTTCCACGCCACGCCACCCAAGGTGACGCCGTGATACAGCGTGCAGTCGTCGCCGACTTCGGCCGTCTCGCCGATGACAACGCCCATGCCGTGATCGATAAACACGCGCCGACCCAGCACCGCACCCGGATGAATTTCGACACCGGTCACAAAGCGCATCAGCTGCGAGCACGCACGCGCCAGCCATTTGAGCCCGATTTGCCACAGTGGTCGCGCCACCAGTCGATGCATCCAGATCGCGTGCATGCCGGGGTAACACGTCACCACCTCCCACCAATTGCGGGCGGCGGGGTCACGGGCGTATATTGAGGTGATGTCTTCTTTAATGCGATTGAACATGTGCAGATACTTTCAGGTCGTTGGTTGGGTCAGGCGACGAGCACCCCATCCTAACCTTCCCCCGCAAGCGGGGGAAGGGATCGATCAGCGGCGGGGCGCGCGGGCAATGTCCGTTGAAAGGAGGCCAGCAGACCGCGCAGGATGGCGACGTCTTCGGGTTCGAGTGTCGCGCGCGTGGCGAGACGGCGCATGCGCGTCATGAATCGTTTCGGTGAGTTGGGGTCAAGAAAGCCGGATTCAACCGCAGCCACCTCGAGATGTTGCATCAGCGCTTCAACGTCGCCTGCTGTCGCTGACCGGCGCGCAGCATCCGGCGCGACGGCAAAACCGTCGGCGGCCATCATCATTTCGTAGGCCGCGACCTGCACGGTTTGCGCCAGATTGAGCGACGAGTAGATGGGATTGGCCGGCACGCTGGCGAGTAGCTGGCAGCGATCAACGTCGTCGTTGGACAAGCACATCGCCTCGTTGCCGAATACCAGCGCGACGCGCGCCCCAACTTGTTGCCCGAGACTTTCCATTACCAGACCCGCCGCTTCGCGCAACGCCACATGCCGGTGCGCCAATTCGCGACGGCGTGCGGTGAAACCGACCGCGAAAGTCACATCATCGAGCGCCGCGGCCAGTGTCGATACCACGCGTGCCGCCGCCAACACATCGTTGGCACCGGAGGCGAGTGCGACTGCCTGCGCGTCGTGCTGCGGCGCGGCGAGTTTAGGATTCACCAGCACGAGATCATGTAGCCCCATGGTTTTCATCGCGCGCGCGGCGCTGCCGACGTTGCCCGGGTGCGATGTTTCCACCAACACCACACGAATGCGCGAGAGGGTCTGGATGCCTGGCAGTGCGGTCATTGCGGTCATAGTAAAATGCAGTCTCGTTCAGCTCTTTCGTGTTCGCAGTGCCAGTGGACACCGACAATTCGCCATGCATCCAGTCCTCAATATCGCGGTCAAGGCCGCGCGCCGCGCCGGTTCTGTCATCAACCGCGCTTCATTTGACCTCGACAAGCTCACAGTCGAGCGAAAAGCACAAAACGACTTTGTCTCCGAAGTGGATCGCGCCGCCGAGCAGGCGATTATTCAGGTGCTGAAAGCAGCGTATCCGCAGCATAGCATTCTGGCTGAAGAGTCCGGGCTACAGGACAACAATTCCGAGTACCAGTGGATCATCGATCCGCTCGACGGCACCACCAATTTCTTGCATGGCTTTCCACAGTACTGTGTCTCCATCGCGCTTTGCGTAAAAGGCGTCGTGCAGCACGGTGTCATTTTCGACCCGGTGCGCAACGATCTCTTCACTGCATCCAAGGGTGCCGGTGCCTTCATGAATGATCGGCGGATTCGCGTCTCAAAAACGCTGAATATCAAGGACGCGTTGCTCGGCACGGGGTTTCCGTACAAAGAGTTTTCCCAATTTGACCGCTACATCGCGACCTTCAAGGAAATGACGCAAAAATCTTCCGGCGTACGCCGACCGGGTGCCGCCGCACTCGATCTGGCCTACGTGGCCGCGGGTCGCTTTGATGGATTCTGGGAAATGGGGCTCAACCCGTGGGATGTCGCCGCGGGCGGCTTGCTGGTGCAAGAAGCGGGCGGCTTAATCGCGGACTTCAAGGGTGAGAGCGATTGGCTGCACTCGGGCACGGTGGTGTGCGGCACGCCAAAGGTATTTGCACCGATGCTGTCGATTATTCAGACGCACCACAAAAACTAGTGTCTAGTTGCAGAAGTCTGCGTAACAGCGAGAAGCGTTTTGCGCCCACAGGATTAGGCGCAAAACACAGCAATAGCACCGCTATTGCGCGTATTTGCAACGACATCGTGTGGGATGCAAAACGATTCGAATGTAGCAGGACTTCTGCAACTAGACACTAGTGTCGCGACTCAGAAATAGCGGTGCAAATGAAACGGATGGATTTTTCGCAGGGCAAGGCGCGAGGAGGCGACATAGCCGGGCTATGGCAACGACGAGCAACGCCGCCATGCGGAAAAAGACGCCGTTTCATGTATCGATATTTCTGTGTCACGACACTAGAGCGTCACTTCGAGTCCTTCCCGCGCCAGAAAGATTTCGGCGTCGGTGGCCTGCGGCGCGACGCGTTGCAGCATCTCGGCAAATGCGCTTTCCAATTCGCCGTCGCTGCGAGTCGGCTCGTGATGCGTGCACGCGAGGCGCTTGGCACCGGTCGCACGCGCGAGTGCGACACTCGAATCGAACGTACCGTGCCCCCAGCCAACGCGCGACGGATAGGCAACGGGCGGCGCGCAAGATGTTTGGCCAACGTCGCCGTGGCCACCGAGTGCACCAGATACTCATGTACTGAGAAGCCGGCCGCATTGCGTTGCGACAACGTGCCGATGAGAGCGAAGGCCTGCGCAAGATTCTTGACCGTGTTGATGCCCATGAACAACACCGCCTGATTGACCGACGTGACTTGCTTGGGCAGCCCGTAGCTCGCCGAATTGACAATGCGCAGCAGCTTGACCGTCAGAACCGGGTCGTGTTCGATCACCGTCACCAGATCGCGTGGCGGACAGTTGATGTCACGACAGAGTGTCAATACTTGCTGCACCGCTTTGGGAAAAGCGGGCATCTTTTCCACTGCACGCACCAAACGGTGCTACGTCGGAGATTAGCTTGCCTGTACCGTCGAGGTTGTCATCGAAATTGCGCCGTCGTTCGGCACCTGCCGTGAAACTGCGCCCGAAGTGAGTCACAGCACTATTTCAACCAAATTCGGTCGCCGCAAATCGATGGAATTGCGGGTCTAAGACCCGCTTCCTCGCTGCAGAGGGCACACACGTGCGAATCGCGCGTCGGCCGCGCGGACTGCGGGCTTGCTAGACTTGCAGCCAATTGAGCACCTCATCCGCGTGTCGCGCGGCAGGAAAATTGGCATCTTGAACAAAGACACAATTCCATCGAGCAATCCGGCTGTGCTTGCGTCGCACACGCCGATGATGCAACAGTATCTCGCCATCAAGCGCGATTACCCCGACACGCTGGTGCTGTATCGGATGGGCGATTTCTACGAGTTGTTCTTTGACGACGCTGTTAGAGCGGCCAAACTGCTCGACATCACGCTCACCACGCGCGGCACCTCCGCCGGTGCGCCGATCAAGATGGCCGGGGTGCCGTTTCATGCAGTCGAGCAATATCTGGCCAAGTTGGTCAAACAAGGCGAATCTGCCGTGATTGTCGAGCAGATCGGCGAAGTCACCGGCAAAGGTCCGGTCGAGCGCGCGGTGACGCGCATCATTACGCCGGGCACGCTGACCGACAGCGCACTGCTACCGAACGAGAAGGACGTTCTGGTCGCCGCCATTTTCGAATACGACCATGTCATCGGCGTGGCGTCACTGTCGTTGGCGAGCGGGCAGTTTCGATTGCGCAACGCGAGTCGCGCCACCATTCAAACCGAATTGGGCCGATTGCAGTCGGCCGAGTTGATCGTGTCCGACGCGTATTTGGATCGCGCACGCAACGGCGACAATGTCGACGCGGTGGATGCCGTCGCGGCGACGTTTGGCCTCACGCGCGTGGCCGTCAAACGCATGGCGGATTGGCAATTTGATCTGGACACGGCGGTCAAATTGCTGAATCGGCAGTTCGGCACCAGAGACCTCGCAGGATTTGGCGTTGACGGCATGGATGCCGCACTTTGTGCTGCCGGTGCCCTGCTCGGCTACGTGCAGCAAACCCAGCGCGTCGCGTTGCCGCACATTTCTGGGCTACGCGTCGAGCGCGAAGACGCTTACGTTCGTATGGACGCGGCAACACGCCGCAACCTCGAACTGACGGAAACGATTCGCGGCGAACCCGCGCCGACGCTGTTTTCGATACTCAACACCACCGCCACGGCAATGGGCGCACGCGCGCTGCGGGAGTGGCTGCATAGCCCGCTGCGCGATCAGGCTGTCATCGCCGAACGCCACGCCGCAACGGTTGCGATGACGGCGGCGGCAGCAGACGTGCAGCAAATCATTGGCGATTGGTCGGACATTGAGCGCATCGTCACCCGCATCGCACTGCGCACGGCGCGACCACGCGATCTGGTGGCATTGCGCAGCGCGTTAGCAAGTCTTCCGGCGCTAAATGACCGATTAACCAATATTGAAACACCAGCATTGGCGCTGCTTTTCAAGGCATTTCGGCTGGACGAGCGCATCCAGGCTTGTCTTTCGCAATCGATTGCCGATGAACCAGCCAACGCGGTGCGCGATGGTGGCGTCATCCGCGATGGCTTTGACGCCGAGCTCGATGCGCTGCGCGGCCTGCAATCGAATGCGTCCGGCTTCCTGCTCGACCTCGAGGCACGTGAACGAACGCGCACCGGCATCACCAACTTGCGCGTCGAATACAACCGCGTGCACGGTTTTTTCATCGAAGTCTCGCAAGGTCAACTCGACAAAGTGCCCCACGACTATCGTCGCCGCCAAACGCTGAAGAATGCAGAACGCTTCATCACGCCGGAGCTGAAAGCGTTTGAAGACAAGGCGCTGTCTGCCGGTGAGCGGGCACTTGCACGTGAAAAACAACTGTATGAACAGGTACTCGACGCGCTCGCGCCGCACGTCAACGCCCTGCACATCTTCGCGCGCGCAACTGCGGCGCTCGACGTCTACTGCGCCAACGCGCGCAATGCCGTGGCGCTGAAGCTGACGCGTCCGGTGTTTGTGGCTGATGATGTCATTCACATCGAAGCCGGTCGCCACTTGGTGGTCGAGAGTCAGGTCGACCATTTCATCGCCAACGATTGTGATCTGTCACGGTCACGCCAATTGTTGCTGATCACCGGACCCAACATGGGCGGCAAATCGACTTACATGCGACAGGTGGCGCAAATCGTGCTGCTGGCGCACACGGGGCTGTTCGTTCCGGCGGCCCTCGCCGAAATCGGCCGCATTGACGCCATCATGACGCGCATCGGTGCGTCTGACGATCTGGCCGGTGGGCGCTCAACATTCATGGTCGAAATGACCGAGGCGGCCGCCATATTGAATACCGCCACCAAAGACAGTCTGGTGTTGGTCGATGAAATTGGTCGCGGCACATCAACCTTTGATGGCTTATCGCTCGCCTATGCGATTGCGCGCCATCTGGCTGAAACCTCGCGCGCCTACACGCTGTTTGCGACGCACTACTTTGAGCTGACGCGACTCAATGCCGAGCTGCCCAACTTGGCCAATGTGCATTTGGATGCCGTCGAGTCGAAGGACAAGATCGTTTTTTTGCACAAGCTTGAGTCTGGACCCGCCAACCAAAGTTATGGATTGCAGGTGGCACAACTGGCTGGCGTGCCCAGAAGCGTGGTGCGCGTTGCGCGCAAACAACTCGACCTGCTGGAAGTTGCATCTCATCCGCATGGCGCACAAGCCGAGCTGTTTGCCGCACGGCCAACATCCGACCATGCAAGCACGACGTCGAAGCACGACGTTATCGAGCACCCGGTGCTCGACCAATTGCGCGATGCCAAGCCCGACGAAATGAGTCCACGCGAAGCGTTGGAACTACTGTACAGATTGAAATCAACCGTGGAGGAACCGGATGCATAAGCTGTTTTTGATGGCGATGTTGGTCGCACTTGCGGGCTGCGCGACGCGCGCCGATGGCCCCGGCACGTTCCAGTTCGGACTGTTCGGCGATTTGCAGTACAACGCTTATGAGGAGCAGCAGTTCCCGTTGCTGCTCGCCGCGATGAACCGCGAGCGGCTTGCGTTTGTGGTGCACGTCGGCGACTTCAAGGCAGGCTCGAACGCGCCTTGTACCGACGCACTGTTTCATCAGCGCTATCAAGAGCTAAACCAATCCAAACACGCGTTGATCTACACGCCCGGCGACAACGAGTGGGTGGACTGCCGACGACCGACCAACGGCGTGATGAATCCACTCGAACGTCTGAGCAAACTGCGCGAAATTTTCTTTCGCGAACCAACATCCTTGGGGCAGTCAGCGCTGAGACTGACGCCGCAGTCCGCCGCATTTGCCGACGATGCCGTGCTGTCGCGCTACCGCGAGAATACGCTGTGGGTACACGGCGGCGTCGTGTTCGCCACGCTCAATATTCAAGGCAGCAATGACAATGTCGGCTTTGATCGTGCCAACGACGCGGAACAGGGCGAGCGAACGCACGCCAATCTGGCGTGGCTGAAGTTCGCCATGCAGCGCGCGAGCAGTGCGGATATGGTCGGGTTGGCAATTTTTTTGCAAGCCAATCCGGGATTTGAAGCGTCGCCCGCAACGGTGGCGAAGTCGGCCTTCGTGCCGTTTCTGCAGGCCTTTGAGCGCGAAGCGGTGACTTTCGGCAAACCAATTCTGTTCGCCCACGGCGACACGCATCAATTTCGCATTGACCAGCCATATCAAAGCCCACTCGATCGCCGCCCGCTTGCCAATGTCACCAGAGTCGAGGGTTATGGCTCACCCAACGTGAACTGGGTGCGCGTTCGTGTCGACGCGAACAATCGCGCGCGTCCATTCTTGGTTGAGTCGGGCAATTTCGTGCCGACGCCCTAGCCTGCATATTTCACGGGTCGGCTCCACTCACGACCATTCCCGCCATGAAGCAGAGTCTCACACGAAAAATCCATTTTGGTCTTCGATCAGCCAGCGCCTACGCGCTCGATAGCGGGCGGCTGAACATGCGCTTTTCCGTTCTCTTCCTCGCGAATATCTCGATATTCACTCGTCAGTCGAACGAAAAATCGCACGCCCATCCACCCACTCTCGAACGCGTCCCCGTGAAATATGCAGGCTAGCAGGACGTCGGCGCACACTCAGTGGTGTGCGCCGTGCGGGCCGTGTGGATGTCCGTGCGAAATTTCTTCCGCCAACGCACTGCGAACGTCAGCAACTTTGCACGTGAATACCAGCCGCTCGCCTGCCAGCGGGTGATTACCGTCGACCACCACTTGACCATCGGCGATGTCGGTCACCGTGTAGATAACCCAGCGATCATCATCGTCGCCCGGCGGTAGGCCTTCAAACTGCATACCGATTTTCAGGTCAGCAGGAAAAACACTCAGGGGCTCGAGGCGAATCAGGTTCTCGTCGTAGTCGCCGAACGCGTCTTCAGGTTCGAGCGAAACAGCGAACTCACTGCCGATCGTTTTACCGGTCAAGCCGGCTTCTACTTTGCCAAAAATACCGGCATAGCCGCCGTGCAAATAGGCGAGCGTGGCGTTGGTTTCAATCGCATCACCGTCGCTATCAGCGAGATCATAGGTGAGCGTCACGACAGTGTCTTTAACAATCAGCAGCATGTTTTGGTCGGCAACGGAAAGGAATAGGGGCGATCAGAACAAGCGCGATCTACGGAGCACGATTGGTAACGCTGGCGGCGAGGCCGACCGGAAAAACGCAATCGTCAGGGCGAATTTTAGCGCATCAGTGCCCGTTCAGCTGCCGAAGCAAGCGCAGCACATCCTTGACGTGCTCGCGCGGGTTCGCCTCGCTCAGAATATGTTGCAGCACGCCCTTTTTGTCGATCACAAAGGTGCAGCGCTTGACGCCGCGCTGCGTGCCGTGTGCATTCGCCTGCTCCATCAACACATCGTACATGCGCGAAACTTCGCACTCCGTATCAGACAGCAATTGCAGCGAAATGCCATGTTTGTCGCGAAACTCCTCGTGTACCAGACAATCATCGCGTGACACACCGAAAACGACGGTATTACACTCGTTGAACTCGACCTCATGATCGGAAAAATCGATCGCTTCCTTAGTACAAACCGGCGTGCCGTCTTTCGGGTAAAAATACAACACGACGTTTTTCTTGCCGCGGAATGATGACAAACGGACGATTTCCATGCTCGCGTCGGGCAACTCGAATGAAGGTGCGGCAGAACCGATCTGTAACATGGCGGCACTCGCTTCCACTTGGTGTACGTCAAACATCTCTACCAGCGCGATTGAACTTCTGAATTGATTCTAATCCAAAAAAAATATTTGGTTGCGACTACACCGAATCAACCCGCAATTGGCCTTGCAACTCATAACCAACGTTAGCACCGAATGACTGAAAAAAATTCGTTACGCACATCTGCCGTTGCGCCGCTGAACAAGCTGGGTGAAATCAGTGTCGCGAAATTCCTCTCACAGTTCTGGCAGCAGCGCCCGCTGTTGGTGCGTCAGGCGTTCGCCAAGGGTTCCGGGTTCGCACCGTTATCCAATCAGGAAGTTTTGCGACTGGCGACCTACGACGAGGCGCAGAGCCGACTGATTGTCAAGCGTGGCAGGTCGTGGAATCTGACATTTGGTCCATTCTCCAAGAACACCTTTGGCGCCCTAAACAAATCCGCGACGTTAAACGGCGACAAGTGGACAGTGCTGGTACAGGATACGCAGCATTTTTCGTCAGAGGCGCACCAACTCTTGGCGCACTTTTCGTTTCTGCCATATTCGCGCATCGACGATTTGATGGTCAGCTACGCCTCGCAAGGCGCAGGGGTCGGTCCACATTTTGATTCCTACGACGTGTTCTTGTTGCAAGGTAGCGGTCGGCGGCGCTGGCAAATCTCTGCACACCCGGATCAATCGCTCAGAACCGACGTTCCGCTGAAAATTCTGAAAAAATTTAAGAGCGAGCAAGAGTGGGTGTTGACTGAGGGTGACATGTTGTATCTGCCGCCCGGCTACGCGCACAACGGCATCGCCGAGACCAATGGTTGTGTCACTTGGTCAATCGGATTTCGTGCGCCGGTGTATCAGGAGCTGCTCGACGCCTACCTCGACCACTTACGCGACAGCCTGACCGTCATCGGGTGCTATACCGACGCCCAGCGTCGCATCGCGCCTCAACCTGCCTTTGTCGATAGCACCTTAAGAAAAAATTGCGCCGATGCGCTGGCGTCGGCGCTTTCGTCGGCTGTCGCCCCACGCGATATCGCTGCATTCATCGGCCGCTATTTGACGCAGCCCAAATCGCACGTCTCGTTCATGCCGCCGCAAAAAGCGCAATCGTGCACCGTCTTCACCCGTCGCGCGTTGAGATACGGCATTCGCCTGGATTTGCGTTCGCGCATGTTGTTCGACGAGGCGCAGTTTTACCTGAACGGAACAGCAGTCTGCAGTGACGTGTCTCTGAGCCGCGCGCAACAACAATGCCTCACTCGGTTGGCCAACGAACGCCGCGTCGACGCCACACTGCTGGATGCGGCGCTGCTGCGGCTCTTGCATCCTTACCAACAAAGCGGTGAAATTGAAATTGCGGAGTAACACATGGGTACCTCTAAAAATTCAATCAAGCCGATGATGGCAAGGCGCAAAGTCGCGAAAAAGCGCCGTGTACACGTAGTACATGAGCATTTTGAGCGGCTTTGCAACGCCGCCAGCGCGGCTTCAGTGAATTTTTAGAGGTGCCCACATGAACGAACCCCAGCAGCCGATGTATCGCGTGATGAATTCCAATAGCGAGGCGCGCGTCGCGATCGCCGAGTTGCTCGCGTCCGCCAGCCAGGAAGTCATGATTTTTGACCGGACGCCGGTGAGCTTGCGCGAACGAGACATTGGCAGCATCGATGCGATCGGCAGAATGCGCGACCTTCTGTTGGGCGGCAAACTGCGACGAATTCGCATCGCACTGCATGAAGTGCAAGGCATTGAAAGTGAGCTTCCCCGCCTCACGGCGCTGGTTGGGCAATTTGGCGGGCAACTAGCCATCCATCGGGTCACCGGCGCGGCCCGACAAGTTGAAGACGTTCTCATACTCGCCGACACGCATTCGGTATGGCGAAAACCGGTCTATTCCCACCCGCGCTCGGTGGTGAACCTGGCCGATGAGGTCAGCGTGAAGCCTTATCTGGAACGCTTCGAAGAGATTTGGATCGAGTCGGAGTT
>JBCKPN010000031.1:0-19967 GCA_038901695.1 Usitatibacteraceae bacterium
AGAAACCGCCCCCAAGCCCTTGAATTTTCCGACAAAAGTGCTTGATTCAGGAGGGCGACTTCGCATATACTGGCGGACTTCGCTGCTCCAGCCGTGGCTATGTCGGCTGGAAGTCTGCAAAAACAGGGTTGTGTTTGACCCTGCCGCCTGAACGTCTGCACAAGCCGCACCGCGCGTTTGCAAAAACAAACGGTGCTTTAAGCAATCGGGCAAAAGAAGCTTTCTAACCTGTTGGCGCGCCAAATTCGGGTCTCCGAGTCAGGCTCGACGACATAAGACGGATCCAAAACTGGCTGCCATCACTGGCAGGTAAGTTGGAGAAAAAAAATGATTCAGATGCAGTCGATTCTCGACGTCGCCGATAACACCGGCGCGCGTTCAGTGATGTGTATCAAGGTCCTGGGCGGCTCTAAGCGTCGCTACGCGGGCGTTGGTGACGTTATCAAGGTCAGTATCAAATCAGCGCAGCCACGTGGCCGCGTCAAAAAGGGCGAGGTCTACAACGCTGTTGTCGTTCGTACTGCCAAGGGCGTGCGTCGCAGTGACGGCTCGCTCATCAAGTTCGATGGCAATGCGGCAGTTCTGCTGAATGCCAAGCTGGAGCCGATCGGCACTCGTATCTTTGGACCGGTGACGCGTGAATTGCGTACCGCGAAGTTCATGAAGATCGTGTCGCTGGCACCTGAAGTGCTGTAAGGACGCAGAGGAAAATTCGCTATGAACAAAATTCGCAAAGGCGACCAAGTGGTTGTCATCACCGGCAAAGACAAAGGTAAGCGCGGCACCGTGCTGGCCATGGTGCTTGAGACCGAGCGTGTGGTGATCGAAGGCATCAACCGCGTCAAAAAGCACACCAAGCCAAACCCGATGAAGGGTTTGACTGGTGGCATCGTCGAGAAAGAGATGTCGATTCATCTTTCCAACGTTGCGATTTTCAATCCGACCTCCGGTAAAGCGGATCGCGTCGGCTTCAAAGCTCTGGACGACAAACGCAAAGTTCGCGTTTTCCGCTCCAACAGCGAACAAATCGACGCTTAAGGAGGCGCTGAAAATGGCTCGACTCCAAACTATCTACAAAGAAACCATCGTTCCGAAGTTGATGAAAGACTTCGGCTTCAAGTCCGTGATGGAAGTGCCGCGCATCACCAAGATCACCCTCAACATGGGTGTCGGTGAAGCGGTGGCTGACAAGAAAATTATGGATAACGCGGTCGGCGACATGACCAAGATTGCTGGTCAAAAGCCGGTGGTGACCAAGTCGAAGAAGTCGATCGCCGGCTTCAAGATTCGCGACGGCTATCCGATCGGCTGCATGGTGACGCTGCGTGCCAACCGCATGTACGAGTTCCTTGATCGTCTGATCACCGTGTCGCTGCCGCGTGTGCGCGATTTTCGCGGTATCTCGGGGCGTTCATTTGATGGCCGTGGCAACTACAACATGGGTATCAAGGAGCAAATCATTTTTCCGGAAATCGAGTACGACAAGATTGACGCTATTCGCGGCATGAATATCTCGATTACCACGACCGCCAAGAACGATGCAGAAGCGAAAGCGCTCCTGGCCGCGTTCAAGTTTCCTTTCAGGGGTTAAGCGTATGGCCAAACTTGCAGTCATTAACCGCCAAGCCAAGCGCGAGAAGCTGGTGGCGAAGTTCAAGGCGAAGCGTGAAGCGCTGTTCAAGATCATCAATGATCAAAGTGCTGCCGATGAAGATCGTTATCAGGCGCGACTGAAATTGCAGGCTCTGCCGCGCAATTCAAATCCGACGCGTTTGCGTAATCGTTGTGCAATAACAGGTCGCCCGCGCGGTGTGTATAGCAAGTTCGGGTTGGGCCGTAATAAGTTGCGTGAAATTGCCATGCGCGGTGAAGTGCCGGGCATGGTTAAAGCTAGCTGGTAGGCGTACGGAAAGAGCGGAGAAAAAATATGAGCATGAGTGATCCGATCGCCGATATGTTGACCCGCATTCGTAATGCGCAACAATCGGAAAAAGTTGATGTGACGATGCCGTCTTCCAAAGTGAAGGTAGCCATCGCGCATGTGCTGAAAGACGAAGGCTACATCGAAGGATTCGATGTGCGTACCGTCGATGGCAAGTCCGAGTTGAATGTCGGATTGAAGTATTACGCTGGAAAGCCGGTGATCGAGAAGATCGAGCGCGTTTCCCGTCCTGGTCTGCGCATCTACCGCGGACGTGAAGATATCAAACCTGTCATGAACGGTCTTGGAGTCGCGATTGTGTCGACTTCCAAAGGCGTAATGACTGATCGCAAAGCGCGCGCGACCGGTGTCGGTGGCGAAGTCATTTGCATCGTGGTGTAAGGAGAGAAAGACATGTCTCGCGTTGGTAAGCTCCCCATCACCGTGCCTGCAAAAGTCGAAGTGACCATTGCGGCAAACGAAATCACTGTCAAGGGTCCGCTTGGAACCTTGAAACAGACGGCTACGCACTTGGTCACTGTCAAGAAAGACGGCGACAAGCTTGTGCTGGCGGCAGCGAACGACTCGCGAGAGGCGAATGCCATGTTCGGCACCATGCGCGCGTTGCTGGCCAACATGGTGCTCGGCGTAGAAAAAGGATTTGAGCGCAAGCTGACCTTGGTCGGCGTGGGCTACAAGGCCGCCGCGCAAGGTGCTAAGTTGAATCTGGCGCTCGGCTATTCGCATCCGGTGATACACAACATGCCAGAGGGCGTGAAGGCGGAGACGCCGACCCCGACGGAAATTATTTTGAAGGGCATTGACAAGCAGAAGGTCGGCCAAGTTGCCGCCATCGTGCGTGGCTATCGTCCGCCAGAGCCGTACAAGGGCAAGGGTGTGCGTTATGTCGATGAAGTCATCGTCCTCAAAGAGACGAAGAAGAAGTAAGGAGCGCGATCATGATCGACAAAAACCAATCCCGTCTGCGCCGTGCAGCAAAAACGCGCGCCACCATTGCGCGTCTGAAAGCGGTACGCCTTACCGTGCATCGCACCAATACGCATATCTATGCACAAGTGATCGACGCAACCGGATCCAAGGTGTTGGCGGCCGCATCGACAGCGGAAAAAGAATTGCGTGCAGCGCTGAAAAGCGGCGCGACTGCCGCCGCCGCCGCCGAAGTTGGCAAACGCATTGCGGAGCGTGCCAAAGCTGCTGGCGTGTCGGACGTTGCATTCGACCGTGCCGGTTACGCGTATCACGGTCGGGTGAAAGCGCTGGCAGATGCCGCGCGTGAAGCCGGCCTCAAGTTTTAGTCAAGGACTTCCAAATGGCAAAACCAGAATATAAGGATAAAGAAGGCGACGGCCTCCGCGAAAAGATGATCTCGGTAAACCGAGTCACCAAGGTCGTGAAGGGTGGTCGGATTCTTGGCTTCGCAGCGCTGACCGTGGTTGGCGATGGTGATGGCCGCGTCGGAATGGGCAAAGGAAAATCCAAGGAAGTTCCGGTCGCCGTGCAAAAGGCGATGGAACAAGCGCGCCGCAACCTCGTGAAGGTGCCATTGAAAAACGGCACGTTGCATCACGAGGTGATCGGTCGCCACGGTGCCACCAAAGTGTTCATGCAGCCAGCGGCTGACGGTAACGGTATCAAGGCGGGCGGTGCGATGCGCGCGGTGTTTGAAGTGATGGGTATCACCAACATCTCCGCCAAATGCCACGGTTCAACCAATCCTTACAACGTGGTTCGCGCCACGCTCGACGGGCTGGCACAAATATCGCGTCCATCCGAAGTTGCGGCCAAGCGCGGCAAAACAATCGAAGAAATCCTGGGCTAATCGAGGTTCATCATGACTGACCAGAAAACCATCAAAGTGACGCTCCTCAAGAGCACCATTGGCCGTTTGGAGGCGCATAAAGCCTGCGTACGCGGTCTCGGCCTGAAGCGACGTCACCACACCGTCACAGTGATCGATACGCCGGCTAATCGCGGCATGATCAACAAAGTGAGCTATATGCTCCAGGTCGAAGGCTGAACATCATGGATTTGAATGACATTAAACCCGCTGAAGGGTCAAACAAGAATCGTCGCCGCGTTGGTCGCGGTATTGGTTCGGGTTTGGGCAAGACGGCAGGACGCGGGCACAAAGGCCAAAAGTCGCGTTCCGGCGGCTTCCACAAAGTCGGCTTTGAGGGCGGTCAAATGCCGTTGCAGCGGCGTCTGCCCAAGCGCGGATTTGTGTCGCTGACGCGCAACGATACGGCGCAAGTTCGCCTGTCCGAAATCGCCATGCTGCCAGTCGACACGATTGACCTGTTGGTGCTCAAGCAGGCGAATGTGATCGCCCCGGGCGCACTGGCGGCCAAGGTATTTTTGTCGGGCAGCATTGCAAAGAAGGTCAAGCTGGTCGGCATCGGTGTGACCAAGGGTGCGAAGGCCGCCATTGAGGCTGCTGGCGGTTCGGTCGAAACCGCGCCTGCCGCATAAGTTTGACTGCAGACTAGGAATTTACGTTTGACTACCAATCCATTAGCAGCAATCGGAAAGATGGGCGACTTAAAGCGTCGTCTGATCTTCTTGGTGCTGGCGCTGATTGTGTTTCGTATCGGGACTTATATCCCGGTACCGGGGATCGATCCGCTGCAGCTCGCCAAGTTGTTCGATACGCAAGGTGGCGGCATTTTGGGCATGTTCAACATGTTCTCCGGCGGCGCGTTGTCGCGCTTTTCTGTTTTCGCGTTGGGCATCATGCCGTACATTTCGGCCTCGATCATCATGCAGTTGATGTCGGTGGTGTCGCCGACGCTGGAAGCATTGAAAAAGGAAGGCGAAGCCGGTCGCCGCAAGATTACGCAGTACACGCGCTATGGCACGGTAGCGTTG
Organism: Usitatibacteraceae bacterium; assembly: GCA_038901695.1. GTDB lineage: Bacteria > Pseudomonadota > Gammaproteobacteria > Burkholderiales > Usitatibacteraceae > UKL13-2. The sequence continues at coordinate 4,808 of JBCKPN010000031.1, forward strand.
GCGCTGTTTCAAGGCATCGGCATTTCGATTGCACTCGAATCACAGCAAGGTCTGGTGGTCGATCCGGGCATGATGTTTCGGTTCGTGACGGTCACAACGCTGTTGGCTGGCACCATATTTTTGATGTGGTTGGGTGAGCAGATTACCGAGCGTGGCATTGGCAACGGTATTTCGCTGATTATTTTTGCTGGCATCGTTGCGGGACTGCCAAGCGCAATCGGCGGTACGGTGGAGTTGGTCAACAACGGCACGATGGCGATTCCAGTGTTCTTGTTCATCCTGGCGCTGGTGGTGTTTGTGACGTTTTTTGTGGTGTTTGTCGAGCGTGGCCAGCGCAAGATTTTGGTCAACTACGCCAAGCGCCAAGTCGGCAACAAGCTCTACGGTGGTCAGGCGTCGCACCTGCCGTTGAAGTTGAACATGGCGGGCGTGATTCCCCCCATCTTCGCGTCGTCGATCATCCTGTTTCCAGCGACCGTGGCCGGCTGGTTTGGTCAAGGTGACCAGATGGTTTGGCTGAAAGATCTGGGCGCCGCGCTGGCACCGGGGCAGCCGCTCTACACCATGCTCTATGCTGCCGCGATTATTTTCTTTTGCTTCTTTTACACAGCGCTTGTTTTTAACTCCAAAGAGACGGCTGAAAATTTGAAGAAGAGTGGGGCGTTTGTGCCTGGCATCAGACCGGGTGAGCAGACGGCGCGCTACATCGACAAAATCCTGACGCGTTTGACTCTGGTGGGCGCGTCATACATCACCGCCGTGTGCCTGCTTCCGGAGTTTTTGCATATGCGCTGGAATGTACCGTTTTACTTCGGTGGTACGTCGCTACTCATTATTGTGGTGACGACCATGGACTTCATGGCGCAGATGCAAGCGTATTTGATGTCTCACCAGTACGAAAGCCTGCTCAAGAAGGCGAACTTCAAGGGTGGCGCTGGCTTCCCTGTTCGGTAGTTCGAGCAGATCGGTAGCGGATTAATGGCAAAAGAAGAAACGATTGAAATGCAGGGCGTAATCCAGGAAACGTTGCCTAACGCAATGTTCCGGGTTAAGTTGGAAAACGGGCATGTCGTGTTGGGTCACATTTCCGGAAAGATGCGCATGCACTACATACGCATTTTGCCGGGTGACAAAGTTACGGTGGAAATATCGCCCTACGATTTAACGAAGGCACGTATTACCTTTCGCGCCAAATAGGCGTCGGGAAGCAAGGAGAAAGAAATGCGAGTTCAGGCATCTGTCAAAAAAATCTGTCGCAATTGCAAATTGGTGCGCCGCAAACGTGTTTTGCGCGTCATTTGCAAAGAACCGCGTCATAAGCAACGTCAAGGCTAAAGGTTATCCATCATGGCACGTATTGCTGGTGTAAACATCCCCAATCATCAACATGCAGAAATCGCGTTGACCGCGATTTTCGGCATCGGTCGTCATACCGCAGTCAAAATTTGTGAAGCGGCTGGCGTCAACAGGTCTGCCAAAATCAAAGACCTCAACGATAGCGACATGGACAAGCTGCGCGAGCAGATTGGCAAAGTGACCGTCGAAGGTGATCTGCGTCGTGAAGTGTCGATGTCGATCAAGCGGCTTATGGATCTGGGTTGCTATCGTGGCACGCGTCATCGCAAAGGGCTGCCGGTTCGCGGTCAGCGTACGCGCACTAACGCACGTACGCGCAAAGGTCCTCGCAAAGCAGTTCGCTTAGCGAAATAGAGTTTCGGAAACGAGGTACATACAATGGTTAAACCCGCTGCAGCAGCAACACGCGTTCGCAAGAAAGTCAAAAAGAATGTGTCGGAAGGCATTGCCCACATTCACGCGTCGTTCAATAACACCATCATCACCATCACGGACCGTCAAGGCAACGCGTTGTCATGGGCGAGCTCCGGTGGCGCAGGTTTCAAAGGCTCGCGTAAATCCACGCCGTTTGCCGCACAGATTGCTGGGGAAGCAGCAGGTAAAGCGGCGCTCGAATGTGGCATCAAGAACCTTGAAGTTCGCATCAAGGGACCAGGGCCCGGGCGCGAATCGGCCGTGCGTGCGTTGAATGCGTTGGGCATCAAGATCATGTCGATTGCTGATGTCACACCGGTTCCGCACAATGGCTGCCGCCCACCCAAGCGTCGTCGCATGTAATTCGCAAAAGAGATATCAACATGGCTCGTTATATTGGTCCCAAATGCAAACTCTCGCGTCGCGAGGGTACTGATCTCTTCCTGAAGAGCGCGCGTCGTCCGCTCGACTCGAAGTGCAAACTTGAATCGCGTCCCGGTCAGCACGGCGCGAAACAGTCACGCGTGTCCGAATACGGCACGCAGCTTCGCGAGAAGCAAAAGATTCGTCGCATGTATGGCGTTCTCGAACGTCAGTTCCGCACTTACTTCGCTGAAGCTGAGCGTCGCAAGGGGGCGACCGGCGAGAACCTTTTGCAGCTGCTCGAATCGCGCCTGGATAACAACGTCTATCGCATGGGATTTGGCTCGACGCGGGCGGAAGCCCGGCAGTTGGTCAGCCATTGCGGTATTTTGGTCAACGGTAAGCCGGTCAACATTCCGTCCTACTTGCTCAAACCAAATGATGTCGTGTCGCTGAAGGAAAAGGCAACGAAACAATTGCGGGTGCAGGACGCACTCAAGCTTGCCGAAGCCAATGGTTTCCCGAACTGGGTAGAAGTCGACACCAAAAAATTCTCTGGCGTGTTCAAGGCGTTGCCTGATCGTCAGGAATTTGCGGCCGACATCAACGAGCAACTGGTCGTCGAACTTTACTCGAAGTAATCCGTTTCATCCCCCGCGCCGTGGGACGCCACGGTGCGCGTCATTCTATAGAGGCCCTCGTCAATGCAAAGTAATGCCACGACTTTTCTGAAGCCGCGCATCATCGACGTCGAAAACATTTCTCCCGCTCACGCTAAAGTCGTGATGGAGCCGTTTGAGCGCGGTTACGGCCACACCCTAGGCAATGCGCTGCGTCGCATTCTGCTGTCCTCGATGCCAGGTTACGCACCCACCGAAGTCAAGATTTCCGGTGTGTTGCATGAGTACTCCACCATCGAAGGCGTGCAGGAAGACGTCGTCGACATATTGCTGAATCTGAAGGGCCTGGTGCTGAAATTGCACAACAGGTCTGAGACCACATTGAAGCTCAAGAAGTCCACGCCGGGACCTGTCACGGGCGCTGACATTGAGCAAACGCACGACGTGGAGATTGTCAATCCGGATCATGTGATTGCCAATTTGTCCGCCGGCGGCAAAATCGACATGCAGATCAAGGTCGAAAAGGGTCGCGGCTATGTTGCCGCGACCTCGCGTCGCAATGACGAAAACCGTACCATCGGTTCGATCCTGCTTGACGCGTCTTACTCGCCGGTCCGTCGCGTCTCGTACGCAGTGGAAAGCGCTCGCGTTGAGCAGCGCACCGATCTGGATCGTCTGGTGATGGACATCGAGACCAATGGCTCGATCGAGCCGGAGGAAGCGGTTCGCTATGCGGCACGCGTTTTGGTTGACCAACTGTCTGTGTTCGCGGACTTGCAAGGTACACCGATGCAGGCCGAAGAAGCGAAGTCGCCGCAGGTCGATCCAATCCTGCTGCTGCCAGTCGACGATTTGGAACTGACCGTTCGCTCCGCCAACTGCCTCAAGGCCGAAAACATTTACTACATCGGCGATCTGATTCAGCGCACCGAAAACGAATTGCTCAAGACGCCGAATCTGGGTCGCAAGTCGCTCAACGAAATCAAGGAAGTACTTGCCAGCAAAGGCCTTACTCTCGGCATGAAGCTCGAGAATTGGCCCGCTGCCGGCGTCATGAAGTGATCTAGGGAGGGTCTGATCAAGTCCATTCGATTCATCTTGCGGCGATCTTGGGGCATCTACTTTGTTATGCTCCTCGTGCGGTAGCCCCGCAACGCACCTTCGTCGCATGCCTAGTAGCTGCCCCAACCTCACCACAATCTGAACCAAAGCAACTTAATCAGACCCTCCCTAGCAGCACGCTGCCAGATCATCCCCATGAAAATGGGGATCAAATATTCGTAGCCCATCAACAACCCATAACGATAACAAGGCTGGTTGCATCAACGGCCAAGAATACAAAGGAAGTTCATCATGCGTCATCGTCACGGTCTTCGTAAACTCAACAAAACAAGCTCACATCGCTTGGCGATGTTGCGCAACATGACCAATTCGCTGTTCTTGCACGAAGTTATCAAGACCACGCTGCCAAAAGCAAAAGAATTGCGTCGCGTTGCAGAGCCGCTCATAACGCTCGGCAAGGAAGACACGCTCGCTAATAAGCGCCTGGCATTTGATCGCCTGCGTGATCGCGATATGGTCGGCAAGCTGTTCGCCGAGCTCGGCCCACGCTACAAAGAGCGCAAGGGTGGCTATCTTCGCATCCTGAAGTTTGGCTTTCGCCAAGGTGACAACGCGCCGATGGCGCTGGTAGAACTGGTCGATCGGCCGATGGTTGCTGAGGCAGTGGCGACGGAAGAAAAAGCGGCTGCATAAGTATTGCCGCTCAACGAAAAAGCCGGCATCAGCCGGCTTTTTTATTTGCGGCCTTAGCCAGGCGTATCGACGTAGCAGGCAATTTCGACCAGATTCAGATCTGGGTCGCGAATGTAGACGGATACGATGGCACCAATTGCGCCGGTGCGTGTCACCGGTCCCTCAATGACTGCGACATGGCATCGGCGCAAATGCGTGATGACATCGTCAATCGGGGTGGTTGTGATGAGACAAAAGTCGGCACTGCCGGGCGTGGGCTTCAACACGTTGGGATCCGGAATCCGGTTGGCCTGATGCAAATTGATTTTTTGCCTGCCGAAGGTCAGTGCTGTTCGGGGTGTATCCGCGCTACCAAAGTGCACGATGTTCATCCCCAACACATCGCGATAAAACGCGCCGCTACGGTCGATGTTCTCAACGGTCAACACCAGATGATCGATGGAGTCTATTTGCATAAGTCGCTCTAAACGGTGAATTCAATCACGTGGTGCGGGTTGCTGCGTGCTAGAGCAGCAAAATGGCTCGATAGTCATTGACGTTGGTGCGAGTGGGTCCAGTAACAACCAGGTCGTTGAGGGGCGCGAAAAACCCGTACGCATCGTTCGCTTCAAGTTGCACCCGGGCATCGATGCCTGCCGCTTCAGCGCGTGCGAGCGAGTCGTCAAACAGCAGCGCACCAGCGTTTTGTTCAGAGCCGTCGATGCCGTCGGTGTCACACGCAATCGCGTGAACATTTGTCATGGCGCTCAAATCAATCGCCAGCGACAGCAAGAATTCGCTACAACGACCGCCGCGCCCCTTGTTGTCCGACGCGAGCCGCACGGTGCACTCGCCGCCTGAAATCAGGGCGACGGGTGGTTTGAACGGGTGATGGTGCTGACGAATCTGGCGCGCCAGCGCGCCGTACACCTTGGCTACGTCGCGCGCTTCGCCCGTGACACTGTCGCCCAGAAGCATTGGCGTTATCCCGCGCTGCTGAAAAAATGCCGCAGCCATGGAGAGACTTTGGTGCCCGGTCGCGATTACTCGATTGTCGACGCGCGCGAACGCCGGGTCGCCCGGCTTGATAGTCTCGGCGACATTTCCCCGCGCACCGTTGGACAAGTGACGCGCAATGGAAACGGGCGGTGTAATGCGGTAACGGTTGAGAATATTGAGCGCATCCTGATAGGTAGACGAATCTGGCGCGGTGGGCCCGGACGCGATCGCCGAGGGATCGTCGCCGGTCACATCGGAGATGATGAGCGTGATGACGCGTGCCTGGCTTGCCACGGCGAGGCGGCCGCCCTGAATCGCAGACATGTGTTTGCGAACCACGTTCATGTCCTGGATTGGTGCGCCGCACCGTAACAACTCGCGCGTTACGGTTTTCAGATCGACCATGGTGATGTCGCCAGCTGGCATCGACAGCAGGCTCGAACCGCCACCCGAAATGAGGACTAGCAACAAGTCGTCCGCCGTGGCCGATTGTGCCAGCGCCAGTACTTGCTTGGCGGCGTTCTCGCCTGCGGCATCGGGCACCGGGTGTCCAGCTTCGATGACACGAATGCGGCGCGGCGTCTCATCGGGCGCGTAGCTATGCGCGTATCGCGTGATGACCATGCCGCCGAGCGGCGCATCGCTGGGCCAGCCTAGTTCGACCGCGCGTGCCATCGCGGCAGCGGCTTTGCCCGCACCGACCACGATGGTTTTGCCGGCGGGGGGCGGTGGTGGCAGATGCGCCGGCACCACCTGCAATGGGTCGGCCGCGCTGAGCGCAGCGCGAAAGCTATCGAGCAACAGTTCGCGAGGGTTCATCAGCACTGTTTTGAAAAACGCATTATTCGGCGGGGAGTTTGGGGCATAAATGCCTGAAACACCGCGCCGATACTAGACATTTGCGGTTTTCTGAACGCTGTCGGCAGGCCTGGCCGACCGGATGCCGAGCAATGGCCGCAAGTACTTCGCGGTGTAACTGGTTGGGTGTTGTGCGAGTGTGGCCGGCGTGCCTTCGCACAGAATCGACCCACCGCCGTCACCGCCTTCGGGCCCCAGGTCGATTACCCAGTCGGCGGTGCGGATGACGTCAAGGTTGTGCTCGATGACGACCACCGTGTTGCCGTGATCGCGCAGGCGGTGCAGCACTTTCAACAGCATGTCGATATCGTGAAAGTGTAGCCCCGTGGTCGGCTCGTCAAGAATGTAGAGGGTCTTGCCGGTGTCGCGCTTGGAGAGTTCGAGCGAAAGTTTGACGCGCTGCGCTTCGCCGCCCGACAGTGTGGTGGCACTTTGGCCGAGCCGGATATACCCCAAACCGACGTCGAGCAACGTTTGCAATTTGCGCGCGACCACCGGAACCGGTTTAAAAAACTCAAACGCGCTCTCCACCGTCATGTCTAGAACTTCAGTGATGTTTTTGCCTTTGTAGTGCACTTCAAGCGTCTCGCGGTTATAGCGCTTACTGTGGCAGACATCGCACGGCACATAGACGTCGGGCAAAAAATGCATCTCGACTTTGAGTACGCCGTCACCCTGACACGCCTCGCAGCGGCCGCCCTTGACGTTGAACGAAAAGCGCCCGGGACCATAGCCACGCGCTCGCGCTTCCGGCACCGACGAAAACAAATCGCGAATCGGCGTGAACAGTCCCGTGTAGGTCGCTGGATTGGATCGCGGCGTGCGTCCGATGGGCGACTGGTCAACTGAAATCACTTTGTCGAAGTGATCTTGCCCCTCGATGCTGTCAAATGGCGCTGGATCGTTGGTCGACGCGTACAAGTGATGGGCAATGGTTTTGTAAAGCGTGTCGTTGATGAGCGTTGATTTGCCTGAGCCCGACACGCCGGTTACACAAATCAGGCCGCCGACCGGCAACTCGAGCGTCACGTTTTTCAGGTTATTGCCGCGCGCGCCTTTAATCACGAGCTGTTTCTTCTTGTCGAATTTGAAGCGCGATTTCGGCACATTGATTTGCTTCTTGCCGGAGAGATATTGCCCCGTGAGCGACTGCGAAGATTTCTTGATTTGTGCGGGCGTCCCTTCGGCAACGATCATGCCGCCGTGCGCACCGGCGCCCGGACCCATGTCGACCACATAGTCTGCCGCGTTGATTGCTTCCTCATCGTGCTCGACGACGATGACGGAATTACCTAGATCGCGCAATCGCTTGAGCGTTTCCAGTAGTCGACCGTTATCGCGTTGATGCAGACCAATGGACGGCTCATCCAGTACGTACATCACACCGGTGAGCCCCGAGCCGATTTGTGAGGCGAGCCGAATGCGTTGCGCTTCACCGCCGGAGAGCGTGTCAGCGGAGCGCATCAGCGACAGGTAATCGAGCCCGACGTTGTTCAGAAACTGCAGGCGCGCGGAAATTTCCGTAATGATCTTTTCCGCGATGGCCATTTTTTGCGGCGTCAATTTCACGCTGGCGAACCAGCGCGACGATTCCTTGAGCGCCATCGCCGATATCTCGTGCAACGACTTGTCGCCCACTCTGACATTGCGCGCCTCTTTGCGCAGCCTCGTGCCTGCGCAGTCGGGGCAGGCCTTGGTCGAAATGTATTTGGCCAATTCTTCACGTACTGCCATCGAATCGGTTTCGCGGTAACGGCGCTCCAGGTTCGGCACGATGCCCTCAAACACGTCTTCTCGGATGATCGACTTGCCACGCTCACCTGGGTACTTGAACGGAATCTTGTCTTTGCCGGAACCATAGAGGATGATCTGCTGCGCGTCGGGCGTCAGCTTGTCGAACGGCTTATCGATGTCGAACTGATAATGCTCGGCGAGTCCGGTCAAGGTTTGGAAATAAAATTGATTGCGCCGATCCCAGCCCTTGATCGTGCCGCCCGCCAGCGACAGGCCCGGGTAGGAGACGATGCGCTTTTGGTCGAAAAATGTAATCTCGCCCAAGCCGTCGCACCTTGGGCAAGCGCCCATTGGATTGTTGAACGAGAATAACCGCGGTTCCATTTCCGACAGGGAGTAGTCGCAAACGGGGCAGGCAAATTTCGACGAGAACAACATCTCTTTCGACGTATCCATGTTCACCGCAAGCGCTTTTGCGTTGCCGACCCGCAGGCAGGTTTCGAATGATTCCGCGATGCGTTGCTTCAAGTCCGGCGCGATCTTGATGCGATCGACGACGACGTCAACCGAATGTTTTTTTTGCTTGTCGAGTTTCGGAAAGTCGTCAATCTCGATCACCTTGCCGTTGACGCGCAGACGCACAAAACCTTGACTGCGAAGTTCATCGACCAGATCAAGATGTTCGCCCTTGCGGTCGACGACGGCCGGTGCCAGCAACATCAGCTTTGTGCCGATCGGCATCGCCAATACGGTATCGACCATCTGCGCGACGGTCTGTGCCTCAAGCGCGAGTTGATGCTCAGGACAATACGGCGTGCCGGCGCGCGCAAACAATAGCCGCAGGTAGTCGTGTATTTCAGTCACCGTGCCGACCGTCGAGCGTGGATTGTGCGAAGTGGCTTTTTGTTCAATCGCAATGGCGGGCGACAGACCTTCGATCAAATCCACGTCGGGCTTTTCCATCAGCTGCAGAAACTGACGTGCGTAGGCCGAAAGCGATTCGACGTAGCGGCGCTGTCCTTCGGCGTAGAGGGTATCGAACGCCAGCGACGACTTACCCGAACCGGACAATCCAGTGATGACCACCAGCGCATGCCGTGGCAAATCGAGGTTGATGTTTTTCAGATTGTGCGTGCGAGCGCCGCGAATCTTGATGTAATCCATTTGGCGGGTGACCATGAAGTGCTTGATGAACTTTCCGCGCTAAATCATTGAATCAAGGAAGCTTGATTCAATGCATTAATTCGCGCCAAACTCGGCACGAACCTTTGAAAGGCAACCTGCTATATTACCTGCTCGCACCACCGTTCTGCACCTATTTTCGAAACGCAATTCTGGTCTTTGCACCAGATTCCATTCAGTCTGCTGGGTGCAGGTTTTCAGGGCATCTCTAAAAATCCAGAGTTCTAAGCCAGACTAGACGCGAGCAGAAAAATATCGACGCGGCATATGTTTTATATGTAAGGAGATATTTTTTGTGAGCAACAACGTATGGCGACGAAATCTGGGGTTTTAGAGGTGTCCTTCAACTTAATGTAAGGAATTACGCTATGGCCTCAGTTAACAAAGTCATTCTCGTCGGCAACCTCGGCCGCGACCCAGAAACCCGCTACATGCCCGATGGCGGCGCAATTACCAATATCTCGATCGCCACCACCTCAACGTGGAAAGATAAGGGCGGTGAAAAGCAGGAACAAACCGAATGGCATCGTGTCGCGTTTTTCGGCAAGCTTGCCGAAATCGCGGGTGAATACCTGAAAAAAGGTTCGCAGGTTTACGTCGAAGGCAAGCTGCGCACCCGCAAATGGCAGGACAAAGAAGGCGTCGAGAAGTACACCACTGAAGTGATCGCCGATTCGATGCAAATGCTGGGCTCCCGCCAAGGCATGGGCGGGGGCGACAGTAGCGGCGCGTCGGAGTCGTCAGCGCGGCCACCGTCCGGCGGTGGAAGTTCAGCGGCCAAGCCAGCAGCAAGCAAGGGCGGAGCGGCTAAGTTTGATGATATGGATGACGATATCCCGTTTTAGCATTTGCGGAGTCGGGTTCAACAAAAAGCCACGCGAGTTCGCGTGGCTTTTTTTGGTTGCGGAGCATTTTCGGGTTGTCTAGGACTACAGAAACAAAGGTTGTACGTCCCCTATTGTTTCGCGTCTTACAGATCCAACGCTATGCAGCTTGTCCTAGCGCAACAGAAATAAAAGTAAGACTCGAGCTTTCGGGTAGTTTCAATCTATCCGAAAAGAAGAACGCCTCGGTTCCCTTGTAAACCTTGCCAGCGTTGTACTGGAGGTCATACAAGAAGTGCCTACGTTTTGAATAATGCGCCAGTATCTCGGGAGCCCCGTCATACGAAACAACCCACGGATGTTTTAGTTCTCGCTGAACCACTTGCGAGATCCTTTTGTGATCCTCGGCCTTGTAATGGTTCAAATATAGGCGGTCGGCTTTCTTAAAGTACGGTGGGTCACAATACACAAGTGAATTCGCTGGCAATTTCGCAACGTATTCGATTAAGAAGCGCTCAGCGTCCCAATTCTTGACCTTAATCTTTGAGCCATAACTTGCGATCAGCTCAATCCGTGATATCAAGTCATTTCTAGGGAACCTAGCATCCATCTTCCACGGGCCATCTTGATTGATCCCGCCAATGAGTCCACCGGAAAGTATTCCAGACCGATTCACGCGATTTACATATAACAGGCTGAATCCGAGATCTATTCTGTCGTGCTCGAGCGGGCGAGCGAGCACCGCCTTTTGGCGTCGCCACTCCTCTACGGTCAAACTAGCTCTGGACACCCTTCTACAAAGCATTTCGCCATCATGAATGACAGCGCTCCAAAAGGCATGAACTGCCTTGCAGGAGTCGTTCAGATGTATTTTCTCGACCTTGCCGCTAAGTAGTAGTTCGATCGCGACTCCAGCCCCACCCGCATAAGGTTCGACGTACTGCCCTCCAACCAGGCCATTCGTCGCAAGAATCTCAAGTATGAAAGGCGCAAGTTTCTGCTTCCCTCCCGGATACCGCAGTGGAGTTCTGTATTTCCCCATCTTAAACCGTGCGCGCAGCTAATGTGTTTGAAATCATTAGCGGTTCATTTCTTCAAGCAGCGGAAAGATGTTTCCGAACAGAGTAGCGATGTGTGTCTCATCAATAGAAAAGCGTGGATTGTGCACAAGTTGGTTCATCGACGTAACAGATAAAAATCCCTCCGGTCTTGCGAGTTCAGCCATTGGGCCATGCAGGAGCTTGGTCATCTGTTTGTCTGTTTTCTTCTTTGTAAGATGCGACGTAATATCTCGCAGTACGTCCACTAGCGATCGGTCAGTACCGTCAGCCTTAGTTGCAGCAGGCCCCGCCTTCGCTTGATGATCAATGCAGTAAGCCTTTGCTGATATTTCAAACATGCTTCTAAGAACGAAGCAAAATGCGTGTGGATGTTTGATCAAAGATAACCGTCGGGCTTCATCTAGAAGCAGGACCAGTTTCTCGCGGTTTGCCCCCTTCGGAACGAATGCCTTAAGCGCACGGGCTACGGTTTTAGGATCATTCGTGGCGGTTGCTCTTTTTGTCTTCGGTGCATTACTAGACTTTGCGGTGCTCGCATTAGCCGTTGAACCTGCGCCGGACTTACCGCTGGATGTGCCACTCCCAGATTTGCTTTGAGGCGGGAATCCGTATTTTGACGACGCCCAGTCTTCCGTGTCGGATCGGATATGCTTGAACCCAAGTGTTTCGGTTCCGATATCGTAAATCAATCTCTCTATTCCGGACCTGTGCTTAGTCTTGCTAGGGTACTCGGCGACAAATTCCTTTCCGGTCTTTGCGCCAACTTTCGGCGCCAATTTCTTTATCGCTTCGTCCAAAACAGAAAGCGGAAACTCGCCACTCCAACGCTCTCTCTGGGTGCTGCTGAGGTTTTTTCCGCCTTCCAAGTACTTCTCCAACAGGTCAAGTGCTGGTTCTGTTGCAGCTTTTGCATCGCGGTTATGACGCGCGCGCGCGACGGCATTCCATTTGTCTCGGCCTGCAAGTTCACCTTTACCGTGCGTGAGTGCAACAATTCTATCGACGGTCGCAGACTCTTTTGCCAAATACGTAGCGCATGGCACTTGTGAATTGCTTGAAATCCAAGCGGCATCCACGTTCGCAATTTGCGTGTCTATATCTTGGGGCAAGTCAAATTGAGCGCGTTTGGTCAGACCCAAGATCAACTTAAGGGCAGCGATTCGCCGATTACCTTCGCGAACGACTAGGTTTCCTTTCGCGTCCGTGAGGACGATGATGTTCTCCGTCGGGTGGTAGCCATCCCTCAAAAGACTTTCCATTAGAGCCCAAAACATGCCTGGATTGATGGAGATCATCGCGCGAACTGCCGCGGACTCACTTTTTTGGGGTGTGGTTCGAAAATTCTTCAAATCAAGCTTCAGGTCTGCAACTTTGATTGGCTTCGTCGATGGCATATTAGTTATCCGGTGGAATCTAGTACACGCTGCAGATGTTGTATCTTCGTTTCTTGACGCTAGCTGTCTACACGACTACCAGCGCCAGACAATACTAACTTGAGTACTCGGTTGGCAAGCGCTCTTGACTTTGTAGTGAACGAAGGCTGTGTTACTTGCCCGTCGTCAACATAATCTTCCCAATATGCGCACTAGACTCCATCAACCTATGCGCCGCCACCACATCGGCTAAATCAAACGTCTCATGAATCACCGGCTTCACTTTGCCCGCCGCAAGTAAAGGCCAAACCTTCGCTTCCAACTCCACGGCAATCGCCGTCTTCTGTGCATCCGGTCGCGCGCGCAGCGTCGAGCCGGTGATGGTCTGGCGCTTCATCATCAGCGGACGGAAATCAACGTCGGCTTTGCCGCCTTCCAGAAACGCGATGAAACAGTAGCGGCCTTCAAGTGCGAGTGAGCGCAGATTCTTTTCGATATACGAGCCACCCACCATGTCGAGAATGACGTTGACGCCTTTCTTCTGCGTGATGGTGGCGATCTCAGCCATCCAGTCTTGCGTCCTGTAATTGAAAACATGATCCGCGCCGATTTGTTTGCAGAAGGCGGCTTTTCCATCGTTGCCGACGGTAGTGAAGACTTCGGCTCCAAACGCTTTCGCCAGTTGAATGGCGGTAAGCCCAATGCCACTTGAGCCACCGTGCACCAGAAACTTTTCGCCCGCACTCAATCGACAAGTGTTGAATACATTGACCCAGACGGTGAAAAAATTCTCCGGCACGCCAGCGGCTTCCAGCATGGAAAGCCCTGCGGGAATCGGCAGGCAGTGCGCAGCGGGTGCTACGCAGTATTCTGCGTAGCCGCCGCCGGGAGTGAGCGCGCAGACGGCGTCGCCGACCTTCCAGCGGTTGACGTCAGCACCGACCGCCACAACTTCTCCCGAGACTTCGAGGCCCATCGTGGGCGAGGCACCCGGTGGTGGCGCGTAGTTGCCGGCGCGTTGTGCCACGTCGGGGCGATTCACGCCCGCGTAGGCGACTTTGATCAGCACGTCGTTGGCGGCAGGCGTCGGCACGGCCGCCTCGCCGAGGTGCATCACCTCTGGCGCGCCGGCGCTCGTCGTGGTGATCACGCGCATGGTTGGCGGTAGAGCAGTGGCGTTTGACATGGGCGGGTACATTCCAAATTTGGGGTTGCATCGTCGCCTCAAGACGGCGTTTAGCATTAAACAATAGTTCCGCACCCGACCGAAATGGGGCGCTTGGGTAGCGGCGCTTGAGGTGGAACTTTCGAGGTTCGGTCGATCGAGCCGAACAGCAATCTGCTCGATGCAAGAAAAGAATTCAAAACTCCTTATTTGGCGCGCACTTCCAAGCAAAAATGCTTGAAAACGCCCGTCAATATTAGAGTTTCACATGGCGATGCTGGCTTGGCCTTCGCTGCGGCGCAACATCAGTCGATGCCGCCAAGGGGCGTCTGCTAAAATCAGCGCTTCCCAACTCACTGAAAATGCTGCAACCCCATGCCCATCTATGCCTATAAATGTGAGAGCTGCGGTCACGCCGCCGACGTCATGCAAAAAATGTCGGACGACGCGCTGACGCAATGCCCCGCCTGTGGCGCGAGTACCTATGCCAAACAAGTCACCGCACCGAATTTTGCGTTGAAGGGTAGCGGCTGGTATGTCACCGATTTTCGTGGTGGTGCCAAGCCTGGGGAAGCTGCCCCGGCAGGTGCGACAGCCGAATCGTCAGGCACCGACAAGGCGAGCGCCGACAAGGCGGGCAACTCGGTTGAACCCAAATCAAACGAGAACACGCCCGCCTCGACCAAGACACCTGCGCCGGTAGCGGCCACACCCGCCACGACGCCGTCCGCCCCCGCTTCCCCACCAGCGTCGCCGACCTCGTCGACCTGAGCCGTTCACTACCAACAGGGCAGCACATGCGCAAATACCTTATCGCCGGATTGTTGGTCTGGATCCCGCTCGTCATCACCATCTTCGTCGTGAAGCTGTTGGTTGACACGATGGATCAAACCCTGACATTGCTGCCGCCCAGCCTGCACACTGACGCCTTGTTCGGCTTTCACGTGCCCGGAATGGGCGTGCTCCTGACGATTTTGATTGTGCTGGTCACGGGGGTGGTGGCGCTGAATTTTTTCGGCAAGAAACTGCTCGGTTGGTGGGATCACATTTTGCAGCGCATACCCATCGTTAGTTCTGTCTATGGCGGCGTGAAGCAGATTTCCGACACCTTGTTTTCGCCGGAGGGTAAAGCGTTTCGCAAAGCCGTACTGGTGCGCTATCCGCAGCGCGACACGTGGACGGTGGCGTTGTTAACGGGAGAGCCGCAGCACGAAGTCACGGATCATCTGGGCACCAACAACTACTCCGTATTTGTGCCGACCACACCCAATATCACGGCTGGCTTTTTTCTGATTGTGCCAAAGGGCGATGTGATCGAACTGAAAATGACGGTCGATCAAGCGCTCAAATACATTATTTCGATGGGGGTTGTCGAGCCGCCACGCCTGTCGGCGCAACCCTCCACGACCAATGGCGCCGAGATGAAAAAATCCGGCACCGACCCCAATCCGCAGGGTTGACGCAGCGCGGCCTTCGC
>JBCKPN010000032.1:0-19800 GCA_038901695.1 Usitatibacteraceae bacterium
GCCACTGATGTTCGCGAGCCTGGTGGTGTTCATGTTGCTGGGCTATCCGGTCGCCTTCGCGCTCGCAGCGAACGGCATCATCTTCGCCCTGCTCGGCATGCACCTGGATTTGCTGCATCCGTCGCTGTTGCAAGCACTGCCCGACCGGCTATGGGGCGTGATGTCCAACGACAGTCTGCTCGCCGTACCGTTTTTTACGCTGATGGGGTTAGTGCTGGAGCGCTCCGGCATGGCCGAAGATTTGCTCGACACCATTGGCCAATTGTTCGGTGGCGTGCGCGGTGGCCTCGCCTTTGCGGTGATTTTTGTTGGCGCATTGCTCGCCGCGACTACGGGAATCGTCGCCGCATCCGTCATTGCCATGGGACTGATTGCGCTGCCGATCATGTTGCGCTACGGTTACGACCGCCGCATCGCATGCGGCGTCATTGCCGCTTCTGGCACGCTGGCGCAGATCATCCCGCCGTCGCTGGTGCTCATCGTGATGGCCGATCAACTGCGCGTCTCGGTCGGCGACATGTACGCCGGTGCCATTTTGCCGGGACTCGCATTAGCCGGACTTTATGCGTTGTTCATCGGCGTGCTGGCCGTGGTCAAACCGCACTGGGTGCCTGCACTACCACCCGAAGCGCGCATGTTGCGCGAACCCTCGGGGAACTCCGGCATGCTGTCGCTGCTGGTGCTATTTTCCGTCGCGACCATTGCCGCGCTGGCCTATGATCAAACAGCGGCCCGCGCCGACATCCCCCGCCCACTCGATGAGCGCATCGTGCTGGCAACCGCGCTCGCGGTCACGGTCGCGTTCGTTGCAGCATTCACCAATCGCGCGTTCAAACTCAACCTGCTCTCGGCGATGGCCGAAAAAGTCACGTTTGTGTTGGTGCCGCCGCTGGCGCTGATTTTTTTGGTGCTCGGCACCATTTTTCTGGGTGTGGCAACGCCGACCGAAGGCGGCGCTATGGGCGCGACCGGCGCGCTATTGATGGCGCTCGCCCGCCGACGGCTGAGTTTTACCCAGCTCAAACAAGCGCTGGACGGCACGGCAACGTTGACGACCTTTGTGCTCTTCATCCTCATCGGTGCGCGCGTCTTCAGTCTCACGTTTTACGGCGTCAATGGTCATTTGTGGGTCGAAGAATTACTCACCGGTCTGCCCGGCGGTCAGACCGGCTTTTTGATCGCGGTGAACGTGCTGGTGTTTTTTCTCGCCTTTTTTCTCGACTTCTTTGAACTCGCCTTCATCGTCGTGCCCTTGCTCGGTCCGGCGGCCGACAAACTCGGTATCGATCTGGTGTGGTTTGGCGTGCTGCTAGCCGTGAATATGCAAACCTCGTTTATGCATCCGCCGTTCGGCTTCGCGCTGTTTTATCTGCGTAGTGTTGCGCCCAACAGTGCATTCATTGATCGCATCACCGGCAAGCAGATGGCACCCGTAACGAGCGCACAAATTTATTGGGGTGCGGTGCCGTTCGTGATGATTCAACTGCTGATGGTAGCCATTGTCATTGCGTTCCCGCAACTGGTGATGGTGTACAAGGCCGTTCCGGACAAACTCAATCCGGCGCGCACAGAGATGTCCTTGCCGCCACCGATGACCGACGAGGAAGATCTGACTGCCGCGTTCGGTGGGCTCAGCGATCGGACGCCGGTAAAGGGTGCGCAGAGGCCACCCTACGAGCCGCAGACGATTGACTTCGAAAAGCAACCTCAAGCCAAACAATAGGCCGCCCTTTGCCCCGTTTTTTCACGCTTCATCTACCGCTGGGCAGGCATAGGATGTTGCTGTGCCTCCTCGTACCGTCTCCGGTACGTTCTATCCCGGCGGTGCCGAGCTCCGCCGGGATATTTTTTTGCCTTCACAAGTTTTTTTGCCGTCTCATTCCATTTCTCGATTATTAGTGCAGTAATTCTCGCTCGGCGGTTGAACCAACTTCTACGGGAAACACGCCCCCATCCCAACCTTCCCCCGTAGCCGGGTGAAGGAGAAAACCAACGACGCAGCCATTTTCTGTGACCAAAATTTGCGACGAATGCGCGCTGAATTATTCCAGTAACGAAATGGAAATGGAATCACGCGGCCGTCGATGCCACTGCAAAGAACGCGACCGCTTCGGCCTCGACGCGCGTACGCTTCATCGGCGGCAAGCTTTGCCAGATGCGTTTGCCGTAAGGCTTGTCGACGATGCGCGTGTCACCAATCATCAATACGCCGCGGTCGGTTTCATCGCGAATCAGCCGTCCCGCGCCCTGCTTCAACGTGATGGCGGCGTGCGGCACCTGATATTGCATGAACGCATTTCCACCCGCGGCATCGATGGCCGCGATGCGTGCCGCGAGTACCGGATCATCCGGCGCGGCAAACGGCAGCTTGTCGATCACCACCAATGACAGCGCGCTACCCTTCACGTCAACACCTTCCCAGAACGAGTGGCTCGCGACCAGCACCGCGTTGCCGAGTTTGCGAAAACGCGCGAGCAACTCCGTACGTGTGCCGTCGCCCTGTACCATCAGTGGAAATGCAAGGTCACGTTGCTCAAACTTTGATTTCAGCAATTCGTAGGCGCGCTCCATCGCCTTGAGCGAAGTAAATAGCATGAAGGTTCGACCGCCAGCGGCTTCGATGAGCGGCAGAGCCGAATCGACAATTGCCTCGGTGTGATTGGGCGTGTTGGGTGGCGGCAACGTCGCGGGCAGATACAGCAACGCCTGATTCGGATAGTCAAACGGCGACGGCCAGTAAGCCGTATCAACGCGGTGTTCATTGAACGCATCACCCTCAAAATCGTCGGCGTCTTCCGGTGCGATCAGCCCCATTTCGGTCTGGTAGTGACCAAATTCGCCTTTGACGGCAAGCGTGGCGGACGTGAATATCCACGCGCGCTTCTGACCGAACACCTGATCACGAAAAATGTTGGCGATCGATAACGGCGTCAAATGAAACGCGAGCGACTGCGAAAACGCTTCGCCCCAGCGCACATAACCTTCTATGCTTTGATCCTGCCAGCTCACCATGCGCTGCGCGAACTCATCAGCACGGGTCAGGCAATTGGCGAGCTCCTGTGCACGATCGGCTTGGGACTCCAGTAGCGCTCGCAACTCGGCAAGTTTTTCTTGCGCGTTGGCATAAGCGTCGGCGAAGCCTTCCCGACTGGTCAATGATTGGCTCGGCATCTTGGCAAAATCTTCCACGACCACCAAGCGCAAATCACGCGCCGCAAGATCGAGTGCCCCAGCGGACTCTTGTAAATCCTTGAAGTCTGCCGCGTGCGCGATGCCCATCAGTTTGGTGTCACGTGCTAACTCGATCAACTGCGAAGTCGACACCGACTCGCCAAAAAACATGGTGGCTGTCGCTGGCAACTGGTGCGCTTCGTCGAAGATGACCGTGTTGCAGGCGGGCAGTAAATCCTGCGCGCCGTCATCCTTGAGCACCAGATCGGCAAAAAAAAGATGATGATTGACGACCACGACTTCGGCTTCCATGGCGCGCTTGCGCGCTTTCATTACGAAGCATTCGTCGTAGCGCGCACATTGCGAGCCCAGACAATTTTCACGCGTCGAAATCGCCTGATCCCACGCACCCGAACGCTCCGGCACTTCTGGCAACTCCGCGCGATCTCCGGTGCCGACACCACTAAGACTACGATTGGCAAAGCGCTTGATGGCGTGGATATGCTTGACATCCTCGCGGCTAGTAAATCGCCCATCGGCGGCGGCAATCTCCATGTGATGCAGGCAGACGTAATTGGCGCGCCCTTTGAGCAGTGCGGTCGAGACGGGAATGCCGAGTGCGGCGATGACGGTCGGGATATCGCGGTGAAACAGTTGATCCTGTAGCGTCTTGGTGCCGGTCGAGATGATGACGCGCCCACCAGAGCGCAGTGCGGGCACCAGATACGCGAACGTTTTGCCAGTGCCGGTCCCGGCCTCGGCAATCAACACGCTGGCGCGATTGATGGCCGACTCAATGGCGATCGCCATTTCGACCTGACTCTCGCGAAAGCGAAAATTGGCGATACGCTGCGCGAGCGGACCCTGCGGGCCGAACAACTGTGCGAGTTCGGGGACGGTCATGCCGCGGCAACGCGCGGTAGTGCCGACCAATGACGATGTCGGAAGTGCAGATTGGATGCGGTCACGAGGCAGGAATCGGTTAAGGGCAGTCGGAGGTGTATTTTTACACAGTCCGCTGCGCCGAGTCCGCCCGTTGACAAAATTTACGGCACTCCTTTTGCTCCCGTCGCAGTGAGTGCGTCAGCTATCTCTGAATCGGCGTGTACTCCAGCGGCAGCGTGCCCGCATTGTTGTACACCGCACCAACTTGGCCACCAGCCGCCATGATCCAAACGATCAGCGCCGTGTCGTTGGTGCGCCGCCAGACAACATCCGTCAATCGACTAGCGCAAGAAACAAACGATTCGACGGCTTGCCGCTGGCAACTCAATTCGGCGGACTAGCAAGTCGCGAGGCTTTCGCCGGTGCCGCTAGGTCACGTCGATCAAGGTAAAGCGAAATCCAGCCAAGCGCCAACAACACCATGAACAGCGAGGCATTGGCGGGGATCTGCAAATTGAAATCCACAGTCGAGTGAATCATGATCGCGATGATGCCCATCATGGAAGCAAAAGACAGGCCGCGCATCAACGGATCGCGCCGCTTGGCTTGCGCGATCAACGCCACGCCAAAACTCCACAGCACCATCGCGCCCAGCATCGCGAAGCCGATAACACCAAACTCAGCGGCCATCTGTGCGTAGTCATTGTGAGCGTACTCGTAAAAGCCCGGCATCACTTCCTCGCCGCGATAGTTCGGAAACACCAAATACCACGCGCCAGGCCCGACGCCAACGGCCGGAAAGTCCCTGATCATCGGGAGCGAGCCGGAAGTGGGATCGAGCCGCTGCTCGACCGACTCTTGCATGCCCGGCACGATCACCTCTTGGCGCAGGAGGCTGGTTTGCTCGATGCGTTGTGCGAGTTGCTCGACACCAAACCACGAACCGACGATAAAGATGTCGATCACGATCAGGCTGGTCAGTAAAACCACCGTGCCGCGCGTGGCATTGCGAGACAGCACGATGCCGATGATGCCAGTCGCTAGGAGCGACGCAAAAAAAGCGACGTTGCCCATGCGTGAGCGCGTGCTGACGAGCGCAATCACGAGTACGCAAAGCATCAATCGCAGCCGCATTTTGGGACTAAAAATCCACTCCAGAAAATTGCGTACAAACTGCCTCCACGTTGTCGCGCGACGGTCTTGTAAGTCCGCAATCAAGAGGCCGATGCCGAGTGCGAGTGTCATTTCAAGAAAGCCGGCAAAGTGATTGCGATTGAAGTACGTGCCGCTGGCCTGATTGCCGTGAAACATGGGCGAGCTGAACCAGGTCAGGCGCACTGCGTTGAGATGCATCAGGATGCCGTAGACCGACATCGCCAGCGCAAAAATCACCAGCACAAACAAGAATTGCCGTGCGCGTTCGCGCGTGTTGACCAGCAATAGGGTCAGGACAAACGCAGATACGTAGGCCAGCGACTTGAGCCAACTTGCGAGCGCGGCGTGTGGGTCAAGCGCGAGCGAGCGCCAGCCGTCATCGAAACCGAGCGTCTCGCGGTGCAAGGCGGCGGTGGTCGGCGAGATCAGCGCGATCATGTCCAGCGGCAACGGCACCAGATAGAGCGCCACATAGACCAACCACACGATCATCAACCACACCAGCGGCTTGGCGTGCATCAAGACCTCAGGGGGGCGCACGACACCGCGCGCGTAGGCCACACACCAAACCGAAAGCAACACGAATACGCCAACCTCAAGAATGGCCCACGCCCACGGCTCCACGCTCCCCAGCGGAATCGGCAGCCAGCACAGCAGCACGAGCCACGCCCAGAACAGGGCGCGCTCAACGTCGAATGGCTGATCGACGAAGCGGCGGCGCGAGGCAGGTGCGGCGCGAAGGGCAATCGCGCGCGCTGTTGCAGATTGACTTGATGACACGAAGATGGTCTTGGATCAGGTGATGCAAAGAGGTACGATTTTGCCTGTTCCGGCGCGGCAATTGACGTGCGGTGCGTTCGATGGGTTCACTCGTGGCGACCTCCGAGCGCCACTTAGGCGCAAATGAGAAACACCAGCATTGGTGCGCCTTTCCAGACAAAAGTATCTGTAAAGGCGCACCAATGCTGGTGTTTTCGTTTTGGGTCTCCCGGTCAGAAGCGAATCGTGATCCCTCCATTCAGCCCCGCACGTTCCCGCGCGGGGCTGGTGGACAGCAAGCCTGATCTAGCCTGTGCAACCTACCGGTACACGTACTGGCGAGACAGATGTGCATACCACCACACCACCGCCTGCGCCTCCGGTTCCGGTGGTTCCGGTTCCGGTGGTTCCGGTGGTTCCGGTGGTTCCAGTGGTTCCCGGTGTGTCCGTGGCCGGCGGACTGGGCGCGGCCGGAGCCGCCGCTGCAACTGCCGCGCTGACAGCCGCTTGCACAGCGGGGCTAGTGCTGACCGTGTTTAATGCCGTTGAAACGGCGTTGAGTGCGGCCGCGATTGCCACTTGTTCTGGCGTCGGATTTGGTACGGCCGCAGCGGCCGCAGCGGCTTGTTGCAGTTGCTGGACGATCTGGGCAACCGTTTGCACCTGAATCGGCTGGCCCGGTAGCTGAATCACGCCCTGCCCGGCCGGCACAATCACCGTCTGGGTGCCGAGGGTGAACGAAATCAGACCATTCGCCACCGTCACCACAATAATGCCGCCGTTATTGGCCAAGCTGATATCGGTTCCGCGAATGCCGATGGTGGCACCGCCAGCGCGATAGGCCACCGCTTGCGGTCTGGCTTTGCCAATCAACCCCGTCAACGCCCGCATACCGCCGTTCACCAGCGAGAGCAACACATTGCTTTTCGAGGGATCCGCTTGGTTGTAGACGTAGTTATTGATCACCATCGACGAGTTCGCTGAAAGTGCGACGATCTGGCCATCCAAGAAGCGCAACACGATGGATGATGCGGCACCCGTCGCCACGGTTTCACCCTGGTTGACAGTGTCGCCTTTGCGCAGTGCTCGCGGTGTCGCCGCCGGTGCGCCCGGTGCAGCGGCCACCACCGCAGTCGCCGACCCGGTTAACTCAAATACGGTCGCCGCTTGTGCGAACACGCCACTCGCGGTAGCAAGCAGCGAGAACATCGCCACGCTCATCAACATTTTTAATATTTTCATATTAATCCCTTTCAGGTTTAGGTCACTTCAACGTCTACCTTTTACTTCACGTCAACGTCTACCTTTTACTAACTGCTGGTCTGGTTCACATTGGCCGAAATCGTACACTCTTTTCGTCCAACGAGTCGTTTTTCTGCGCACACCACGCTCAGCCTGCCGCGATTTTTTGCCAACGCAATAACGTCGTCGGCTTGCCGCAGCGCGAGGTGGCGCACTGATTGCATCACCGACCGTTTTGCGTCCGCAGAGAGTGTGATCCAATTGGCGAGGCCGATGTCGATCACGCCTCGAAGCACATACGGTTCATAGGCACCCAGCGTCGCGGCACGCAAGATGGCTCGCTCGAGCGCAGCTTGGCCACCGGGCAGGCGCGATTCCGCCATCAATCGATCAGACGCGAACGCCAGACTGCCCCATGCGTAAGCGGAACTCGGTTGCGCGACCACCGCAGACCTGGCCGTCTGGTAGGCACCGTCAATATCGCTGACCACCACCCCGTTGCTCGTCATGCGTGGCAGATATTGCACCCGCGCAAGCGCCTCGAGGTACTGGCCGTTTTGCGGCGCCCACTTCAGCGCCGCACGCGCGTTGGCCTCTAGCTGCTTCACGACCGGCTCGCTGACCGCAAGGCCAGTGCCGGCGTGCTCGCGCCCAAGTTCAAACAATTTGCCATTGATGTCGGCGACCGTTTCGTCGGCGACGGCGTGTGCGACCGACACGACACCCGCAGCCGTCAGCAGCACCACGCACAGCCACAAGAGCGCAGCATGCATCACGCATCCACCTTCTTTTGCTTCGGGCCGTAACCGTAGGCGTGATAGCCCTTGGTGCCACGATAACGTCCATAACCGGAATATTCGCCGTAGTACTTTTCGGCGCGCTCAAGGTCAAGGTGATTGAGGATCACCCCCAGAATCGGCGCGTTGCCCATGGCGAGGCGTTTCAAGCCGCCGCGCGCGAGCGGGTATGGCGTTGAATCGGCCTTGACCACATACAGCACGGTATCGGCCAACTGCGACAAGACCACTGCATCGCTCACCAGTTGCACCGGCGACGAATCGATCAGAACGATATCGAATGCCTCTTTGAGCTTCTCGACAATCCCCTGAAACTTGGCCGACGACAGGATTTCGAGCGGGTTTGGTGGCACAAAGCCGGCAGTCAATATGTGAAAGCCGCCTTGCTCGTGTCGGACAATGCATTCGGACGCCGCCGCCACCCCGGACACCAAATGCGTCAGTCCCTTGGCGTCCTTGTCGCCACCGATCACGCGGTTGATTTTTGGCCGCCGCAGATCACCGTCAATCAGCAACACACGCTTGACTTGCGCGAACGCACACGCCAAGTTAAAGGCGACGGTCGTTTTGCCTTCCTCCGGCACCGATGACGTAATGACAATCACTTTTTTCGGCACGTCCACCGCACTCATCAAAATGCTGGTGCGAATGGTGCGAATGGATTCTGAAAACAGCGATTGGCCATCCGTCAGGAACGCCATCTCTGCCTTCATGGATTTCTTGCCGGTGGTGACTATTTTTTGCAGATAGCCCAGCATCGGTACGCCGAGCCGCGCTTCAACTTCGCCGGCCGTGTTGACCGTGTTGTTGATGCGGTCGAGCAGTAGCGAGAGCATCATGCCGATGATCAGCGCCACGGCAGCAGCGATGGAAACAATCTGTGACTTTTTCGGCGCATAGGCACCACCGGGAACCACTGCGGGATCAACCACACGTGCCACCGTCGATTGCAAATCGGTGGAGATGTTGGTTTCCTTGGCGCGGTTCAAGAACATGTCATAGAGCTGGCGATTGGATTGTGCTTCGCGCTCGAGCACGCCCAATTGGAATTCCTTGCGGTTGATGCCTTGAATCTCGGCCTTGCTCTGTCCCAGCGCGCTGGCGATGGCCTGTTCATTGGCGCGGGCGGCCTCGTATTCCTTGGCCACGCCAGCCACCACGTTGTCGACTTGACGCCGCGTGTTGTCGCGCGCCGCAGCGAGCTCAGCATTGGCCTGCAACATTTTCGGGTGCTCGGGGCCGTAGCGCTTTGAGGCGTCGGCAAGCCGCCGCTCGGCTTCCGCCTCGCCCCCCTTCATTCCCTGCACCGTGGGGTGCCGCAGCACCGCGGGAATTGATTCCAGTCCGCCAGCCGCTCTACCTTGCTTGACGGCCAGCACTTGGTTGTAAAGTCCTTCAGCCTCGGCGCGCTTGGTGCGCGCGGACACCAAACCCGAAGTGGCTTCCTCCAGTGCTTTGGACGCCCCGGCCAACGCAACACCTTTCGCGTCAACGATGCGCTCGCGATCACGATACTCCTGCAAGGCGCGTTCGGACGCATCGAGTTTTTTGCGCAAATCGCCCATCTGATCGCCCAGCCACGCGCTGGCTTTTTGCGTCATCTTGACCTTCGATTCGAGATCGTTCTCGATGAACACATCCGCTAGCGTGTTGGGCACCTTGGCGGCCAACTCTTTGTCGTACGCAACAAAACTCAGTCGTGCCAATTGGCTGTTACGCACCGGCTGGACTTGCAGGTTACCCATGAAATTGCTGATCACGCCCTTTAGCACCTGATCATCGTCGAGCGGCTGATTGGAGCTGAACCAATTGGTGGGCAACCACGCGCGCAGGCCATCCGTCGAGGCTTGACGCGGATCGTAATCCGGGTGCGTTGTGAGCTTGAGTTTTTCCACCACCTTGCGTGCGAGTTCGCGCGACTTGATGATCTCCACCTGGGTCTGGTAATACTCGCGATTCCCACCGCCCATCGCGTTGTAAACCTCTTCGATTGAAACAACCTTCGCCTTGTTCTGCTCGATCATGACGACGGCGGTCGAGCGATACAACGGACGCATGGAATAAACGATCAGAGTCGTGATCAGCGTGACCAAGAATACCAACCCCAGAATGCTCCACTTGCGCTTGGTAATCGAGCGCCAATACTCAACCAGATCGAGCGTTTCGCCGTCAGTGTAGTTTTGCGACGCCAACGAACCCAACTGACCTGAAATGGCACCGGGGATTGGCAATCGATCAGTAAATGTACGGTCGTTCATCAGCCGGGCTCTAGAAGAAACTTTCTTCGACGGTGAGAATGTCACCGGGTTTGACGGGCGCGTCGAGCGCGATTCGAACCGCGTGACCCCTTGCATCGTCGTCGCGGATTACGTTAATTTTTTCTTTCGACGCGCGCTCCTTGAAGCCCCCCGCAATCGATATTGCTTTGCGCACGGTGAGCCCCGGTATGAACGGATAGCCGCCCGGCTTTTCAACCTGCCCGTTAACAAAAAAATTGCGATATTCGCCGATGGTGACCGTCACTTGCGGATTCAACAAGTAACGGCCCTTGAGCCCTTTGGTGATGAAATCTTCCAACTCGCCAACGGTCATGCCGCGTACACGAATCTCGCCCAAATAAGGAAACGACAGCGTGCCCGCATCAGACAGGCGTACCCTTTCGCGCTTCAGATCATCTTCGCCGACCACCTGCACCGAAATGACGTCGCCAACGCCAAGTTTGTAGCTGGAGAGATTGGAGTCAAGGCCGCTGGCAGGCGTTGCCGGAGTGCGAGTCGAACTGGACTGAGCAGAGGCTGCCTCTACCCCTACCGCAAGAAGCATGAAACAAGCGAGGACACAAATGGCAAATCTTGCGACCATTACCCATTACTTTCGAGAAGGCTGCAGTGGATCGAGCAAAGGCGCGGGCGCGTCGACCGCGTCAACGCCTTTTCCAAATCCACGCTGCAACTACAGCGTCGCGCCGAGGGTCAACATGTAAAGATTCTTTTTGTAATTGAATCCTGACACATTGGAATCACGATCTGTCGTGTTGTACTCGCCGCCGAGCGTGAGCCAGCGCAGCATTTTGTAATTCAATTTGATGCCAAACGAACTGGTCTCATCGTTACGCACGTTGCCGATGAATTCGTCGTCGTTACGCGAGAGCGAAATCACACTCATGAAGCGCGAATCCCAACTGTGCTGCCACGCTGCGCCGTATTTTTTGGTCAATGTGAAGTCGCCGAGTCCTGTTGATTCGCCAAACGACTTGGTGGTGAACAAATCAACCTTGGAATAGCTTAGTGGCTTCCAGGCAATAGAGGCTTCCCAGCCGGTGCTGGAAAAATCCTTACGTGACGCGGTGCTGAAGTCTTTTTTGATCTGACCGACCTTGATGGTGCCGCTGGTCGCAGCCGTGGCATCCCACGTGACGCCGACCAGGTAGCGTGTTTCCTTGCTGTCCTGCAAGGAGGTCGCGAGCTTGTAATCCATCTTGTCCTGACGCGCCTCGAACAGAAACGACGTCTTTGGCGCAACCCGGACGAAGAAACGACCGGCGAAACTGTCAGTATTGCGATCACTGGCGACGGTGGTGATCCGGTTGTTTAAGTAGCGCTTGTCGACCGAGCCGCCTTCAACTTCGAAGCGACCGATTGCATCATTCGCGCCGTAAGCGAACAACGCTGATGGCCCAGAGGTGCGGAACTTATCTGGCGCACCGGAAATACCGCGATCGGTCGAACCGCGCGGATCATGTCCTTGCGCATAGTCGGCCGCCAGTTTCAAGCCCATGCTAGCCGACATCACAAATTCGCCGCTGCCGTACACCTTGTAGTCGGTGTAATCGTCGGCGCTACTTTGGCGAAACCTGCCGGCGTTCAAGTCGTAGCCAAAGCCAAACTTCGACGACTCACCAATCGCTTCGATCCTGAAGCCGGGGTTGTAGACGACCATATCCGAGGACGTCCTGTTGGTATTCGTCAGAAACAGGTTGTCGTTCCGCCCGAAAGCCAAATTGAAATACGGCGACAAACTGACACCGTCGCCGAGCGGCACGCTGCGAGGACCGTCCTTATCAGCCGGCTTGCTGCTATCCGGGATTTTGTAGGCAGGTGCGACCGGCCCGGTTTGCGCCAAGGCCGCCGACGCCCCAACCGTCATCGCAACACCGAACACCATGACTAACGTTTTGTTTTTCATTGAAGTCCCGTTCAGTTAATTGTAACTGTATGATTTTTTTTTATTCTTAGGCACCTCGGGTCATGGGGCGGATTACATCTTCAAATGGTGTCCCAACACCTTTACCCAGCGAGCGCGGCAGCGCCGATGCTAGCCCTTTTGGAGCGCCCTAGTCAAGCGCTATCATTTGGGGTGCCACGGTCAAGCGCTACCACCCTGATCGAGGGTGGCCGGCGGGGGCGAGAACAGCTTCTCATGTTGCCGCCCATGCGATGGACTAAACTGCCTCCTTCGTTCTGTGCATGTGCTAACAAAGTTGAATAACTCGACCAATACCCATCCTGTGGGCGACCATCCCGATGTCCATGCCGTCATTCTCGCGGGTGGCGTAGGCACACGCCTGTGGCCGCTGTCGCGGCAATCTCTGCCGAAGCAGTTCGTGTCGCTTTTTTCAGACAAAACACTGCTCGAGGAAACGATTGCCCGCCTTGCGCCGCTGATCGGGCCCGAAAACGTCACCATTGTGACTGGTGAAGCGGCGGCCAAGGGCGAACCGATGGTGCAGCTTGCCCCTTACCGAGTGCTGCTGGAACCCTGCGCCCGCAATACCGCCCCGGCCATCGCCATTGCGGCACTGCAACTCGAGCAAGGCGGTAACGACCCGGTAATGGTGGTGTTGCCGTCAGATCACATGGTTCAGGATGTTGCCGCTTTCCAGCGTGCGCTCAGTCTCGGCATCGAACAGGCGCAACTTGGACACCTCGTCACCTTCGGCATTACGCCGACGCGCCCGGAAACCGGTTATGGGTACATTCAGACCAATGCCGCGATCGCCACAACAGCCTATGGGGACACCGCGCGGGACACCGCGCGGGACACCGCGCTGCCC
The DNA here is from genome assembly GCA_038901695.1 of Usitatibacteraceae bacterium. Lineage (GTDB taxonomy): Bacteria > Pseudomonadota > Gammaproteobacteria > Burkholderiales > Usitatibacteraceae > UKL13-2. Next base: position 13,063 of record JBCKPN010000032.1, read on the forward strand.
GTCGCAACGTTCATCGAAAAACCTGCGTTGGACGCCGCCAAAGCGTTGGTCGCCGACGGCCGCTACTACTGGAATTCCGGCATGTTTGTGTGGCGCGCCAGCACGATACTGCGAGCCATCGAACTTCACCTGCCGACGCTGGCCGAGACGATTGACCGCATGCGCCAGGACATCGCGCGTGGCAATACGCTGGAGGCGGCCATCAAAGCACACTTCGCCTCAGCGCCCTCAATTTCGATAGACCACGGCGTGCTGGAAAAGCTCGCCTCGCCCCCCGTTCCCCCCTCCCCTGTCATCCTGGGCCCCCGATTCAGGCCTTCGGGGGCAGGCTCCGACCCGGGATCTCTCGCCTCCCCTCAACTCCTGCTCATCCCCGCCAACATCGGCTGGAGTGATGTCGGCTCGTGGGACAGCGTACAAGACCTCTCCGAAAAAGACCAACACGGCAATACACTGCGCGGAAACGTGATCGCGCACGACAGCCACAACATCCAGGTGCAAGGCGGCAAGCGCTTGATCGCTGCCGTCGGAATCGACGACATCACGATCATCGACACGCCCGACGCGCTACTCGTCACCAAGCGGGGGGAGTCTCAAGGCGTGCGACACATCGTCGCCGCGCTGCAACAACGCAACGGCAGCACTGAGCACATCGAGCACACCACCGTGCAGCGTCCCTGGGGCAGCTACACCGTGCTGGAAGAAATGCCCGGCTGCAAGATCAAGCGCATCGAAGTCAAACCCGGCGGTCGCTTGAGTCTGCAAAGCCACCAACACCGCAGCGAGCACTGGGTGGTGGTGAGCGGTGTCGCCACGGTGACGTGCGGCGAGCGCGTGACCGACCTAGAAGCCAACGAAAGCACCTTCATCCCGATCGGCGCCAAGCATCGCCTCGAAAATCGCGGCACGGTACTGGTGAGCATTATTGAGGTGCAGGTTGGCAGCTACGTGGGCGAAGACGATATCAAGCGCTATGACGACCAATACGGCCGTGCGACAACATCGGCGATCACCGAGACAACCCAGCCGGGCCGATGACGTTTTGCGAAGATGCCAGTGTAGTGCTTCATTCTGTTTGTGACTTATTCGATGTTCAGTTTTCTGGGACAACAACTGAAATAGAAGAACCGTCATTCCTGCCCTTCGACGGACTGCACAGACTCTTTTTCGAAGGGAGGAATCTTACCGTAGCCGGGAAGCAGCGGCCTTTAGCCCCGGCATGCCTAAAGCCGGGGGTATTCCGGGGCGGTCGTTGTGCAACGGAATCCCCGGAATACGCTACGCTGCTTCCGGGCTACCATCGCCATGAATCGGCACTTCATTTCCTAAAGTAAGTGCCATTCGTGTCTGATGTGTTTTTGCAAGGGCGTCTACGATAGTGCTGTAGTGGCCGGCGTCGCGCTACTCGAATAAGTCTGCGTGCGTTCCCGCGCGCGCAAAAACGACAAGGCCAGTTTTGCCACTGTCATCGAGCTTGTAGGCCAGCAGGAAGTTCCCTCCGATGTGGCATTCACGATGCCCGATCCATTCACCATTAAGTGGATGATCGAGCCACTCTGGACCGAGCGGGCCATCGTTCGCGATCAACATCAACATCGCGTCCTTGAGCCGGTTCATGTCATATCGACCAGCCCGAGACAACCGCTCCCAGTCCTTGAGGAAGGATTTGGCATAGTCTGCTGCGCGCGGTGGCGTGGCTCGCTTACTTGCCGCTGTTCTTTTTGAGGTCATCAAACAGTGCAGATGCAGTGCTAAAACGGGCGCGGCGTGTACGCGCAATCTCGTCAGCCTCTTTCATTGCGCTCTGCGTCTCAGCGTTCGGCACCTTGAGCGTGAACGGAAGCTGCTGCTCCGCAACGACACGCATCAAAAAAACGCGCACAGCATCAGACACAGAGAGCCCCATTGCGGCTAGGGTTGCCGTCGCTTGCGCCTTGACTTGCTCGTCCACACGAACGTGGATCATTGCAGTGGTAGCCATCACGGCCTCCTTTCATGATTGAGATACATCGTATCGCAATTGATTGACGAAAACAAGGCGAGGGAGGAGGCTCGCTGCAAAACTATATTAGATGCAGACACTTAGTTATGTCGTCCCGCCCCCCTCCACTGTCATCCCGGGCGCAGACCCGGGACCTCACTCTAATACTTGAGGGCCGTGAGGCACATATCACCGTCCGCGCGGACTCGTCACTCACCGCGATAGCAAGCACCGCCGACAAGCTCACGATTCATGGCCTGCCGCCGGACGGTGCGGAATCCACCGCCGCCGTCCAGCCACGCGGAACCAAAAGCACGCACATGTTCGCGTGATGATTTAGACTTTTCCATATATAACTTTAGAAAAGTCGCGACTTTTTGAAATAGCTGGTATATTTTGGTCGTGGAAAGATACCTCACAGCCCGAATCCTCCAAGACCTGCCCGCAAAGGCCATCGTGGTTACCGGCCCCCGTCAGGTCGGCAAAACCACGCTCAGCAAACAGTTGATGAGCGCGTTTGCCGACGCCCAGTACCTCAACTGGGATGTATTGGGCGACCGCGCTATCTTGCAGCGGCAGTCGTGGAACCCGCGTTCCGGACTGCTGGTGATGGACGAGATCCACAAAATGCGCGCATGGAAGTCGTGGCTGAAAGGCGTCATTGATGCACGCCCCGCGACGCAGGCGCTACTGGTCACCGGCAGTGCACGCATGGAAACCTTTCGCCAAACGGGTGAATCGCTGGCCGGTCGCTACTTCGCGTTCCGCCTGCATCCGATTTCGGTTCGCGAGTGGTGCGAGCAGCAAAATGTCGCGCCCATCATCGCGCTCGACCACTTGATCGCGCGCGGCGGCTTCCCCGAGCCGTGCCTCGCCACCGACCCGACGCACGCCGAACGTTGGCGCAGCCAATACTTCACCGACCTGATCCGGGAAGACGTTCTAGAATTCTCGCGGCTGCACGAGATCAACACCATGCGGCTGTTTGTCGAGCTGTTGCGCGAGCGCGTTGGCTCGCCGCTCTCACTCACCTCGATCGCACGCGATTTGGCGACCTCAGCCGTGACGCTGAAGCGCTACCTCGAAATACTGCAAGCGCTGTTTATCGTCTTCACGGTGCAGCCCTGGCACCGCAATATCGGCCGCGCAATCCTGCAAACGCCCAAGGTGTATTTTTATGACACCGGTCTGGTTCGCGGAGACATGGGTGTGCGCTTTGAGAACGCCGTGGCGGGAATGCTCTTGAAGCACACCCACTTCCTGCAGGACACAACGGGTGCGGACACCGCCCTGCACTACATCCGCACCAAAGACGCGGCAGAGGTCGATTTTGCGCTGAGCAACGGTGGTGAACTGACGCATCTGATCGAATGCAAGCGCACCGACAACAAGCCACACCGCGCGCTCACGCGCTTCGCAAGTGAAAATGCGCATCGCGGTGGACGGGCCGAGGCAGTACAACTCGTGCATGAGCTGCGGCAGGAAGAGCACCACCAAGGCGTGGCGATCAAGGACGCGGCAAAATGGCTTGCGACCCTCGCCGCCTGAAGGTCAACGGGTCCCACGCCAGAGATCCCGGATCGAGCCTGCCCTCGAATGTTTGAATCGGGGAGCCCGGGAAGACAACTTAGTTTCGTCGTCCCGGCTCCAGAGCCGGGACCTCTCGCTAATCTGAGGATCAGTACGCCGTTCGCTCGCTGCGTGCAGGTGCGTCGGGCTACCTCAACAAGGCTAGCCTGCATATTTCACGGGTCGGCTCCGCTCACGGCCATTCCCGCCATGAAGCAGAGTCTCACACGAAAAATCCATTTTGGTCTTCGATCAGCCAGCGCCTACGCGCTAAAGAACGGCCTAGTCGACTAGCGCACCCGCGCAGCGCTCCCCGGCGTGCCAACGTTAAAGAACCGACCGTCGCCGCCGAAATGAAGGCATGTCAGTCAGCCATGCCAACGACGCTCAACCGCCCGTCCCTGCCCGCTTAACAACGGAGCCTGCCCATTTTTGCGACAACGCGCTTGCCGATTTGCGCGGTCACGATGCCCGATCTGGTGACAAGATGTACCAGTACGCGTTACAAATGTATCTGTCGGATGTCGGCCCTCTGCTATACCCAGATAGATGGGTGTTTCGGGTGTTTGCTGCGGGCTTCATTGCCAGTCTGTTGATGGGCTGCGCGTCGCTCGGCCCGCAGTCTGCGTACTCGACGCCGTTCCACACCTACACGCCGCTCCCGCTGCGGGCGGCACTGCACATCACGCCGGGCACCAAAACGATTAAGCTGGTCGTTGGTGCGCGCGCCGAGATCATGGCGCTGTGTGGGGCGCTTAGTAAGCGGCCTGCGATGGCCTGCGCTGCTCAGCAGGCAGACGGTAGCTGGACGGTCTACGCTGTACTACCGGCCGGGTGGAATGACCACATTGCTATTTCGACGTTGGGGCACGAGATGCTCCACGTTTTTGGAGGTGGGCATGAATAGGGCACCTCTAAAAATTCAAAATTCTAAGCGAGGCTAGGCGCGAGAAAAATTTTAGCCCGCAGCATATACCTGATATGTAAGGGATTAAATTTTTTGAGCAACAACGCATCGCGACGACCATCGGAAGTCCCCTGTTTGGGACGAAGTTTGGATTTTTAGAGATGCCCAATAATGAAACCGACAGCGAACCGATCACCATCACGGGGATCAATGATGCGCGGGGGCGCGGGCTGGAGTTTGGCGTATGGCTGGGCGCGATGGCGGGCGTCCAAGCTCAACTGCCGTCGTTACTCCGCGAACGTGGATTCATGATTGCGTTGTTTCATCACTTGCTCGTTGAGAAAATCCGCGAAGGGGATGATGTTGTTCTTGCCTGATGCCTGATTGAGTGCATCCATGTAGGTGTCACGCGAGGCCACCGGGATAATCGTCCAAGGATAGCCGCCAGAGGCAAACATCGCGTTCATGATGAATCGACCGAGCCGTCCATTGCCATCCATGTACGGATGGATGAAGACAAAAACATAGTGACCGAGGACAGCCCGCACGGCGGCATGGTCTTCACGTTCGAGCAATCCGAAGAACGCTGGCATGCAGTCGCGCACAGCCTCACGGGGTGGCGGAACATGGTCGGCATTCCGAATGAAGACCGGGGCATTTCGATATCCCGCCAGATCCTCGGGTCTGAGGATTCCCGCCTGGACGGACGGCGTCCAGAGCGCGAGATTCCAGTCCAGTAGCGAAGTGCGGATTGCCGTACCGGGATTTTCGCCCGCGAGAATGCTGGAGATTGTTTTCTTGACGGCATCGTGCGCCAAGCTATACCCCTTGGCTGCCATTGCATCACGCGAGCCACGGTCTTCTTCGGCGTCAGGATTCCAGCCGCCCGATCGAACACGTTCGATCAGCGCCCTGCTGACGCTGTATCCCTCGATCGATAGCGAGTTGTAGGCATCCGCAACATAGCGCGCGTCGATGTCGGCAAGATAGGCAGTGGGGTTCGCGGGCATTCCCGGTGGATCGCCAAAGGCTGCAATGACGTTTTCGCGCATGGCTTCCCACATTTGATGAATTCGAATTACGTAGGGCGAGCGCTTCAGCGAAGCCGAGATGACGGGCGGCGGTTCGCGGAATGGATTGGTTTCGGTCACCCGATACCCCACCGCCTCAAGCGTCTTGCGGAGCGTAATCGCGTCTTGCTCCCTGCCGACGGCGCGCAATGCGCCCACCAGTCGGCCGCCAACGACCGGCTTGCCGATTGAAATCAGGATCCGCGCAATATCCGATGGGTCCGGGAGCAATTCCAAGGCAATTTGGGCAGCACTGCTTTGCAACTGAAAAAAAGACTCACTGACCTGTGTCAGCGCGTACGGAATCGACAACACGCGAAGGCCATCGTGCGCTTGCCGCTCTGCAACTGGCGCTAATGCGGCGACCTTTTGGTCGAGCAACGACCAGCCATGAATCAGCGGAATGGCGTTGTTATGGCCGCCGCTGGCGTAGATGTGCAACTGGCGTGCTGGCAGTGGCGTGGTGGTCTGACGATGCAAGGACTGCTCCGGCGAAAGATGCCATTCGCCGCCGAACCGCTTTGCACAGTAGCGCGCCAGAAATTCTGGCCAATTGGCCTGCCAAGCAGTCGTTTCGCCGTCGCGCTCGCCTGGGCGAGAGGTGAGATACCAGCCGCGGATGACGGGCTTGATGTAGCCGGCTTTCAGTAGCAGCGCGCGATCAGTCCCCGAAAGCTCGTCGGACGCAACGACGAAATGTCCTGCTTTGCGGATTTCGGAGAGACGCTCTAGAGATTTTGCAAGGTGCTGCTGAATCGTTGCCATAGCATGGAAGATAGTTTAAGCGTTGCCATCATATATAGTAATTTGATAACTGTCAATATTAGTTTAAGCATTACCTTTAAACCTAGTATGTAAGTCAAAAATAGAATTCAACCCTTAGCTCTGTCATCCCGGACTGAGCCTGCCCTCGACTCGATCGGGGGATCCGGGACCTCTTATCACACCAGCCTCGATCTCATTGAGCGCGACGGGCGTTGCGACCAAGTTACGCGCACGTCGCGTCGTATGCGTCCACTCCCCCGTCCCCGCGCAGCCGGGAGCCCAATGTAGCCCGACGCGTCGACCTACCAAAATTGGGCTCCCGCCTGCGTGGACGCAGGAGCCATCGCATTGCTTGCTTGTTGATTTATGGTTGACACTCCCGCGCCCAGCTGATATCTTTTATATATCTAATTAAGCATCAACTAGTGTAGTGCTTCATTCTGTTT
>JBCKPN010000033.1:0-19773 GCA_038901695.1 Usitatibacteraceae bacterium
CGAAGGCAATGCGACGGCGATGAACCAGAAAGACGGTGCTGTCGACGCCAACGTCATGTTTTTTCTGCTGCATGAACTGCCGCATCAGTTGAAGGTGCAAGCCCTGAGCGAGGCCAGGCGCGTGCTCGCCCCGGGAGGGAAGCTCTATCTTGCGGAATTTCATCGTCCGGAATTGTGGGTCCTGCGCGCCCTGAGCTGGACTTACTTCAAGGTGTTCGAGCCTCTTGGCCTTGCGCTCTGGGATACGCACGATCCACTCAACTGTCTGCAAGCCATGGGCGGCTGGAAGTGCGAGCGTACGACGTATTTCTTCGGCAACTTTCAGATAATCACCGCAACCAGGCAATAACAGCTTCTAGCCATTCCATTACACACGACTCCCGGACACTGATCCTAGCAAGTTTTCATTGAGGGCTTAAGCCGCTCTTTTATTCAGCCGAGCGGCATGGCTGTGTTGATTGATTTGTTCATCGTTTGCCGCCGTTGCGATGGCGACGCACTCACGTTCAAATTGCGACGGTGATTGGTAGCCCAGACTCGAATGCATGCGCGTCGTGTTGTACCAGCCCTCGATGTATGCAAACACACAGTGCCTGGCCTGATCGCGCGTCACAAAATGCTGACCGTGCGTTTCTTCGACTTTCAGCGAATGCCAGAAACTCTCCATGGGTGCGTTGTCGTAGCCATTGCCGGTGCCGCTCATCGATTGTCGGATGCGGCGCAATCGGCCAGCCAACGATCCGGCGCGTGAACAGATCGAGCACGGCGCATACGTACAGCCAACCTTCGCCCGTCCACAGGTAGGTAATGTCGGACAGCCACACCTGATCGGGTGCCTTCGCGTGCGATGCGGATTCGGCACTTGGCAAACTGGTCGATTGTTATTGATCACCCTTTGATGAATATCAACAGTCGTGCTCACGCCCGGCATTAGAGTTGAATAGCGACGGTCAGAAAAATCCATTGAAAGAAAACACGCGATGACGAGCCTGGGCAATGCTTTCGTAGAACTCAAGTACAGACCTCTGCGCGCGGACCATCCCCTTGCCCTGCTTGAGGACGCCTGCCTGCCCTTGCGCGCACCGCGCTACGCAACCTGCCGTGCCTGTGAAAGCGTATGCCCGGTCAAGGCGATTCGGGTTGGCGAGACCGCCATCGCGCTGGCCGAGAATTGTGTCCGTTGTGGCCGCTGCGTCGCTGCCTGCCCCATGGGCGCGCTGGCGCATCCCGGTTTTTCCGTGCCGGATGCGCCACGGGAGAATGTCCGGCCGCTGAGCGTTGATTGCTGGAAAGTCCCCGGCAAGCTGTCTCCCGAGGGGGTCGTGCGCGTGCCCTGCCTGGGCGGCTTGAGCCCGTCCCGCATGATCGAGCTGGCGGCGGCTGCAGGGTCAGGCTCGCTCGAACTGCTGGACCGGGGCTGGTGCACCCGTTGCAGCGCGGGCGGCGGCGAGGAGCATCCCGCAGGCGCCAGTCTGGCGCAGGCCCGCTTGCTACTAGCTGCGCTCGGCGTCGGTCCGGATCGCTTGCCCAGTCTGCGCGCCGATCACCTGCCGGCCGATCTCATGCCGGGCGCAATACCGGCCCCCGTCACCGAAACTAAACTGGGGCGTCGCGGGTTCTTCAGCATGCTGACGGCGATGACCGCAGTCGCGGTTGACAAGGTCATGCCGGTGGCGCCGTCCGAGGTGCGCCGAAGACGCGGGTTTGAAAAACCCCCGCTGCCCTCACTCGAACGGGAGCGGCTGCTGCTGGGGACGGCACTGCTTGGCAAATCCACCGGCGCCACGCCGCCACACACTCTGTTTCACCGGGTCGAAGTAAGCGCAGCCTGCAACAACCATCAGCTGTGTGCCAGCATCTGCCCCACAGGGGCACTGGCTGTTTTCGCGCAAGGGCAGCGCACGGAGTTGATGTTTGACACCCGCTTGTGCATCGGCTGCAACGAGTGCCAGTCCGTCTGCCCATCCAAGGCCTTGCGCGTGTTACCAGAAAGTTACAACGCGCCGGACGACGTGTTACCGGATCACCCCACTCGCCTGACTTCTTTTGACGAAAAGAGCTGCCCGGAGTGTGCTCAGGACTACACCGGCAAAGGCGGCGAAGACCTTTGCCCCCAGTGCCAAAAGAGCCGCCACTTCGCCAGTTCAGCCTTCGAGTCCCTGTTCGGTTCAGGGCGCCAGAACTAGCTGGCACGGCTATTGCAATACTGGCTTGCTTTGCTGGAGCTTTCAACAACAAGGAGATGCTGAATGAATATTCTGAAACTCGAAGTGTCCCGGCGCCGCTTCCTGCAGGCCACCGGAACCGTTGGCGCAGTGGGAGCGGTGGGCCTGGCTGGCACCAAGTTGGCCGGCTTCTCCACACTGTCCGAGGCACAGGCCGCGGCGCCGGGAGCGTCTGCCGAGACCGTGATCACCAAGAATGTCTGCGCCCAGTGCCCGGCTCGCTGTGGCATCGACGTTTACACCACCAACGGCAAGGTGCATGCCATTTATGGCAGCTACGATCACCCGATCTCCAACGGCAAGCTGTGCCCGAAAGGCCACCTGGGCACCTATCTCCTCTACGATCCGGACCGTTTCAAGGGGCCGATGAAGCGCACCAACCCGAAGAAGGGGCGCAACGAGGACCCCAAGTTCGTGCCCATCTCCTGGGACGAGGCGTTCAAGACCGTCGCCGACCGTCTGAACGTGCTGCGTGACAAAGGCGAGTCGCATCGCTTCGCCTTCCTCTTCGGACGCGGCTGGGGCCCCACTGATGTCGGGCTGTACGGCCCTTTCGGCGCCATGTACGGCACCCCCAACGCCCCCATCGGCCACTCCTCCATGTGCGCCGACGCCAGCAAGTTGGCGCGCGAAGCCCAGGAGGGGTTCTACGACTACCACTCCTACGACTACAAGAACACCAACTACCTGCTGAATTTCGGCGCCAGCTACCTTGAGGCTTTCCGTCCCTACAACTATCTGATGCAGATGTGGGGGCACATGCGCACGAAGAGCCCGCAAACCCGCGTCACGACGGTGGAAGTGCGGCTCTCCACCACTGCCGCGGCCTCGGATCGGGCGCTCTTCGTCAAGCCGGGAACCGACGCGGCCCTGGCGCTGGCGATCGCCCACGTCATGCTCACCGAAGGCCTGTGGAACAAGAATTTCGTCGGCGATTTCGCCGATGGGGCGAACCACTTCAAAGTCGGCATGACCGTCGCCGCAGCCGCAGCGGAAGCTGCCAAGGCGGCGAAGGCCGCAGCAGCCGCTGCGCCAGCAGTAGCCGCAACCGCCGCTGCGGCGGCACCGGTAAAGGGAAAGGGTGCCAAGACGGTGGTGCTCCCCACGCCTCCGGGCGCCTTCAACGAGAAATGGACCCTAGGGCTGGTGGAATGGTGGGACACGGTGGTGAAGAGCGCGACGCCGAAATGGGCCGCCGACATCACCGGCGTGGCCGCGAAGGACATCGTCACCGTGGCGCGCGAATTCGGCACCACGCGCCCGGCGATGGTGATCCAGGAGCGCGGGCCGGGCTCGCACTCCAACGGTACCTACAACTGCATGGCCGTCAACGCCTTGAACGCGCTGGTCGGGGCGAACTTTGCCGAGGGTGGCGTCATGCACCATTCGGGCGCCCCGTATGGCAAGCTGCCGGTGGATTACAACGAGTTCAAGGACGACTACGCCAAGTCGGATGACCGCAAGAAGCCGCGCATTGACCTGGTCAAGGGACCCGACTTGCCGCTGGCCAAGAACGGCATGCAGGACATCGCCAAAAACCATCTTGCCGGCAAGCCCTACAAGCTCGACACGATGCTGTTCAACATGACCAACCCAATTTTCACCGCGCCGGACTGCAAGGTCTGGGAAGAGGCGCTGAAGGACATCTTCATCATCGGCACCTCGCCCTACCCGGACGAGACCAACATGTACGCCGACCTCGTCCTGCCCGAGCACACCTACCTTGAGCGTCTTCAGGTGTGCGCCGACCAACCGATCCACGGCTACCCGCAGGCGCACCTGCGCACCCCGGCCATCAAGCCGCTCTACGACACGCGCGATTTTGCCGACATCATCATCGAGATCGGCAAGCGCATGAAGGGGCCGATGGCCGAGTACTACAAGGCGCTGGGCAACCACGAGAACTTGGTGCGGGCGCTGGCCAAGGGCTTCGAGGCCAAGCCGGGCAGCAACGGCGTCAACAGCTTCGAGTCATGGAAGCAGAAGGGCGTGTGGTTCAAGACGCCCTACGCCTTCCGCCAGATTCGCGGCGAGTTCTTCGAGTGGGACGGCAAGGCCTACGCCAAACCGATGACGGAGGCGGACGTGAAGTACAAGCTGTTCAAGACCATCTCCGGCAAGTTCGAGTTCAACTCCAACCTGCTGCGCGGCAACGTCATGGGGAAAAAGAAGGCGCCCGATGGCAGCTACATGAAGACGGCGGATGGCAAGGACGTGATGGAGCTCCAGAAGAAGGACACCGACGCGTTCATCAACAAGAAACTTGGCGTTACGCTGGAGCAGACTGGCTTCCCGCAGTACATCCCGGCCAAGTACACCGGCGGCGGCGACCTGCATTTCATCACGCCGAAGACGGCGATGAACGCGGAAGGCCGCAGCGCCAACATCCCCCACGCCATCGCGCTGCAACAACCGTCGGTGGGCGGGCGCACCACGGTTTACCTGGAGATCAATCCGCAGACCGCCAAGGCCAAGGGCATCAGGAACAACGACAAGGTGAGGATCAAGTCGGCGCTTGGCACCATCGAGGCCTATGCGCGCCTCACAGAGGGCGCGCGGCCCGACACGTTGGTGCTGCCCTTTGCGCATGGACACTGGGCGCAGGGGCGCTGGGCCAAGGGGCGGGGACCGGGGCATTCCGGAGAAATCACCGCCAACCAGTCGGATCCGCTCTCGGGACTGGCCAGTTACTACACCGGCATGGTGTCGATCGAAAAAGCTTAAGGAGAAACCGACATGGCTAAATGGGGAATGGTTATTGACCTGGAAAAATGCACGGGCTGCCAGGCGTGCACCACGGCCTGCCAGATGGAGAACAACCGTCTGCCAGGGGAGAGCTGGCAGGATGTGCTGTTCTACACCGAGGGTAAGTACCCGAACGCGCAGATGAAGTGGATCCCGCGCCCGTGCATGCAGTGCGAGAACCCCTCGTGCGTGACCGTGTGCCCGACCAAGGCCACCTACAAGACCGAAGACGGCGTGGTGCTGGTCGACTGGAACAAGTGCATCGGCTGCAAGTACTGCATGATCGCCTGCCCTTACGGCGTGCGCTTCTACACCGACGAAAAACCGCTGATCGAGCCCAATGTGAAGGATGTGTTCAAGGGCGACGGCGACCTCACCTGGAACCCGCCTTACAAGGGGCCGCAGCAGGACAACACCAAGGGTATTGGCATTCAGCCCAGCGGCGTCGTCTCCAAATGCAATTTCTGCTATCACAAGATCAGCAAGGCCCCCAAGGGTACGGTCAATCTTTCCAACGACGATCCGGCCCTGCGTGAGTTTGTGCCCGCCTGCGTGCGGACCTGTGCGCCCACGGCGCGTTACTTTGGCGACCTGGACAATCCCAACTCCGAGGTCAACCGGATCATTGCGGCCAAGAAGGGCACGCGGCTGCTGGAGCACACCGGCAACAAGCCGCAGGTGTACTACGTGACCGGTGCCGGTGCAGCAGGGGGTACCGTGATTCCGGGTGGCCGCAGCAGCAAAGACAAAGCATAAGGAGAATGAATCATGACGACACAAACTCAAGCGCTAGGCCTGGTAAATACCATCATGATGGCCAGCGGGGCCGCGCTGCTCGTCAGCCTGGCCTTCGCTTTCACCAACCTGATAAGCAGTGGCCATGCTTCGTTCAACACCGACAGCGCCGGCGTGACCTGGGGTCTGCTGATAGTGACCTATGTGTTCCTTTCAATGGCCTCCACCGGGCTTGCCATGGTCGCGGCGATGGCCGCGATGTTTGGTGCCAGGCAGTATGCGCCGCTGATCAAGCGTTGCACTTGGCTGTCCATCGTTACCCTGGTGGCAGCATTTGCCACCCTGGCACTGGAAATGGGGCATCCGTTTCGCATGTTGTGGGCGGTTCCCCTCAACTTCCAGCCTGCTTCGGCCATGGTGTGGATGGGTATTTTCTACTCCATCTGCCTGGTGCTCCTAGCCTTCAAGTTCACCAAGATGCATGGCGGTAACTGGAGCGGCGAAGGGCTGACCAAAGCCGGGTTCGTCGTCGAGGTGCTGGCCCTGGGCACATTGGGCTCGGCTTTTGGCCTCATGGCCATGCGCCCGGCCTGGTTCGGCGCCGAAGTGCCATTGCTGTTCTTGGCCTGCGGCGCGGTAATCGGCGTGGCCTTTGCCGTGCTGATCAACCAACTGACCTATGGCATGGACGACAAGGCGATGCCGGAAAAAGTGCGCAGCGTCATGACGGGTTCCCTGCCCAAGCTGTTTGCGGCCACTCTGGGCATTTACCTGGTGTCCCTGCTGTTTCGCACAGTCAACGGCCTGTGGACCAATGCCGAAGGCTTCGAGGTGGTGGGCGCGATGGTGACTTCGCCCTGGTTCATGATCGAAGTGATCGCCCTGGTGGGAGCCTTCGTCATCATGATCAACCCGGCCATGCGCGCTGTCGGCACCATGCAGGTGGTGGCGGCCGTGGCAACCATTGTGGCCATGTTCATCGGGCGCTACGAGTTCGTCATCGGCGGTCAGTTGGTGCCATTGTTCAAGGGTGCCTGGGTCCAGGGTTTGATCAGCTACACACCCTCCGCCACCGAGTGGATGATCACGCTGATGGCGTTCTCCCTTGTGTTTGCAGGCTGGGCACTCGGCGAGAAAATGCTGAACCTGGCGGCGGCGCCCGACGATAAATAGCCGATGTTTTGCCACCAAGCCTAGCCAGAATCGCCGGGGGAGATCACTCTTCTCCGGCGATTTTTTCCACTTTCCGGAAGCCACCATGACCAACCTGAGCGACCCCCTGACCCCCTCCGTGATGCGGGAGCGAAGCGAGTTTTATCTGACCCTGGCCCAGTCCTTCCTCACGCCGCAGACGCAAGAGCGCTACCTGGCCATGGTCAACTATCTGGCGGATGATCTGGCGGACCTCGATCGCTCCCTGACTTACGGCATTGAGACCCAGCTCGATGCGTTGCGCGCCGCCCTGTCGAAGCTGTCGAGTCACGAAGAATTACTGGTGGAATACAGCCGCATGTTCCTTCAGCCCCCGCAAGAGGCAACGCTCAATGTCTGCCATCCCCTGGATGGCACCATGATGGGCGGCACCGTCACCGAGATCGAGCTTTTTTACCGCCACTACGGCGTCGAACGCGGCGATCATTTCAAGGATCTGCCGGATCATGTGTCGGTACAGCTTGAGTTTGTTTCCTTGTTGTACGGGCGTGCCGCGCAAGCACTGGAAAGCGGCAACCCCGATTCGGAAGCAGAAAAAGCCGCCAGCCATTTTCTGCACACCTTCTTCCGGCGCTGGATCCCGATGTTTGAGTCTGCAATCGAAAAAGCTGGCCGGGATCTCGAACTCAAGGCCAACCCCTATCTGCCGCTGGTGCGCATTCTCGCCACCGCCGTGGCGCGCGACGCAGCAGTCAACCCGGATTGGGTCCTACCCAAAAACCCCGTTGATGTGGCAATGGACAAAGACCGGCATAAATATGCCAGCAAGGGGATTACACCGGAAGACATGGCGGACATCGAGCGCAAACTGCGCGAGCAGGGACTCAGCACCGATCACCTGGCAGTGGCTCTGGACAAGCGCAACGAGGCGCTGGGCCTTGACCGCCAAAACACCCCCTGAGCCACGATGACGGAAGTAGGACCATTGCGAAAAGATGCGCCTGGGTCGGCTGTTGGTATTCTTGTCCCTGATGGGTTGGCTGGTGACTCAGCTAGGACTCGCCGACATTGACCCGGCGGAGTACAGCCCCCAAACTTTTGTACGCTCAGAGAAAGAGCGCAAGCAACTGCAAGCTGAATTCGAAACGGATCTGCAAAAGGAAGCGCAACTGCAAAGACAGCAAGAGGAACTTGCGGTGCAGCGCCTGGCCGCTGAAAAAGCCGCCTGAGAGGCTCTTCCCTACCCGGTACGACTAACCCGGACACGCTGCACCTTGTGTCATGTTGAAGACCATTTCGCGAATCAGCGGCACAACCGGATTGGATGGGAGATCGTCATCTTGCGCATGCAGCTCTTGAACAATGCACCGCTGGCTGCGGGGGAGCGCAGTGCGATCGCGGCACACCTGAGTGCAAGCCGACCGGCGTCGGGTGGCACTGCCCTGATGGAGGCACTGCAGCAGCTTGCAGTGGCCTTTTGTCCCTCGTGTGGCTTTGGTTCGCCTGGAAGATCACGCGCTCACGATTTGGCAAAAGGCGCTGAGAAGACATGCCACGACTGAGCAAGGAATTACACAATGATGAATACGCAAATTACCGATGGTAGCCGGGTGACATTGCGGTGTCGGGTGACCGACCCGGCCGCAGAAGTGCTCGATGATGGCAGCAAGCCTCTAGTGTTTGTTTGCGGCAAGCAACAGCTGATCGCCGGTCTGGAAGACAAACTCAGGGGAAAGGAGGTCGGCTTTCAAGGACGCCTAGAGCTCTCCCCCGAGCAGGCCTACGGGCCCTATCGGCCAGAACTGGTTTTTGAAGCTGTGCGCGAAAACCTGCCGGCCAATCTCGACATCCAGCCCGGCATGGACCTGTCCCCCGGGGGCAGTACGGGGAAATTCAACTTGAAAGTTCTCGCCCTGACGGAACGCGGTGCCATGCTCGACGGCAACCATCGCTTTGCCGGCAAACACCTGCTTTTTGACGTGGAGGTTATCCGGGTTGAGCCCGCAACGGAGTCAAACGATGCGTCAGTGGGCGGGTGCCATGATTTTGGAGGACGCTAAACGCATGCTGGCACTGAGCGTCATGCCAACACTATAAACTCGTTTATTGACGCGCTGTTTCAGCCGTTTTTGCCTGAAACTGCCCGCCCCTTGGGCGTTTTCGTTTCTTCCACTACGTGTTGCAGCGTCTCGTGCTGGCCACGATTAGGCACGCAGAACGCTACCCGCACTGTCCCATATAGCCGCAGGCGGTGCAAAAATTGCAGCCGTCGCGGTGAATCATTGTCAGGTTGCCACACTCCGGGCAGCGTTTTCCTGGCAAGGTTTTTGATGCATCCCGTTCCTGCGGCGTATCTAGCGCAGTTTGCAACACGCCCATGTCGCGGATTGGAAATCCCGCCTCATCGAGTACGCCGAGCATCGCGTAGCGGTGGATGATCAGCCGTGCCATGTATGCCACGGTTGATGGCCAGAGCTGTTGCCGCCGCGCGCCCGCAGACGCGGCGGGAATCGGTGCCCGGAACTCTCCCAGTGGCTCCGCGTAATTCAACAGCTTTCGCAGCTTCATGCCAATCCACGCCGGATCGATCACACGCATGTCGAGCGACAGCAGGCGCGCCAGCCCGTCGAGCGCACGCGGATAGTTGCCGGAAAGCCCCAGCGCGCATGGGCGCGTGGTGACGCCACCTTCGCCATCGGGCAATGTGACTTCCTTGAGCGTGACAGAAAATTTTTCGCCAGCCGCCGGATGATCAATATCGACCGTCCAGGCGATGGTGCCCAAAGGCCCGGTCTCCGGCTCGTCGCGACTGAACATGGCATCGATGACCGGGGTCGGCGCGTTGGCACGCGCCTCAGCCTCGGGCAACGCGTTCAACATTTCGCAGCGCCAGCGAATCACGGCAGCCGTGGCAGCAACGACACCTGGAAACAACCGTGGCTGTCCGTGCGGCGGCATCGGCATTTCAAACGCGTGCTCTTCTGCCACGGTGGCGAGCGCATCGAGTTTGAGCTGCAACCACGCCACATCATTGGCACGCATGTCCATCGACAAAGTCTTTGCCAGCGCACCAAGACCGCGCGGTTGCTCGGCACCGTTCACCCACACTTCAAATGGACGCGTCTTGCCATCCGCCTCGCCAACGATTTCGCCGACGAACAACGCAAACTCACCGAAGGGGTATCGAATCATGTAGGTCCACGCCGGGTTGCCCGCGGGCAAATCAGGCCGCCCCGGCCAGCGCAACGATGACAACACCGGGGTGGTCAGACGTGAAACCGCCAGACGTTGGTTGACCACTTCAACCGCGTGACCGTCGAGCGTTGCCGCCGAGGCATGGGTGGTCAACACCGATCCGAGCACCGCGTTGGGACGGTAGGTTGCAAGACCTTTGAGACCCGATCGCCACGCATCGATGTACAGGTCTTGAAACTGTGCATAAGGGTAATCCTCGGGCACATTGACGGTCTTGGAAATCGAGGTATCGATGTAGGGTGCCACCGCCGCAACCATTGCTTCATGCGCTTGTGCGCTCATCTCCAAGGCCGTCACAAACGCGTTTGGCAGCGGCTCGTCGGCGTGTTCAGCACCTCGCAAATGATGAAACAGTCGCCATGCATGGTCTTCGACGGCATATTCTTTGGTCGTGCCATCCGGCATGCGCTTTTTGCGCAGGTAGCGCCAACTGAACGCCGGCTCGATGCCATTGCTCGCGTTATCGGCGAACGCCAGACTAATGGTGCCGGTGGGTGCGATCGACAGCAGGTGCGAGTTGCGAATGCCGTGCTCGCGAATCGCCGCCTTCAGGTTGGCTGGCAGCCGCGACGCAAACGTCGGCGCACTCAAATACATATCGGCGCTGAACAGCGGAAATGCGCCGCGCTCTTTTGCCAAGTCGACCGACGCGTTGTACGCGGAATCACGCATGATTTCGCTGATGCGTGCCGCAGCGGCACGTGCCTCGGCGCCGTCGTAACGCAGACCGAGCATGATCAACGCGTCGCCAAGCGCAGTGAACCCCAGCCCGATGCGGCGCTTGCTCATCGCCTCTTGCTGCTGTTGCGGCAACGGCCAGACGGTCACGTCGAGCACGTTGTCGAGCATGCGCACCGCGACACGCACCAGCTCGACGAAGGCCGCCTCATCGAACCGTGCATCCGCCGTAAACGGGTCGCGCACCAGCCGGGCGAGATTGATCGAGCCCAGACAACAACATCCGTAAGGTGGAAGCGGCTGCTCGGCACACGGGTTGGTCGCCGCGATGTTCTCGCAGTACGACAAGTTGTTGTCGCGGTTGATGTGATCGAGAAACAACACGCCCGGCTCGGCATGGTCGTAAGTCGAGCGCATGATCTGCGTCCACAATTCGCGAGCAGCGACTTGCCGATACACCCACAAGCCGCCCGCATCCGTGTTGAGTTGATACGCTCCGGCGGCCATTTCCTTCGCTCCGGGTTGCGCGCTGTGCAGCAATGCGACTGTCTGGTCATTGATAACCGCATGCATAAAGGCATCCGTGACCGCAACCGAAATATTGAAGTTGGACAGATCGCCCGTGTCCTTGGCGTGGATGAACTCCTCAATGTCGGGATGATCGCAACGCAACACGCCCATCTGTGCACCGCGTCGAGATCCCGCCGACTCGACGGTTTCGCAAGAGCGGTCAAACACGCGCATATATGAGACCGGGCCGGAGGCGACCGACTGCGTGCCCGCAACCGCAGCACCGCGCGGTCTGATGCGTGAAAAATCATAACCGACACCGCCGCCGCGACGCATGGTCTCAGCCGCTTCAGCGAGCGCCGTATAAATTCCGGGATGACCATCGTTGGTCGCGGTGATCGAATCACCCACCGGTTGCACAAAGCAATTGATGAGCGTCGCCGACAGCGACGTACCTGCGGCCGACTGAATGCGACCAGCCGGGATGAAACCATCACGGAGCGCCTTGAGGAACTGCTGCGTCCAATGGGCACGCCGGTCGGCCGGTTCCGCTTCGGCGAGCGCGACGGCGACGCGATACTCCACATCGGCCACGCTGCGCTCTACACTCTTGGCATATTTTTCGAGCAGGATTTCAGCACTGATGTCTTGCGGTGGCAGTGTTGTTATCGACGCGCCGTGCTTCACGTTGGGGGATAGTTCAGTCATGCGGGCACCTCTAAAAATTCACTGAAGCCGCGCTGGCGGCGTTGCAAAGCCGCTCAAAATGCTCATGTACTACATGTACGCTGCGCTTTTTCGCGACTTTGCGCCTTGCCATCATCGGCTTGATTGCATTTTTAGAGGTGCCCATGCGGCTTTCTGATCGTCAATCTCGGTTAGTCAATCTCAGCGCCCGGTGGTGCCCGATTCGCGCACCCCGGCATCTATCTGATCCGCGTAGGGCGCATACGGCCCGTCACCACTATGCTCCGCGCTAGGCGCGAATCCGAACAGCCAATAAAGAGGATGCTTGGATGCTGTCCATTCTCAACCAGAGATTGGAACTGCGCCGCGCTGGCGGGAAAATAGTGGTCATGAAAGCGGCGCAACCGTTGCAGCAGTTCATCAGGCTTTGAGTCGTTCAACGTGGTGTCCCCGGTAGCGCGGCGTGTGGCGATAGTCTGCTCACTGCACCAGCGGCGAGTCTGCGCAATCGAGTTGCACCCCATCGATGCGCGCCTCGGCGGCAAGCAATTGCAAATACTGGCGCACGGCCGTGATGTAGCTTTGCTGTTGCAGCGCTTGCTCGACCGCGCCCCGCACTGCGGTGAACGTCTGCGGTGCACCCGCCTCGCGTGCCAGCACCTCGACCACGTGCAGCCCGAACCGACTATGCACCAGACGCGGCAGCACACCGACATCGGTGTGCCCGAAAATTTCGCGCGCAAATTCTGGCGCGCATGCGTCCTCGGTCAACCATCCCAGATCGCCCCCATTCGCGCCGCTCGGGCAATTACTCAGCTCGGCCGCGAGCGCGACAAATTTTGTCGGCGCTTCGGCATCTCGACAGCGCGCCTCCAGTAGCGCCGCTTCAGCGCGGTTGCGCAGTGCCACCACATTTGTACCGGGCGTGACCGCAAACAGAATGTGGCGTGCATGAACGCGCTCTCCATGCTGAAAGCGCGCCGGATTGGATTTGAGGTAACGCCGACCAGCAGCTTCGTCGGGTGTCGGCAGCACCAGCGTTTGCGAAAGCAGGCGCTCAATTGCATCAGACGCGGCCTCGCTTTGAATGCCGTCGACGGTCACGACATCATCGGGGGCCAGCAAACCCACCCGAATCGCCTCTTGCCGCAGCAACTCGCTATGGGCGCGTTGGCGCAGTTGATCGTCATCCGGACGATCACCCAGGCGATGCAACGCGACGCCGTTGACGGCCGCCGTCGCAACGCCACCGTCCGCAACGACGGTTGGCATTGCCTCGGCGCAGCCACACTGCCCTGTTCCACATCCTTGTTGCATGATGAAATCCTCGTTACCGATGTTGCATCGAATTGAATTTGCGCCGAAGACCGACTGCCGCCGCTGTCACTTTGGCAGCGCGCTGCTGTCGGGCAGATTGTGATCTAGCGGCAGGTTGAGTCGTCGCGAGCGTACCAGTTGATAAGGTCGGAGCACATAGAACACTGACGCCAAGCCGCTCCACACATGCACCAGTCGGCTGAACGGAAACAGCAGGAAAATGGTCATGCCCAGCACCATGTGCACTTTGAATGGCCAGCCCACGGCAACCAATGCGTCGGCATTGGGTTGGAAGGTCATGATGTTTTGCGCCCAGCTCGACAACACCAGCATCACGCTGCCGTCGCGATGTTCCAGCGAATAGGGCAAGGTAATCAGCCCGAGCGTGAGCTGCACCCAGAAAATAATCAGGATGGCCAGATCGGTGCGATGGCTGGTCAGGCGGATGCGCGCATCAAACAGGCGCCGGTGCAGCAACAGCGTCAAGCCGACAAAGCACACCACGCCCGCGACGCCACCGGCGACGACGGCCACGAGTTGCTTTTGCGACGGCGTAATAAACGGCTCGTACACCCAGTGCGGTGTCAGCAGACCGACGGTATGCCCGACCAACAGAAACAAGATGCCAATGTGAAACAGGTTGCTGCCCCAGCGCAGCGTGCCGGTGCGCAGCATTTGCGATGAGTCGCTTTTCCAGCTGTACTGATCGCGATCAAAGCGAGCAAGACTCCCCATCAAAAAAACCGTGAGACAGATATAGGGATAGACGTTGAACAAAAAATTATGCAGAAACGTCGGCGTGCTATTCATATCCGAACTCCTTTGCTGGCGTTGGTGCGCACGATGTGAATCGGTTGTGGCTGTCCGGGTCGCGACTGCCCCTTCGAGGCGCAGCCATCGAATGCGGCGGGCTCGGCCCAAGTAACGTCGAGCGGCTCTTCGTCGGCGATGGACACCGGTCGCGGCGTTTCGCCGGCCAGCTCAATCAGCGCGCCTAGGACGGCGGCGTAGGCACTGCGCCGACCATCCAACGCATTGAAAATAACGTTAAAGATGTGCGCCATCTCGCCGAGAAATTCGCGCGCTTCAAGTGCTGGCTGGGTGGATGCGTATTCGAGCACAACGGGAAGGTGATCCGGCATCTCGCCTTCCGCAAGAAACAAGCCGGCCTTCTCGAAGGTTTGGGCCAGATCAATCATGGCCGGCCCTCGGTCGCGTGAATCGCCGTGAACGTGCTCGAACAGATGCAGTGACGTGCGACGCCCGCTATCGAACAACTGCACATAGTCGGCTTCGGCATCGATTGCCGTTTGGCGCTCGATGTTGGTCATGAGCGCATCGAGCTCCGTTAACCGCGTGGCACTCACCGCGTGCTCGCGCCGCAGCGCCTCGCGCAGCTCGTCCATATGCTGGCGCAACGCGGCGTCCGGGTAGCTCAGCAGCCGCGCCAGCACGCGCAGTGTCAACGACATGTTGGGGATGGTGGCAGTAAACATGGCTACACCAACGCTTTGATGGGAATGGTGCGCCGCTTCTCGCCGCCAAACAGGCTGGTTTCCGTCGTCCCCTCGGAGCAGCCGTTACCGAACGAGAAGCCGCAACCGCCGCGCACGTTAAAGGTGTTCTCCGCGTATTCACGGTGGGTGCTGGGAATGACAAAACGGTCTTCGTAATTCGCAATCGCCATCACGTGGTACATGTCTTCCACCTCGTGCTCGGTAAGCCCAACCTGCTCTAGTACGGCGAGGTTGGTGCGGCCCTCGACGTGCTTGGCGCGTTGATACGCTCGCATCGCCAGCATGCGTTCAAGCGCGCGCTTTACCGGCTTGGTGTCGCCTGCGGTCAGCAAATTCGCCAAGTACTTGATGGGGATGCGCAGTTGATGGACATCGGGAATTTCGCCATTGGCACCCAGGTGTCCGGCATTGGCTGCCGCTGTGATCGGCGACAGCGGCGGCACATACCAGACCATGGGAAGTGTGCGGTACTCTGGGTGCAGTGGCAGCGCGACTTTCCATTCCACCGCCATTTTGTACACCGGACTGTTGCGTGCGCCTTCCAGCCACGCGTCGGGAATGCCATCTCGCCGCGCCTGTTCGATCACCTTCGGATCGTTAGGGTCAAGGAAAATGTCCAGTTGTGCCTGATACAGGTCGCGGTCGTGTTCGACACTCGCCGCTGTTGCAATTCGATCCGCGTCGTAGAGCATCACGCCGAGATAGCGAATGCGTCCGACACAAGTCTCGCTGCACACCGTCGGCTGCCCCGCTTCAATGCGCGGATAGCAGAAGATGCATTTTTCGGCCTTGCCGCTTTTCCAGTTGTAATAAATTTTCTTGTAGGGGCAGCCGGACACACACATGCGCCAACCACGGCATTTGTCCTGATCGATCAGCACAATGCCGTCCTCCTCGCGCTTGTAGATTGAACCTGACGGGCAACTCGCCACGCACGCCGGATTGAGGCAGTGCTCGCACAGGCGCGGCAAATACATCATGAAGGTGTTTTCGAATTCGCCAACCATGGCCTTTTGTGCGGCGTCGAATCCGTCGAGATTCTTGTCCGCGCTACGTTTGCTGAATTCACCGCCGAGCAACTCCTCCCAGTTCGGCCCCCAAACGATCTTGTCCATTTGCTTGCCGGTAATCAGGCTGCGTGGTCGTGCGGTTGGGCTCGCCTTCATTTCCGGCGCGCTTTGCAGATGGTCGTAGTCGAATGTGAACGGCTCGTAGTAGTCGTCGATTTCCGGCAGATTGGGATTGGCAAAAATCTTCATCAGCAATTTCCACTTGCCGCCTTGCCGGGGTTGGATGGTACCGTCGGTTTTGCGTATCCAGCCGCCATTCCACTTGTCCTGGTTTTCCCACTCCTTCGGGTAGCCGATGCCAGGCTTGGTCTCGACATTGTTAAACCAGGCGTATTCCATCCCCGGCCGACTAGTCCAGACGTTCTTGCACGTCACCGAACAGGTGTGGCAGCCAATGCACTTGTCCAGGTTCAACACCATGGCGATTTGTGCGCGGATTTTCATACGACCTCCGGATCAGAGGACAGAGGACAGAGGCCGGAGGCCGGAGGACAGAAGACAGATGACAGCAGTCGCGAACGAATGTGAGCTTGGGGGGTCATGCGTTCTCTCCTTGCGCTTGCACCAGTGCGATGCGTTCGCTGGCCACTGGTGTGTCGAGCCAGTCGATGTTTTTCATTTTTCTCACGACGACGAATTCATCACGATTGGTGCCGATGGTGCCGTAGTAGTTGAAGCCGTACGACAACTGTGCATAACCGCCGATCATGTGCGTCGGCTTCAACACAATGCGCGTCACCGAGTTGTGAATACCACCTCGCACACCGGTGATCTCGGCTCCCGGTGTATTGACGATTTTTTCTTGGGCGTGATACATCATCACCATGCCCGGGTTGACGCGCTGACTGACCACCGCGCGCGCGGCAATTGCACCGTTGACGTTAAACAGCTCCACCCAGTCGTTGTCGACGATGTCGGCGTTCTTGGCATCCTCCTCACTGAGCCAGATGATCGGTCCGCCGCGACTGAGCGTGAGCATCATCAGGTTATCGGTGAAGGTCGAGTGGATGCCCCACTTCTGGTGCGGCGTGATGAAGTTAAGCAATATTTCCGGATTGCCGTTGCTGCGCATGTTGTGAATCGCGCCAGTCGTTTTTAGATCCACCGGCGGCCGGTAAGTCGACAGATTCTCGCCAAAGGCGATCATCCACGGGTGATCCTGATAGAACTGCTGGCGGCCAGTCAAAGTGCGCCACGGAATTAACTCGTGAACGTTGGTATAGCCCGCGCTGTAGCTGACGGTTTCACTCTCGATGCCGCTCCAAGTGGGGGAGCTGATGATCTTGCGCGGTTGCGCTTGAATATCACGAAAGCGAATTTTTTCGTCTTCGCGGTGCAGCGCCAAATGCGCGTGCTCGCGTCCGGTTACCTTCGACAGCGCTTGCCACGCCTTTACCGCAACGTGCCCGTTGGTCTCGGGTGCGAGCTGGAGCACGACTTCGCAGGCGTCAATGTCGGTGTCGATGCGCGGCATCCCTTTGCTGACGCCTTCCTCACGCGTCAGCCCATTGAGCTCGCCCAGTTGCTTGACCTCCGTCTGCGTGTTCCAGGTGATGCCCTTGCCACCGTTGCCGATCTTGTTCATCAACGGCCCGAGCGCGGTAAAGCGTTTGTAGACGTTCGGATAGTCGCGCTCAACGAGCGTGATTTGTGGTGCCGTCTTGCCGGGGATAAGGTCACACTCGCCGCGCTTCCAGTCACGCACTTCAAAGGGTTGCCCAAGTTCGCCGGGCGTGTCGTGCATCAGCGGGATGAGCACAATCTCTTTTTCGACGCCGAGGTGACCGACACACACTTCGCTGAATTTCTTGGCAAATCCCTTGTAGATGTCCCAGTCGCTGCGACTCTGCCACGCCGGATCGACCGCTGTGGACAGCGGGTGAATAAAGGGATGCATGTCGCTGGTGTTGAGATCGTTTTTCTCGTACCAGGTGGCGGTTGGCAGCACGATGTCTGAATACAGACACGTGGTGCTCATGCGAAAGTCGAGCGTCACCAGCAAGTCGAGCTTGCCTTCCGGCGCGTGCTCGTGCCAAACAACTTCGGTCGGTTTTGCTTCCTCGCGGCCCAGGTCTTTGCCCTGCACGCCGTTGCTGGTGCCGAGCAGGTGTTTTAGAAAGTACTCGTGCCCCTTGCCGGACGATCCGAGCAAATTGGCGCGCCACACAAACAGATTGCGCGGCCAGTTGTTCGGGTGATCGGGATCAGTGCAGCTCATCTTGAGTGTGCCGTCGCGCAGCGCCTTGACTGCGTAGTCTTTCGGCTCCATACCGGCCGCTGCGGCATCCTTCACCACCTGCAGCGGGTTAGTCTGTAGTTGCGGTGCTGACGGCAGCCACCCCATGCGTTCGGCGCGCACGTTGTAGTCGATCATGCTGCCGCCGTAGCGCTCCTTGTCGGCCAGCGGCGACAGCACCTCCTCCATCCCTAATTTCTCGTAGCGCCATTGATCGGTATGGGCGTAGAAAAAACTGGTGCTATTTTGCTGCCGCGGCGGGCGAATCCAGTCGAGCGCAAAGGCGAGCGCAGTCCAGCCGGTCTGCGGGCGCAGCTTCTCTTGCCCGACGTAGTGCGCCCAACCGCCACCACTTTTTCCAACGCAGCCGCACATCATCAAGAGATTGATGACGCCGCGATAGTTCATGTCTGAGTGATACCAGTGGTTCATGGCCGCACCGATAATCACCATCGACTTACCGTGGGTCTTGTGAGCGTTATCGGCAAACTGCCGCGCGACCGTAATCAACTGTTCACGCGGCACACCGGTGATCGACTCCTGCCATGCCGGTGTGTAGGCGGCGTTATCGTCGTAGTTTTTGGCACCCGACCCCAAGCCTCGGTCAATGCCGTACTGCGCGACTTGCAGATCAAACACAGTCGCGACGATGGCGTCGCGCTCCTCCCCTTCCTTGCCAAGGCGAATTCTGACGGCGGGTACCTTGGCGCGATTCACGTCGCCCTGTTGCTCGTTGGATGAGAAATGCGGCGTGGCGATGCC
Organism: Usitatibacteraceae bacterium; assembly: GCA_038901695.1. Taxonomy (GTDB): domain Bacteria; phylum Pseudomonadota; class Gammaproteobacteria; order Burkholderiales; family Usitatibacteraceae; genus UKL13-2. The sequence continues at coordinate 18,890 of JBCKPN010000033.1, forward strand.
GGCGAAATACGGGAATGCCACATCGACAATCTCATGCGCCTGCGGATCGTCTTCGATCGCCGAGAGCTTTAGTTTTACGTCACTCGCATGACGCGCTTCCTTGTCCTCAAGGTTCCACTTGCCAACGTCCGCACGACCCTCCGGGCCCCAGCGAAAGCCAATGGAGCCATTCGGCAGCACCACTTTCCCGCTGGTATCAAATGCGACTGTTTTCCACTCCGGATTATTGGCTTGGCCCAGATGCCCATTGAAGTCGCTGGCGCGCACATAGCGATCTGGCACCAGCGTCATGCTGCCATCGGCAAGTTGCTTTTCCTTGAGCATGACCAACATCGGCAAATCGGTATAGCGGCGCGCGTAATCGTCAAAATACGTTGAACGCCCTGCGGGCAGCGCAGCGCTTGCTTCCCCGAAGAAAAACTCACGCAGCACCACATGACCCATCGCCATCGCCACCGCAGCGTCGGTGCCCTGCTTGGGGTGCATCCAGATATCGGCGAGCTTGGCGACCTCGGAATAATCGGGCGTGACGGCCACGGTCTTGGCACCCTTGTAGCGCACCTCGGTAAAAAAGTGCGCGTCCGGCGTGCGCGTTTGCGGCACGTTGCTGCCCCAGGCAATGATGAAAGTGCTGTTGTACCAATCAGCCGATTCCGGCACATCGGTTTGCTCGCCCCAGACTTGTGGGCTGGCCGGTGGCAGGTCGCAGTACCAGTCGTAGAAACTCATGCACACGCCACCGATCAACGACAAGTAGCGCGAGCCAGCGGCGTAGCTGACCATACTCATGGCCGGAATCGGCGAAAAGCCGATGACGCGATCCGGGCCATAGGTCTTGGCCGTGTACACATTCGCGGCGGTGATGATTTCGTTGACCTCGTCCC
>JBCKPN010000034.1:0-19567 GCA_038901695.1 Usitatibacteraceae bacterium
CGCTTTTTGGAGCAAAACTGCCCGGAAACGCGCGCGCTGCTTACACTTTTGGTATTTGATGTTGCGTCCTCACAATCAAAACGCGACCCTGACACTTGATTCCGTTTTCAGGCGAGCAGGACACGCGCGGCGTCCATGTCGGCGTGTTCGAAGGCCGGCGCAAAATCTTTGAGCTCTTTTGTATGCATTCCTACGCCAGAGCCCAAGGCCACGGCGCGCCAATCCTGCACAGCCGCGTGGATCACAGCCAATATCTTCAAGGCTGCGGGGGGCGTCAGACTGAAGTAGGCTGCTTGCTCCATGAGCATCGATAACGACGTGATGGGCCCTGTGTCCTCACTGAGCCAAGTCTTGGATTCCCGGTCTTTGTCTGGGAAAGGATTTACGTCAAAGCCGGGGGCCAGACGCCACTTGCTCTGGCCTGCATATAAGAAGCCTAGGTTATGCAGATGATCGTCCACATTGGTAATCAGCAGGTTAAACACCAGCCTGCGCCATAACTGTTGCACGTCTTCGGTAGGGTTTGCGCACTTTGCGCGGATGATGTCCGCCACTTCGGTGTATGCGCGCTCTTCGTTTCGCTCGGCCTGCAGCATCGATGCGGCCGATAAATAGTGGATCCGGGCATGTTCTGGAGTGCGATCGAACCGGCGGATAACGGCGACCGGTGTCTTGTTTACCAACACCACCCTGCCCGTGGCGGCATCAATGCCCGCCCGCGCGGCCAGATGTAGTGCCAATACTTCGGCACGGGTAACGCTGCGCTCGTCATCGATGCTTGGAAACTTGCCGAGCGCGAGCGTGCCGTCTTCTTCCAGCACCGTACACTTGGGTCGCATGCCGCCCAAGGACGTGCCCTTGCCGAGCAAGTATTTCAGGTCCGCTGCGGACTCCTTACCGCTTTCCACGGCGCGGCTGGCTTCGTATATATGCTGTAGGTCAACAAGAACTGGGGTCGGCTGCCCGCCATCTTCGGTGACGCCCAAGAATCGTCCTGCGCTGTCCTTGAGGCGCAGTGCGCCGATGCGGCTGAAATCGTTCACCGCACTCAAGTAATCGAAAGCTGTCAGCGCCTGCAGATTCGGATTGGTCTTCCGTTCTCTGGCATGCGCGCGCGCAATCACTCGGATGGCCCAAGTGTCCGGTTCGGTATCGGCCAGTGCAAAATTAAAGCAAGAATCGTCCTTGGAGGGTGCGCGCCGGACAACGTGACTCGTCGTCAGCGGAAGTTCAGGCGACACCTCGAAGCGTAGAGGGTCTTGCAACCACGCGTTATCGTAAGCAAATGTCGAGTATTCCCGCCCGCCTGCCTTGGCATACGTCAATTGACCGACAAGCTGACCGGACTGGCCGATGCAGACGGCAACTCCCTTTTTGAGAGGCCCAGCCTTCACAATGCGCCCGATTCTTTAGTCTGCTTGCGCGTACGCACGCGCTGCGGCAACTGTTCATCCATGAGAGAAAGGCCGATCATGTCCTCGCCGGTATCCAGCAATTTATTCAGACGATCGATCTCCCCGAAAACATGCAGCGCACGCGCGATGTAGTGGAACTGGATGCGGGGATCGCCTTTTTCCATGCGCCCGACCGTGTCGTGCGACGCGCCGATACGTTCAGCCAGGGAAGCCTGCGAAATGTGCCGTCGTCGACGGGCCAAAGAGATATCTTTCCCTAGTTTGGAGATGGCGCGCTCGACTGGCAGCGGAATGGGTAATGTGTTCATTAGTACGCTCCTGCGCGATTCAATATCACTTATATACGCTCTTGAGCATACTTATACTAAGAAACGGAGAATCAAGCAAGTATTTTATGAATAACTATTCTCATTGGCGTATTAATCCAGCCAAATAACGCTGATAGGCGTATTACAGAAAATAACAGCCAGTTGAGCTGTCCATCAAAGTGTGCCCAGCTCAGGCAGGCAGAACGCGACCCACACCGGACTTTTCTAGCAATCATTGGTACGGTAGATGGGGGCAGGTCAACGTGCCTGTTAATTGCCTTTAATTGCTTCACTTCCCTGCCGCTACCACCGCTCGCACTAAGTCCGCAGCGACCAACAAATCGTCAAGCAGCTGCACGTCTGGTTCAAATTGTCCCTCGTACTCCGCGAGGTTCCGCTTTTCGTGTGCTTTGGCCAACACCCGCCAATGCGCCGCAGCTAATCCAACCGTATGTGGTAATGCCTGAAACACGAGGTAGCGATTGTCCGAGCGGTAACCGTGTGAACGAAGCGCCGCGAGCGCGAACGCATGCGCTGCGTTGTAGGCGAGATCGAATCGGCTCTCGAACGAGAGTTTGGCGTTCTGTGCGTCTTTCAGCCGCGCCGTGCCTGACGCGATCAACCCGGAGGCCTCGGTTGCAGATGCGGGCTCGCGCTTCAGCTTGCCGATCTTGGCGAGGTTCTCCAGCTCAGGAATTGGCGTGGTCGGTTTAGCCAAGAGACGCCTCATCGCCGATCAAAAATAGTTTCGGTTGTGCATTCACCTTCACGGTAAAAGCATTCTTCGCCAACAATTTCTTCTTCCATTCAGCAGGTGTTTGCACGGTCGGACTGATGCGGCGCTGCAAGCGCGCCTCGGCGGCTTCAAGTGCGGCGTAAACGTCGGCATACGAGAGTTTGTCCGCCAAGATCATGATGTCGATATCACTACCGGCGGTGTCGCGCTGCTTCGCAATCGATCCATACACGAACGCCGCGCGGATGCCTTTCGTCAGTGGGGCAAGCGCCGCGCGCAGCGGCTCGGCAATACCGACTGTCTTGCCAATGATGCCGATCAGCTCTGCATAGATCGGTGACGCCGCGTTCGCCTGATAGTGCTTCTGGTTACCGAGGCGTGTGGTCGTTACCAGTCCTGCGGCTTCGAGTCGCGCGAGTTCACGCTGCGTCGCACCTGAGCCCGCGCCCGTGAGGCTGATGATTTCAGTGGCGAAGAAGGTGCGATCCGGCTGGCCGAACAGCAACCCCAGCACGCGCTGCTGCGTGGTGGAAAAGAGTGCGGACGCCACACCCGAAATCGCGCGCGATGAAGAACTGGACGTGATCGGCTCGGACGGCTTCGCACTTTCGTGCTTGGCGCGCGCGGGCGATGGCTTCGCGGCAGTCTTACACGATGTTGTTTTTAGGATACCCATTCTGGGCATTGTAATGCCCTAATTGGGTATTTGCAACGCTGGAATTTGCGATCAACGGTCGACAGGCGGAGCAACGCGACAGGGCTAAACACAAGTATTGGCGGGTTGTTTCAGGCACAAGTGGCTGGAAACGCCCTTGGATGCGCGGGTTTGTCAGAAAAACGTGGTCTGTCCGTTTCTTGAAACCGCCACCCCTTTGAATTACAAAGAAAAACGCACCGGCAATTATTGCCGGTGCGTTTTTTTTGCCTGTTGTCGATAGATTCCCAATGATTTACATGTGATACAGAAATCTGTACCATTTGAAATATGAAAACCACACTCGACATCAATGACGCTCTACTCGCCGATGCCAAGGCAATGGCGGCACGCCAACAAACCAGCCTCACACGGCTGATCGAAGAAGGCTTGCAGTTACGAATGCGAACACCTGTTCCAGCGCGACAGGTGAAAGCGGTCAGATTGCCCGTGTTCAAAGGGCGCGGTGGATTGGTTGCTGGTGTTAACCCACTGAGCAACAAAGCAATGCTCGATGCGGCCGACCATGACGCCTGACGTCAATGTTTTGATCGCGGCTTTTAGGGCGGATCATCCGCAACATGTTCCGGCCATTGATTGGTTGAACGCGGCAGTTAAGGCGTGCAGGTCAGGCGCAAGGTTGCGGTTATTGCCATTGGTCACGGCAAGTTTTCTGCGGCTGGTGACAAATTCAAGAATATTTTCGCACCCAGCACCGATGCCAGAGGCCATGAAATTCCTCGACGTTCTGCTGTCTGTACCTGGTGTCGATATGCCAGCAGTAGGCGAAGAATGGCCGATTTTTCGGCAGCTCTGCATGGAAAAAAAACTCGTCGCAAATGCGATCCCCGATGCGTGGCTGGCCGCAGCGGTCATCCAGATGGGTGAGCACTTGGTGACGTTTGACGGTGACCTCAGAAAGTTATTGGGGCGCACGCAAGTCACGCTGCTGCCAGCGAGATAAGGCCGCGAGATTGCATCGCAGGCTAGATTTTTTCAATCTCTTTCCGTTGCAGCCGCGCGCCGAGAGAGCGTACCTGCGGCCGACTAGGAAGGCGTGACCACGAGTGTGGCTGTTAACCCATCAACGGCGTGGCAACAGGACGTGAACAGACAAACACCAGCACTGGTGCGGCGTTTGAGACAAAAATGGCTGAAAATGGTCGTGGATGCTTGCGTTTTGTAAAACAATTCACGCTGCCCCCTTTGGCCTGCTTATGGGCACCTCTAAAAATTCAAAATTCTAAGCGAGGCTAGGCGCGAGAAAAATTTTAGCCCGCAGCATATACCTGATATGTAAGGGATAAAATTTTTTGAGCAACAACGCATCGCGACGAAGTTTGGATTTTTAGAGATGCCCTTATGACATTGCCGAGGGCGTCAAACGTGTCTCTGGTAGTGAGCCGCAGCGTGCCCGCGACGCTGCTGACGAGGAGGCCAGTGAGACGGTTGGCGAAGGTATCAAATGTGCGCGTCTCCTTCAAGCCGTTGCCGAGGCGCGCCACCAGCGGCGGCTGCGCCGCACACGTGGTGTGTGTGCAGCTTCGATGAAGTTTGCACAGGGGTCGGGCCATGGCGGTTCGTGTACCGCAAGGATATTGCATTACAAGATGTGACCCCTTTCTTGCGGCAGGCATCGATTCGCACCCCGCCTACTGGTTAGAGAATGCGCGTTAATACTTTCCAGAAAGCAGCGAGCCGGCATTCGGCACGAAAGGCCTTAGGTTAAGTTTCTTGAGCATCTCATAAGCCGTGCATATGGACGATGAAACGACGGGCAGCCCATAGCGGTCCTCGACGACTTGGATCGCTGCAAGAGAGGGCATTTGCACGCAGGCCGAAAGAACAATGGCATCCACGTCTCGGGTATTGAGCGTACTGACGATTTTCGCCGGCGCCATGGGATCCAAAGCGCCTACTTCCAGATTGTCGGCAATTTCGAGAGAAATACTGTCGATCACCTCGATACCCTCGTGCTCGATGTAGTCAATGACCAGGCGGGTCAACGGTTTCATGTACGGAGCGATAAGAGAAACCTTTTTTGCCCCCAAGGTTTGCAAGCCATTTATTAAGGCGCCCGCGCTGGTGACCAGCGGAGTGGGCGCGCCGTTGGCGACCGTTACTTGGTGCAGACGGGATTCGGAAACCCGGTGATAGCCATATCCCATGCTCATGATGGCTACCAGGCAGGCATACCCCATCACATCGACGCGCGCGTCCGACAGCTCAGCGGCGCAACGATCCGAATCCCGATCCATGGCGGCCAGCTCTTCCTTGGTGACCTTTTGCATGCGCATCCGGCTCGAATGGAACGTGAAGCGCTCCGCTTCCACGGCTTCACGAGCCCGCAACATGGCGGGAATCTCGGTTTCCATGGTGGTGTTAGAACTCGGCACGATCTGGCCGATCCGGAAACTTGCCTTGCTCATTATCTGTCCTCTGGTCTGCTGCTAAGCATGAAGCCGAGAATAAAGGGGTCACATCTTGTAATGCAATATCCTTGCAACCAAATGCAATAGGGGACAGACCACCATTATTTTCTGCTAGATCAGTATTTTCCTGTCAGACCTTTGGTTTCACGCCCCATCTAGCACGTGTTACCCTACTTGCAATCCCACTATTCTCCTCAATAATGAAAAATAAACGTGGTCTGTCCCCTATTGTCGCTACCGTGGTGCGTCCCCTATTTCTCGCTACGCTTCCTCGAAGTAATCGCTGTCCAATTGCTTTACCGTATACGACGTTCGAGGGTTCACGCCGACATCAAACTCAAACATCAGCGAAGCCAAACGGTGCCCGTCGATCAAAACCAATCGGGTATCGATACGCTGAGAGAATTCTTCCGCCTCACGAGTAAAACTCGAAGTCGTGATAAAAAGCCCCTTCTTTGCACGCTGCCCCTGTAGCGCGCCCGCGAACTTCTGTATTTCGGGGCGTCCAACCGAGGATTCCCAACGCTTGGCTTGAACGTAAATGGCGTCGAGTCCGAGGCGATCTTCGTCAATCACGCCGTCTATGCCTCCATCGCCGCTGCGACCTACCGCACGAGCCGCCTCAGGACGACTGCCGCCATACCCCATCTTCACAAGTAGGTCTATGACCAGCTGCTCGAAGAATGCTGGGGTTCCTTGCTTCACGGCGTCCAAGAGTTCCGCTTCCAAGCTTGCGCGCAGTCGTGCGTGCGCGGTTTCGAGAGCCTCTTCTGGCGCGAGCTCGTCGGAGGTTATACCGGGAAGTTCTTGTGACTCCGCACCTTCTGTGTTTTCCTCACTCGCAACAGCACGCGAGCGCTCGCGAAACTCCCGAAACTCGGGAAACTGCAACAAGAATTCGGTATCGATTTTCTCGGGACACGTAGTGATTGCTTGACGTCCACGATCTGTAATCTGGTAGAAGCCACGACGCGGTGACTCAACAAGGCGAGCTTGTTTCAGGTATGCCAACGCCCAGCCAACACGACTCATTATCACTGTCGCCTTTCCGCTAGGCAAAAGGGCGGCACGCTCGGCTTCACTAAGTTCGAAGTGCTCGGCGACGAGGCTGGACAATTCGCGGCGATGCTTCGAACCTTGCGTCTCCAAGGCGGTTAGTACCGGCACCATTGTCTGTTGGTAATTAGGAATATTCATCAAGAGCCCGCACAGATTGGCAGCGGATCAACCTTGTTAGCCGGAACTCCGGGGCAGGCGCTATGTTGGGGATTGTAAGGCGGCTCAGCGGGAAGTCAACCGATACTGTTCCCGCAACGGCCTGCAACGGTCGCATGTGGGTCGATTGAGCGCACCGCGAATCTGTGTCACGCGTGCACTTCGCTATGCCATCGATGGCGTAATCGGTGATTCTGAGACCAATGACTGACTTTATTGCTGAGATCAACGGCGAGTCAGGTGCCGCCGCCCAAACGTTCTAGACAAAATTACGGCGCTCTACACTCAATCACCGGCAACCATTGTGTTGGTGCGCGCGGTTCCATTACTCCACCGTCACCGCCTTCGCCAAATTACGCGGCTTGTCCACATCTGTCCCGCGTTTCAATGCCGTGTGATACGCCAGCAACTGCACCGGAATTGCGTGAATGATCGGTGACAACAACCCCGCATGACGTGGCGTGCGAATCACGTGCACGCCTTCGCTCTCGACAAAATGACTATCCGCATCGGCGAACACAAATAGTTCGCCGCCGCGCGCGCGCACTTCTTGCATATTTGATTTCACTTTTTCGAGCAGCGCATCGTTGGGTGCGATGACCACCACGGGCATGTTGTCGTCCACCAGTGCGAGCGGGCCGTGTTTGAGTTCACCGGCCGGATACGCTTCGGCGTGGATGTAGGAAATTTCCTTTAGCTTCAATGCGCCTTCCAATGCAATTGGATAGTGCAGTCCGCGCCCTAGAAACAAGGCGTGATTTTTTAGCGTGAATTTTTCCGCCCACGCCTGGATTTGCGGTTCGAGATTGAGCGCATGCTGCACGCTGCCGGGCACAAACCGCAGCTGGTTGATGTATTCCGCTTCTTGCGCGGCATCGATTGCACCTTTGATCTTGGCTAGCGTCAACGCGAAAGTGAACAATGCGGCGAGTTGGGTGGTGAAGGCCTTGGTCGAGGCGACACCAATTTCAGAGCCGGCGCGCGTGTAGAGTGCCATCGCCGAGGCGCGCGGAATGGCGGACTCGCGCACGTTGCAAATCGAGAGCGTCGATTGGTGGCCGAGCGCTTTGGCGCGCTTCAACGCTTCCATGGTATCTAGCGTTTCACCGGATTGCGAAATGGTAACAATCAATTGCTGTGCATCGGGAATCGAATCGCGATAGCGATACTCGTGCCCAAGCTCGACCTGACACGGGATTCTGGCCAGCGTTTCGACCCATTGTTTAGCGATGAGTCCGGCGTAGTAGCTGGTGCCGGACGCGAGGATCAACACACTCTTGGTGTTCGCGAAATGATGCTCGGCGGTCTTGCCGAAGTACGCAACATCGAGTCCATCGGTGATCACGGCTTCGAGCGTGTCGGAAATCGCGCGCGGCTGCTCATGAATTTCTTTTTGCATGAAGTGCGTGTACGGGCCGAGATCGTTGGCCTCATCGCTCACGTCCGATAGATGCACCGCGCGTGTTACCGGTGTGCCGTCACGGGTGACGATCTCGATGGCCTCGCGCGTAATTTTGGCGACATCACCTTCCTCGAGATACATGACATGCCGGGTGACGGGAAGTATGGCGGAAACATCGGAGGCAATGAAGTTCTCCGCGGTCTTGCCGTCTGCGCCACCTTCGCCCACGCCAATCAACAGAGGGCAACCCATGCGAGCACAAATCATCAATTCTGGATGGGTGCGCGCGATGACGCCGATGGCGTATGCGCCGTGCATTTCGCGCACGGCGGTTTGCACCGCGATGAACAGATTTTTGGTTTCTCGAAAATAAAAGTGAATCAGATGTGCGATGACTTCGGTATCGGTTTGCGAGTCAAACGCGTAGCCCGCCAGTTTCAGGCGCGCGCGCAACGGCTCGTGATTTTCAATGATGCCGTTATGCACCACCGCAATTTCATCTTGCGAGACATGCGGATGCGCGTTGGGTTCGGTCACGCCGCCGTGCGTGGCCCAGCGCGTGTGGCCGATGCCGATGACGCCGGATAATTTTTGCGCAGCCGCAGCGGCTTCCATTTCAACCACGCGCCCGATGCGCCGCACGCGCTGAATTTCCTTGGATTGATCCGACATGACGGCCAAGCCTGACGAATCATAGCCGCGATACTCAAGGCGCTTGAGGCCTTCGGTCAACATCGGCACCACGTTTCGCGAGGAGATCGCGCCGACAATACCGCACATAAGTTAGCTCTTGTTCTTTACGGGACGCTTCCAATCAGTCTTGGAGAGCTGCGTTTTTGGATTGACGGTGAGGGCGGCAGCGGGAACATCCTTCCAGACAGTCGTGCCCGCGCCGATGGTGGCCCCAGCAGCGACGGTGACGGGCGCGATCAATTGCACGTCCGAACCGATGTGGACGTTGTCGCCGATGACCGTGCGGTGCTTGTTCGCGCCATCGTAATTACACGTGATGGTACCCGCGCCGATGTTGACGTTGGTGCCCACCGAGGTATCACCGATGTAGGTCAGATGATTGGCTTTTGATCCCGCCCCGATGTCGCTGGCTTTAATCTCAACGAAGTTGCCGATGTGTACGTCGTCGGCAAGCACCGTGCCGGGACGAATGCGCGCATACGGGCCGATGCGGGTGTTGCTGCCGATGGTGGCGGACTCAATCAGCGTGAAGGGATGAATCTGACTATCGGCGCCAATGCGACAGTCACGCAGTATGCAATTCGCCCCCACGCTGACGCCGCGCGCCAGCGACACGGTTCCTTCAATGATGACATTGACGTCGATGGTGACGTCAGTTTCGCATTCGAGCGTGCCGCGGATATCCAGCCGCGCCGGGTCGCGCAGCGTGACGCCGTTTGCCATTAACTGTTTTGCTTGTTCCATCTGATAGGTTCGTTCCAGGCCAGCCAACTGTTGCTGGTCATTGACGCCCGCGATTTCCCAATCGTAATCGGGTGTTTGGGTGGTGACTGTCAAGCCTTCATCGACCGCAAGCTTGAGGATGTCGGTCAGATAATACTCGCCTTGGGCGTTGCGATTCCGCAGCGCGGGAAGCCATCGCGCCAACCATGCGGTCGGGCACGCGAGGAATCCGGTGTTGATTTCGCAAATCGCGCGCTGGGCGTCCGAGGCGTCTTTTTCTTCGACGATTTCACATACGTGGCCATCCGCATTGCGAACCATGCGACCGAGCCCGTGTGGGTCGGCAACCGTGTGCGTTAGCCACGCAAGTTCGTTGCGCGTCGCAGCGGTGATGAGTCGGTTGAGTGTGGCGGCGGTAATCAGCGGAACATCACCGTACAACACCAGCGTGATGCCGGAATGATCGATGCTCGGTAGCGCTTGCAATACGGCGTGGCCGGTGCCGAGTTGCGGCTGCTGGCGCGTCCAGATGAGCTGCGGGAAGTTATCAAATGCCGCCCGAACCTGATCACCCCCGTGCCCGTAAACCACGGCGACTGTCGAGGGGGACAGCGCCAGCGCGGTCTCGACCACACGCTGCAACAGCGGCTTGCCCGCGATGGTGTGGAGCACCTTCGGCAGCGCGGCGTTCATGCGCTTTCCCTGACCGGCGGCAAGGATGACAACGGATAAAGATGGCATTACGGCGATTGCTCAGTGACCACTCGGTGTTCATTCGCGACAATAAAAAAGGCAGTGGGGAAAAAACCCACTGCCTGAAATTTTTACTGCGCCTCTAAACCGTTACGGCGGGTTAATGGTACCAAAATTTGTTTATTTACGCAACTTTCTGATGGCCGCCAGTTGCGCCGCCAATTGGGAGAGCTCAGCTTGGACAACTGCCCGCTCCTGGCCACTTTGCCGGTTAGCGAGCGCTTCCTCCGCCGCCTGCTTGGCCAGCACGACCTTGGCTTCATCGAGGTCTTTGGCCCTAACAGAGGTGTTCGCCAGAATCGTCAGGGCTTTCGGTTGCACCTCCAAAATGCCGCCTGAAACGTAAACCAGCTCCTCTTCACCGCCGACCAAGGTGATCTTTACCGTGCCCGGCTTGATGCGGGTCAGCAGCGGCGCGTGCTGAGGCAAAATGCCCAGCTCACCCAACTCTCCGGGTGCCACAACCATCTCCGCCTCACCTGAAAAGATGGACTGTTCGGCCGATACGATGTTGACGTGAAGTGTTGCCATAAGTGCTTTCGGTTTTCCGGTCTCGCGGCTTCAATGGTTTGCGGTTTGCGTTTTGCGTTTTTTCTGTGCGTTACTGCATCGATTTGGCTTTTTCGAACACCTCGTCGATGCCTCCAACCATATAGAACGCCTGTTCCGGCAACGCGTCGCATTCGCCGTCGACAATCATCTTGAAGCCGCGAATGGTTTCTTTCAATGGAACAATCTTGCCTGGTGAGCCGGTAAAAACTTCGGCGACGTTAAACGGCTGCGACAGGAAGCGCTGAATTTTGCGCGCACGTGAGACGGCCAACTTGTCTTCGGGCGAGAGTTCGTCCATGCCCAGAATCGCGATGATGTCGCGCAATTCCTTGTAGCGCTGCAACGTCGATTGCACTCGACGCGCGACCGTGTAGTGCTCTTCGCCGACCACTTGTGGATCGAGCTGGCGACTGGTCGAATCAAGCGGATCCACCGCAGGATAAATACCGAGCGAGGCGATGTCACGCGACAACACGACGGTGGCGTCCAAGTGGGCGAAGGTGGTGGCCGGGGACGGGTCGGTCAAGTCATCGGCTGGCACATACACCGCCTGAATCGACGTGATCGAGCCGGTCTTGGTGGAGGTGATGCGCTCTTGCAGCACGCCCATCTCTTCAGCGAGCGTCGGCTGGTAACCCACGGCTGAGGGCATACGACCCAACAACGCGGAGACTTCGGTACCGGCCAGCGTGTAGCGGTAGATGTTATCGACAAAGAACAAAATGTCTTTGCCTTCGTCGCGGAAATACTCGGCCATGGTCAAGCCCGTCAGCGCCACGCGCAGACGGTTGCCCGGTGGCTCGTTCATCTGGCCAAATACCATCGCCACTTTGGATTCGGCGAGGTTGTCGGCGTTGATAACGCCGGCTTCTTGCATCTCGTGGTAAAAGTCATTGCCTTCGCGGGTGCGTTCACCGACACCGGCAAACACCGACAAACCACCGTGGCTCTTGGCGATGTTGTTGATGAGTTCGAGCATGTTGACGGTCTTGCCGACACCGGCACCGCCGAACAGGCCAATCTTGCCACCCTTGGCAAACGGACACACTAAATCGATCACCTTGATACCCGTCTGCAACAGGTCAACCGATGGTGACAACTCGTCGAATTTTGGTGCGGGCTGGTGAATCGAACGGCGCTCTTCCGTCTTGATCGGGCCTTGCTCGTCAATCGGACGACCCAACACGTCCATGATGCGGCCCAGCGTTGCGGCACCGACCGGCACCGAAATCGGCCCGCCGGAGTTTTTAACTTTCATGCCGCGACGCAAACCGTCGGACGAGCCCATCGCGATACAGCGCACCACGCCGTCACCGAGCTGTTGTTCGACTTCGAACGTGAGGCCCTTTTCGGCGAATGACTTCTGGTCAGATTCCTCCAGCACCAACGCGTCATAGATTCGCGGCATGTCATTGCGCGGAAACCGAATATCCACCACCGCACCAATACACTGCACTATTTGACCGACACTCATGTTTTGCTCCAACGTGATATTTCGAATTCTGTGTTGACCGATTGGCTCGCGCGACGCTAAACCGCCGCCGCACCACCGACAATCTCGGATAGTTCTTTAGTAATCGCTGCCTGACGCGCTTTGTTGTACGTCAACTTCAAATCGCCGATGATTGTCTTGGCGTTGTCCGATGCCGATTTCATCGCCACCATCCTTGCCGACTGCTCCGAAGCGATGTTTTCGGCGACCGCCGTGTAGACGAGCGACTCGATGTAGCGCTCCAGCAATTCATCGAGCACTGTTTTGGCATCCGGCTCGTACAAATAATCCCAGCCCGCATCCGGTGCGCCCAGCTGTTCGCCAGTGAGCGGCAGCAGCAGCTCGCACATGGTTTCTTGCTTCATGGTGTTGATGAACCTGGTATAGCAAAGATACACGGCGTCGAGCTTGCCTTCGGCGAACAGGTCGAGCTGAACCTTGATCGGGCCGATCATCTTCTCAAGATGCGGCTTGTCCCCAAGTCCAATCACTTGCGAGACCAGCGGAATGCCATAGCGCAACAAGAATCCCACGCCCTTGTTACCGATGGCAGTGGCCTGCACTTTCGCGCGGGCTCCTTCCCATTCCTTGATTTTGTTGACCATCAAGCGCATGGCGTTGGTATTCAAGCCACCACACAGACCCTTGTCGGAAGTGACCATGATCACGCCGACATTCTTGACCACGTCGCGCTTTTGCAAGTACGCGTGTCGGTAATCGGGGTTGGCGTGCGACAGGTTGGCGGCCACGCTGCGAATTTTTTCGCTGTACGGGCGCGCGGCGCGCATGCGCTCTTGCGCCTTGCGCATTTTCGACGCCGCGACCATTTCCATCGCTTTGGTGATCTTGCGCGTGTTTTCAACGCTCTTGATCTTGTTCCGAATTTCTTTTGAGCCGGCCATTCTTTACTCTTTCGATTCGCCTAGTGAGCGCACCAATGTTGCCTAGTAAGCGCCGGTTTTCTTGAAGTCCGCGACCGCCGCATGCAGCGACTTTTCGTCGTCGCCCAACAAATCGGCGTTCTTGTCCATCGACGCCACGAGCGAGGCGTACTTGGTCTTCATGAAGTCGCGCAGGCCCTTCTCGAACGACGCGGCTTTTTTCACGTCCACGTCATCCATGTAGTTGTTGTTCACTGCGAACAGAATCAGCGCCATTTCCCAAACTTGTTGTGGCTGGTATTGCGGCTGTTTCATGATTTCGGTGACCATCTTGCCGCGCTCTAATTGCTTGCGCGTGACGTCATCCAGATCCGATGCGAACTGCGCAAATGCGGCCAACTCGCGATACTGCGCGAGCGCGAGTCGAACACCGGCACCGGTATCTTTGCGTTTCATGATCTTGGTCTGCGCCTTGCCACCGACACGCGACACCGAGATGCCGGCGTTGATGGCGGGACGAATACCGGCGTTGAACAAATCGGTTTCCAAAAAGATTTGCCCGTCGGTAATCGAAATCACGTTGGTCGGCACGAATGCGGATACGTCACCGCCTTGCGTTTCGATAATTGGCAGCGCGGTCAATGAACCCGTTTTGCCCTTCACCGCACCGTTGGTGAATTTTTCGACATAGGCGGCGTTCACGCGCGCGGCGCGCTCCAGCAAACGGCTGTGCAAATAGAACACGTCGCCCGGATACGCTTCGCGACCTGGTGGACGACGTAACAGCAACGACACTTGGCGATAGGCGACGGCTTGCTTCGACAGGTCGTCATAAATAATCAGCGCGTCCTGTCCACGATCGCGGAAATATTCGCCCATGGTGCAGCCCGAGTAGGCCGCAATGTATTGCATGGCGGCAGATTCGGATGCGTTGGACGCGACCACAATGGTGTACGCCAATGCGCCGGTTTCGTCGAGCTTGCGCACCACGTTGGCAACGGTCGATGCTTTCTGACCGATGGCGACGTAGACACAAAACATGTCCTTGCCCTTTTGGTTGATGATGGTGTCAATCGCCAACGCCGTCTTGCCGGTTTGACGATCGCCGATGATCAGCTCGCGCTGTCCGCGCCCGATGGGCACCATGGCGTCAATCGCCTTCAAACCGGTCTGCACCGGCTGGTCAACCGATTTACGTGCAATCACGCCTGGCGCGACTTTTTCAATCACGTCCGTCAGCTTGGCGTTAATCGGGCCTTTGCCGTCAATCGGCGCGCCCAGCGAATTGACGACGCGGCCGAGCAATTCGGGTCCCACCGGCACTTCCAGAATGCGCCCCGTACACTTGACGGTGTCGCCTTCCTTGATGTGCTGATAGTCGCCCAACACCACGGCACCGACCGAGTCGCGCTCGAGATTGAGCGCCAAGCCGAAGGTGTTGCCGGGAAACTCGAGCATCTCGCCTTGCATCACGTCGGCCAGACCGTGTACGCGACAGATACCATCGCTCACCGAGATGACAGAACCCTCGGAGCGCTTTTCAGCCGCGGCGGGGAGGTTTTGAATCTTGGACTTGATCAGTTCACTGATTTCAGCCGGGTTGATTTGCATCGTCAACTCCAATACTTAAATTTCAATTCTTTGTTGTGGACTGGCGCGATTACTTTGCGCCAGCTTCATTCGCCAATATTCAGACGGCCAAAAAACTAGTGGGCTAACGCGGTCGCCATCTTGTCGAGTGTGTCGCGCACGGAAGCGTGGATGACTTCGTCACCGACTTGCACCCGCGCACCGCCAATCAACGACGCATCAACCCTGACCTCGGCGTCAACGCGCTTGCCGTACTTCTTGGCAAGGCTGCTGACCAACGCGTCCTTATCCGCGTCGCTCAACGGAAATGCACTCGTGATCAACGCCTTCACTACGCCGTCGTGCTCGCGCTGCAAACGCTCAAAATGCTCGCTGATAAACGGCAGCAACGTCGCTCGCTGATGTTCGACGAGCCCGTTCACAAGATTTTTCAGCGTATCGGGAACATCGCCGCCCGCCACCGAAAACAGCAGCTCGGATTTTTCCTTCGCCGTCACTTTTGGATTGCCGAGCAGATTCGCCGCTTCGCGGACAGCGGCTGTCGCCCCCAGCAAACTGAGTTTCTTGCCGTAGCCGATCATGTCACCGGCTTCGACGCTCGCGCGAAACGCGGCTTCCGCGTAGGGGCGCGCGACGGTCGTCAGTTCGGCCATTACAGTTGCGCCTTGAGTTCGGCGAGCATTTGGGCGTGTGCCGCAGCGTTGATTTCGCGCTTGAGAATCTTTTCCGCACCGGCGACCGCCAGCAAACCAACCTGCTCGCGCAAACCACTCTTGGCTTTGTTGATTTCGAGCTGAATTTGCTCTTGAGCGGAAGCCAGAATGCGATCAGCCTCCGCCTTTGCGACGACCTTGGCTTCGTCGATGATTTGCGCCGCACGGCGCTCGCCATCGATGAACATCGACTGCGAGCGGTCTTTGGCTTCTTTCATGAACGCGTCACTGCGCTTTTCGGCGTCGACCAGCGCGCGCTTGCCCTCCTCGGCCGCCGTCAGGCCTGCCGCAATCGCTTTTTGCCGCGCTTCGATCGCACCCATGAGCGGTGGCCAAAGGAACTTCTTCGACACCCAAAACAGGATGAAGAAGGCGATCGCCTGCGCGATCATCGTCAGATTAATGTTCATGACGTCTTCCCGGGAAAATTAATTGGCCGACGATCACTTAATGACTGCGAGCAGCGGATTACCGAAGGCAAACAACATCGCCAGACCCACGCCGATGATGAACGAGGCGTCGATCAAACCGAGCAGCAGGAACACTTTCACCTGCAATTGCGGAATCAACTCCGGCTGACGCGCGGCTCCCTCCAAGAACTTCGAGCACATGATGCCCACACCGATACACGCGCCTGCAGCACCCAATCCGATGATGAGTCCGATGCCAATGGCTGTGTGAGCTTGGATCAGGGCCAAATATTGAAGCTTGTCCATGGAGTTTCCTTTCTTTGCTTGTGTTGAGTGACTATTTTTAAAATCAGTGATGTTCGTGCGCAAGGCTGATGTAGACGACAGTCAGCATCATGAAAATGTAGGCCTGCAACACGACGATGAGGATGTGGAAAATTGCCCAGCCCGCGCCAAGCACAGCACCTAAAATCGTGCCGACGACACCGGTGGCAGCCCACATGCCCAGCAGCAAAAAAATGATTTCGCCTGCGTACATGTTGCCGAACAGCCGCAGCGAGTGCGACAGAGGCTTGGACACGTACTCGACGATGTTGAACATGAGGTTGAGCGGCCACAGCAGCGGGTTCGCGCCGAACGGCGAGCAGAATAGTTCGTGCATCCAGCCGCCAAAACCTTTGACGGCGATGTTGAAATAGATCATCAGGAACCACACCGACAGGGCGAGCGCGAAGGTGGTGTTCACGTCAGCGGTAGGAACACCGCGCCAGTTATGCTGTTGTAGTACGTGTTCGTAGAATTTGGCCATGATGTCGATCGGCAGAAAATCCATCGAATTCATGACCAGCACCCACACAAACACCGTCAGCGCCAACGGCGCGACGAATTTGTTGGTGTCCCCGTGGGTAAAAATGCCGCGCACTTGGCTGTCGATAAAATCGAACAGCAACTCGACAAACGCCTGGCGCTTGCCGGGCACGCCCGCCGTAGCACCGCGCACCACCAGCCACAGCAGCCCGAACGCGACCACGCCCAATACGATCGAGGTGATCAGCGTGTCGACATGAATGATCCAAAACCCGCCGCCCAGCTCATGCGCATTGAATGAGAGATGGTGATTGATGTAGCTGGTAGGCGTAAGTTCTGACTGGGCGGCCATGGACGATCTTTTGGTGCGCTATTTGCGAATAAAAACGGCTAGAGAAAAAATCAACGTCGTTAACACAAAGGTGCCGATAAACCCGGCACCAAATACTTGTTCATACTGCGCAAATACCAGCCACAACAACAACACAATGACCAATATCTTGGCGGCTTCTGCCCGCATCATGCCAAGAAGCGCGTTTTCTGCGGAACCTCGACCGACTCGCGACACCAACGCGCCGTAGGTCAGGCCGCCAAGCAGACTGACAAGTCCGCCAAGCAAGGCCGAAAATCCCCAGTGAATGCCTCCCCAGCTACCGATAACTAGCGCTATCGACAGGGTCGTAATCGTCTGATAGATGAGAACTGCGCGAATTTGCCTGTGCATTTGCCGATCCTGCAGCCGCCGCGAAACGTTGCCGGTCTAGGCCCCTAGCAATCCTTTGGATTCTAGCCGATTTCCAGCGGTGAGGTCAAACAAAAATGCGGCATTGCAGCATGTTTTGTGCGCAATAATTTTGTTGTTAAGCGCCTGAAAACTAACAGCCTTTTTTCGGCATCACTGTTCATCAACTGCACCAGAAGCACGTCCAATGCGCCAAAATACAGGTCGCTGGCCGAAGCGGCTTGGTGCGCAATTTTGCGGTTGCAGATTGCGTCTCGATGTCCGCTGTGCCGTTTGAGATTTCCCACATGACGGACGTCTGTTTCCCACTTTGAGGACGATCAATGCTTGCTGATACGCGAATTCAGGTTAACGATGTCGGCGTTCGCGACGGATTCCAGATTGAAAAATCAATTATCCCGACCGAGACCAAGATTTCGATCATCGATCAATTGACGGCCACGGGGCTGGCGAAAGTCGAGGCGACCTCGTTTGTGCATCCCAAGTTCGTGCCCAACATGGCCGACGCCGAAACGGTGTTGCGCGAAATTGTGCGGCGCGATGGGGTCATGATCACCGCCATCACACCCAATATCAAAGGCATGGAGCGCGCGGTCAAGTCGCACACCTCGGGCGGCGTCATCGACGAGATGAACCTATTCATGTCGGCGTCAGAAACGCACAACATGGCGAACGTGAAACGCACGACCGCGGAGTCGCTGGCCGATTTTGCCGTCATGGTGCCTATGGCCAAAGCCGTCGGCATCCGCTTGAACGGCTGCGTATCCACGTCGTTCGGCTGCCCGTTCGAGGGGGCTATCGCCGAAGATCGCGTGATGATGTTCGCCGAGAGGTACCTCGAACTCGGCTTTGACGGCATCACGTTCGCCGATACCACCGGCATGGCCAACCCGCGCCAAGTCGAGCGCATGATGAACGTCGCCGCGAAAAAATTTGTTGGCGCGGAGGTGACGCTGCATTTTCACAATACCCGCGGCATGGGTCTTGCCAATGTGGTCGCGGGCATCGCCGCTGGGGTCAGGCGCTACGACAGCTCGATTGCCGGACTCGGTGGCTGCCCGTTCGCACCGGGTGCGACCGGCAACATCTGCACCGAGGATCTGGTCAACATGCTTGACGATATGGGGCTCACTTCGGGCGTGGATCTGGATCGCCTGCTCGCCATCGCCGTCAAGATTCCAGCCATTGTCGGGCACGACGTTCCGGGGCAGGTGATGAAAGCTGGAAAGACTATGCATCTACATGCCATACCTGAGAAACTCTACACAACCTGATCGACGGCGAGAGCCACAAGCGGCCACTTTTTTCAACTTGACGCCCGGGGGGGCGAATGAGCAGTCACAACAACAATGGTCGGGCATGGATCGCGTGTTTTCTCATGCTTAGCGGCGTCGCGGTGCCTGCTGCTGCGGCGGATTTCCGCGACGTTCGCCAGCTTTCGCAAGATGCGTTCGTGCGGCTGTCAAAGGATCTCGCCGCCGTCACCGCGTTGCGCGCGTTGTCGTCTGGCGTGACGCTAAACGTGCTCGGTGTCGATGTCGGTGTCGAGGTCGGTGTTACGAATATCGATAACGGCGAGGCGTGGAAAAAAGCCGGCGGCGGCTCCACGCAAGTTGTCACGCCCCGCGTGAGCGTTCACAAGGGTCTCGTCGCCGGTTTCGACGTGGGCGCTTGCATCGGCGTCGCGGGCGGCACGGGTACGCAGATGGTCGGCGGCATCGTGCGTTACCAACTCGCCGAGCCTGGTGTGGTGCTGCCCGGCGTCACCGTGCGCCTGACGGCGAATCGTGAATTCGGCGGTTCAAGTGTCAGCGTTCGTTCCTTAGGTTTGGATTTGGTGGCGGCCAAGCCGCTCGCCATTGTCACGCCCTACGTCGGCGTTGGCAGCATCCGCACGCGGACTGGCGTTTCGGGCACGATGCTCAATGACGTCACAGTCAGCCGCACGCGCGCCTTCGTTGGCTTTGACGCGCGCCTTGCGTTCGCCACTATTTCCGCGGAGGCAGAGA
>JBCKPN010000035.1:0-19100 GCA_038901695.1 Usitatibacteraceae bacterium
AACGGATAGTGGTTTCACCTCTAAATCGATGCAGCCACCACTGACGCGCGAGCGGCTGCAGCAATGGCTTGCCAGCAGCGCTGCGATTGCGGTGACGGGCGATGATCGGTTTGCCGACGACGGGGAAACTGCGCAAAGCGTCGCACCGCGTCGACTCAAACCGGCGGCGGTACTGGTGCTGGTGGTCAATCACGCGGTGCCGACCATTGTCTTGACGCAACGCACGTCGCACTTGACCGATCACGCCGGACAAATCAGTTTTCCCGGCGGACGCGTCGAGGCGAGCGATGTCGATGCAGTCGCCACCGCGCTGCGTGAAGCACATGAAGAGACGGGCGTGCATCCGAGCCTCATCGAAATCATCGGGGCGTTGCCGCACTACACCACGGGCACCGGATATCGCGTCACGCCAGTGGTCGGCTGGGCGCCGAGTGCGCTGCACTACACGCCGGATCCGTTCGAGGTTGAAGAAGTGTTCGAAGTCCCCGCGCCGTTTTTGCTCGACCCGGTCAATCATCGGCGCGAGTCAGCAATGTACAAGGGTCGCATGCGTGACTACTACGCAATCCCGTTTGGTAAACGCTATATCTGGGGTGCGACGGCCGGCATGTTGATTACATTGTCGCGTGTCGCAGCGCACGCGGAAGGCCACGCCTACGTCGCGCCCGTCACCAAGTCACTCGATCCGGCGTAGGGTGCGCGCGGCGCACCCTACAACTTGTGCGAGCCGATCATCAGCCGCTCGTAGCGATCGTACTTTTCATCGATTGCGCCGTCGGCACCGGCCGAACGATTGACCGTGATCCACACCTCGGTCGGGAACGTCGCTGCGGTTTCGGCGGTGTAGTCAATTTCTTCCTCGGCGACGGCGCGTGCTGTTTCGAAATTCGGCGCCTTCCACTCGAACAACAAGTGTTGCGCGAGTTGGTCTTTGAATATTTCCAGATCGGCATCGCTGACCTCGACCACTTCGGCCAGCGTCACGCGCGCACGTCGCGTAATCGACAAAAACGACGCGTCGCAATAGCAGCGAGGATTGCAGCGGTAGCCTTCGGCAAGATTGCAAACCGTGAATCCGCCGCTGCACACCCACTCGTCTTCGTCGCACGCGGCGCTCGTCTTGTAGAGCTCGGCGTCGGAATCGTCGAGGCGTACTGCTTTAAGAAATTTGGGCATGGGTTGAGCTAGGGTTGAGCAAAGCGCAGCTTCAGGCGCTCCATGGTTTCGATTAGTTTGGCACGCGTGCCAGGCTCATACGCCGAGTGACCGGCATCTGGGATGATGTGATAGTCGGCTTCCGGAAAGGCGCGCGCCAAATCATCGGCCGAGACAATCGGGCACACTGCGTCGTAACGACCTTGCACGATGGTGGTCGGGATATGGCGGATGCGGCTGACGTTATCCAGCAAATAATTCTGCGGCAGAAAAATGTCGTGCATAAAGTAGTGTGATTCCATGCGCGCCAGTCCGAGTGCGACTTCGTCCGATCCGAAGTTGGCGACGATGGATGCATCCGGAATCAGGCACGAGCACGATCCTTCGTACATGCTCCATACGCGTGCCGCGGGCAGGTGGACGGCGGGATCCGGGTCGGTGATCAGGGCGTAGTAGGCGTCGAGAATGTTGCCGTGCTGGTCGGGCGGCAGATGCGAGACAAATTGGTGCCACGCTTCGGGAAAAATATTCTTCAGCCCGTACAAGAACCACGCGATTTCGGCGGGTCGACACAAGAAGATACCGCGCAGCACCAACGCCATCACACGTGTTGGGTGGTGTTCAGCGTAGGCTAATGCCAATGTTGAACCCCACGAGCCGCCAAACACGACCCAGCGGGGAATGCCCAGTTTTTCGCGCAGACGCTCGATGTCGCTGATTAATAACGGCGTGGTGTTGTCAGTCAATTCGCCGCGCGGGGTCGAGCGACCGGCACCACGCTGGTCAAAAATGATGATGCGGTAAAACACCGGATCAAAAAATTGCCGGTGCGATGCTGACGCCCCAGCCCCCGGGCCGCCGTGCAAAAACAGTACCGGCACGCCATGTGGGTTGCCGCATTGTTCGTAATACATGGTGTGGATGCCGTCCAGGGCGAAGCGGGCAACGTTATAGGGCTCAATTGGCGGGTAAAAATCGGCGCGAAACGTCGTATGGGTCATGTTTACGTGGGCAGGGCAACAGAAAACGGGAAATGGGACGACAGCTAAGCCAAGGGTAGCAGACTTGGTCGATTTGGATGATTGCGTAAAAGTATGTTGCAGCGCAGTAGAATCGGGTCGGTCACGGTGCCTGACGGCGAATCGTTGCCGTCATTCCGGCATCAGCACATTTCTGGAGATGTTGGATGCTGTATCAAATGCACGAATTTCATCGTTCGGTGATGGAGCCGTGGCGGTGGTGGGCACAGGCCAGCGCAGATGCGCTGCAAAGCCCGTTATCGCCGCTGTCGTATGTGTCGAATTCCAATCGTGCGGCGGCCGGACTTGATGTGATGCTGCGGCTGACAGGCCGCTACGAGCGCCCCGCGTTCGGCATCACCGAAGTCTTGGTGAACGGGAAGCCGGCGGCGGTCACTGAATCGGTGTTGCTCGATCAGCCGTTTTGCCAGTTACGGCATTTTGCGCAATCGCACGCGCGTAAAAACCAGCCGCAGGTGTTGGTCTTCGCGCCGCTGTCCGGCCACTTCTCGACGCTGCTGCGTGATACGGTTCGCACTATGTTGCCGGATCACGCGGTCACCATCACCGATTGGAAAGACGCACGCGAAATCTCACTCGCGGAGGGGTCGTTTCATTTCGACGACTACGTGGCATACGTGCAGAATTTCATTCGCTTCATGCAACAACGCACCGGCGGCAAGCTGCACATCGTCTCGGTGTGTCAGCCGACCGTACCGGTGTTGGCGGCGGTGGCACTGATGGCCGCACGTGGCGAGAAGCTGCCCAATAGCATGACCATGATGGGCGGGCCGATCGACACGCGCAAGAATCCGACCTCGGTCAACGATTTTGCCACGCGCCGACCGCTGTGGTGGTTTGAGCAAAACGTCATCCAGCGCGTGCCGGTGAAGTATCCGGGTGCGATGCGACGTGTCTACCCGGGCTTTTTGCAACTCGCCGGGTTTATCGCCATGAATCCGGAGCGCCATCTGGAGTCGCACCAAGAGTATTACCAACATCTGGTGGCCGGTGACGGCGAATCAGCCGACGCGCATCGGCGTTTCTACGACGAATACAATGCGGTCATGGATTTGCCCGCTGAGTACTACCTCGATACCATCGTGCGCGTGTTTCAAGAGCAGCGCCTCGCGCGCGGCACATTGGTGGTGGCTGGCGAGCCAGTGCGGCCAGAGACTATTCGCAACACTGCGCTGTTCACCATCGAGGGTGAACTCGACGATATTTCCGGCAGTGGCCAGACGCAGGCGGCGCACGATCTTTGCAGCGGACTGGCCAAAAACCGCGCACAGCACTTCACCGCACCGGCCGTGGGCCACTACGGGATTTTTTCCGGGCGCAAGTACCGCGAAATGATTTATCCGAAAATTCGTGACTTCATCAAACGTCACCACTGCTGACATGACCGAGCAGGCGAAAAATCCGCCACTGCCTGACTACTTTGAGCTGCTGCGCGCCATGACCGGTGGTTCACCCGCAGCAGCGGGCTTCGCTGGTTTGGGCGGCGCGGCGGCGGCGTTTGCGGCGATGGCACCGCTGAAGGTCGAGGACATCGACCGGAAAATTCGCGAGCTCGAAGTCGTGCAAATGTGGTTGCGCGGACAGGCCACGGCAGTCGAGTTGTCGATCCATACCTTGCAGTTTCAGCGCGATGCGGTCAAGCACATGGACGCGGCGGGTGCGGCAACCACGCCTGCCTACTCGCCGGAAGACATTGCCAAATTTGCCTCCGCGTTCAATCCGGGCGCGTGGATGGCGCAGATGATGCCAGCCGCATCGACGGACAAGGCGGCGACCCCGCCAAAACGCGCCAAGCAGGCGACGAAAAAACGCGCCACCTAGGGAACTTCTAAAACCGTAGCGAGCGGGCGTAGTTCGCGCCGAGGAGCGGACACGTACCCAGTGTACGGCGAGCACCGCAGGCGCGAAATGCGCCCGCGCAGTCGGTTTTTAGAAGTTTCCCTTAGCAAAGTGCAAGCGCGGCGCGGCGTTTGGGGCAGAAACGCCTGAAGACACGCGCCGATTGGCGAGTTTACTTGTCCGAAAACACCAATAGCTGCACGAACAGCTGAATCTGCGTGTTCACCGCCGGTGGCACTGAGGTAAATTCCACGCCCGTCAGTACCCGGCCATCGCGTGTTTTTTGGTTTACGACCTTGCCATAGACATCCTGAGCCAGATACGAGACGTGCGATAAATCAACCGCAATTTTCATTTCGGTCATGGGGGATTGCGCCACCTTGAGTTCTGCCAGAACGCCGTGATAACCGATGTCGTGGATGACGCCGTGCTGTTGTTTCGGCAGCACAATGCCGTCGCGAACCAGTTGATAAGTAAACGGTAGGCGCACTTCGACGCGGTGGCTACGGCGAATTTCCTGGCGCGGGACACTCAGCCCTTTGGTCGGAATCGCCAGCACTTCGCGCACGGTGACGGTCTGCGATTTGCCTTTGACGTGCACCGTCATTGGGCCCGAGGTTTCGACAAAGTCGCGGCAGCGCTCGTATGTGCTTTCGCTGATTAAGACCTGACCGCGCAAACTGAAGGCTTCAATTCTTGAGGCGAGGTTGACCTCGTCGCCAATGACGGTGTATTCCGAATACAGGTCCGAGCCCAGCACGCCAGCCAAGACTTCGCCGGTGTTGATGCCGATGCCCATATAGAGTTCAGGTAGCGATTGTGCACGATGCTCGGTGTTCAATTGCTGCATCTTGGTTTGCATCTCGACCGCGCAGGCTAGGGCACGCGCGACGTCGTCGTCGCGCTTGGTGAGCGCGCCGAACAGCACCATGATGGCGTCACCCATGAACTTGTCGATGGTGCCGCCGTGCTTGAAGATGATTTCGCTCATGCGAATCAGCACCGGATTGAGCATCGAAATGACCGTGCCCACCGGAAATTCGGCCGCGAGCGCGGTGAATCCACGCAAGTCGGCGAGCAGAATCGTGACTTCTTTGGCTTGGAAATCCGGGTTGTCGTCAGCCGATTTGCTGATGTCGGTGGTAACAAGTTCGGCTTCGATCTCGCGCAGCGCGTGCCGCGACAGATCCTGCCCGGTTTCGTTGAGGACGATTTTGCGTATTCGGCTAATTGTTCTTGGAATCGAGTGCGACTTCATTGTTTTTTTCTGGCGACGCTACAGACGCGCGAAGTGGCTCCTCGCGTTGGCTGCGCAATTGTGCGCCTTTTCGATTCGGCTGTCGTCGGGGATCCGCGCGAACCTGCTATGCGGAATTCTTGATCTGGCGCAAGCGTTTCAAGCGTCCGGCAGACGCGAGAAGGCGATGTACTGCTCGCTGGCCTCGATCAGGTTGGCATCAACAAATCGCACGTTAGCGCCCGGGGGGCCGTTGTGACACCACGCGACGATGCGATCAACGGCGGCCTCGTCGCCTTGCACCAACGCCTCAACGCTGTCGTCGGCAAGGTTTCGCACCCAGCCGGTGACGTCGAGCGCTTGAGCGACCATGCGCATCGACTCGCGGTAGCCGACGCCCTGTACGCGACCGGTGATCAACATGTGAACCGAGATGCGCTTCATTCGTCGGCTGCCACTTTTTTGCTGCGCGTGGACTTGACCACGGCGCGCGTTTTCTTCTCGCCAATGCGGCGTTCGCGCGATGCGCGCGTTGGCTTGGTCGCGAGTCGTTTTTTGGGCACGTGGTTGAGGCGCGTCAATTTCTTGATCAGGCGCTCAAAGGCCATTGCCTTGTTGCGAAATTGCGAAGGCGAATCCTGCGCGATGACCACGACGCCAGACGGCAGGTGGGTCAGGCGTATGGCGGAGTTGGTTTTATTGACGTGCTGGCCACCGGGGCCGGAGGCACGAAAGGTGTCGATGCGCACTTCGGCTTCAAGTACCGCGCGGTCGAGCGAATAGGGCGGCGCAGCAGGTGGAGTGGGCGACGTCGGTAGCGCGTCGCCGGGCGCGATCATTTAATGCGCATTCCCGGTACGGCACCAGAGTCTGGTGCGAGTAAGTAAATGCTCGTGCCGTCACCGGCGGCGAGCAACATGCCTTGCGATTCGCCGAAACGCATCTTGCGTGGCGCGAGGTTGGCGACCATGACGGTCAGGCGACCGATTAACTGTTTGGGGTTGTAGGCGGAGCGAATGCCGGCAAATACCTGGCGCTGCTCAATGCCAAGATCGAGGGTGAGGCACAACAGCTTGTCTGCGTCGGCGACGTATTCGGCGTCAAGAATCTTGGCGACGCGCAAATCGATGCGACCAAAATCATCAATCGAGATGGTCTCGGCGATCGGCAGAATGACCACCGGCTTCGGCGCTTCGACCGGCTGTAGCGCGAACTCCGCCGCGTGCGGGACTTCGTCATTTGCCGGTAGCGCGGCGGGCTTTTGTTTGGCGGCGGGTGGCGCGTCCGGCGTGGTGTCTTTGGGCGCGTCCAGCAAGGCGTCGATTTGTTTGGGGTCGATGCGCGACATCAAGTGTTTGTAAGGTTTAATCCGATGATCGGCGGGTAGCAGCCGTTTGGTGTCAGACCAATCATAACCGTTTACGTCAAGGAATGCAGCGGCGTCGACAGCGAGCTTCGGCAAAATCGGTGCGAGCTGGGCGGTGAGCAGATGAAACGCGTTGATGATGATTGAACACGTCTGATGCAGCGCCGCGTTGCTGTCGTCACGTTTGGCGAGTTCCCACGGTTTTTCGCTATCGACAAAACCATTGACGTTGTCGGCGAGCTCCATGATGCGTCGCACGGCTTTGCCGAATTCACGACCGTCGTAGAGCGCGGCAATCTCGTCGGAGGCGCCGATGATGCTCGACAGCACCGCGTGTTTGGCGTCAACCTTCTGCACCTTGCCGTCAAATTTCTTGTGCAAGAATCCTGCCGCGCGGCTGGCGATGTTGATGTACTTGCCAATCAGGTCGGCGTTGACGCGTGCGAGGAAATCATCCGGGTTGAAGTCAAGGTCTTCGACGCGATCATTCAACTTCGCGGCGATGTAGTAACGCAACCACTCGGTGTTGAGTTTCAGGTCGAGGTATTTGGTCGGCGTCGGGCCAAAGCCGCGCGACTTGGAGAGCTTCTCGCCAGTGACCTGCAAGAAGCCATGGACAAAGACGTTGTTGGGTTCCTTGCGTCCTGCAAAGTGCAGCATCGCCGGCCAGAACAGGGTGTGGAAGTAGACGATGTCCTTGCCGATGAAATGATATTGCTCGACTTTGGGATCAGAGAGGAACTCGTCAAAACTGCGCGCTTCGCCGTGCGCTTTTGCACCGCCCGAGGCAAAGTAGGCTTTCAGACTGGCCAAGTATCCGACCGGCGCATCCAGCCACACGTAAAAAAACTTGCCTGGCGCATCGGGGATTTCGATGCCGAAATAGGGCGCATCGCGCGAAATGTCCCAGTCGTTTAACTCCTTGCCACCATCGCCCAGCCACTCGGCGAGTTTGTTTTTGACTTCCGGTTGTAGCGGCGTCTCGGCCACCCACTTCTGCAAAAACGACACGCAGCGCTTGTCGGAAAGTTTGAAAAACAGGTGTTCGGATGTCTTTAACACCGGCGTCGCACCGGTCAGCGCGGAATAGGGGTTTTTCAACTCGGCCGGCGTGTAGACCGCACCGCACACCTCGCACGAGTCGCCGTGCTGGTTCTTGGCACCGCATTTCGGGCACTCGCCCTTGATGAAGCGATCCGCCAGAAACATCTGTTTGACCGGATCAAAAAATTGCTCGATATCGCGCGAAACAATCAGCTTGTTAGCTTTGAGTTTCTTGTAGATGTCGTGTGCAAGTTCGACGTTCTCGGGCGAATGCGTCGAGTGCCAAAAATCAAAGCTGATGTGAAACTGCGGCCATTGCGCGATGTGCTCGGCGGCGACCCGACTGACCAACTCTTCGGGCGTGATGCCCTGCTTCTCGGCATTGAGCATGATCGGCGCGCCGTGCGTATCGTCGGCACACACAAAATGTACCTGATGCCCGCGCATGCGCTGAAAGCGCACCCAGATGTCGGCCTGGATGTATTCCATCATGTGGCCAATATGAAACCCGCCGTTGGCGTAGGGAAGGGCGGCGGTGACAAAAAGTTTGCGTTGCATGAATGAGGGCAGCGAGTCGCGGACGCGACCTCGAACTTCGGGTTGATTTCTATGCGTTGATTGTATCAAGCCCACCCCGGTAAAGATACCAAATACATCGGGTGATGAGCGAGTAATGCCGATAAAATAGCGCAACGCTTCCGAGGAAAAAAACATGAGTGTGACCACCGAACAAATTCAGAACGCGCTGCGCGAACTGATCGACCCTGTGACCGATGAGAATTTCGTCGACGGCAGGGCCGCAAAGAACATTGTGATTGACGGCGACAAGGTGTCGCTCGAAATCGCGCTTGGCTACCCGGGCAAGAGTGTCACCGAAACCATTCGGCGTCAGGTTGTCGAGCGCTTGAAGCAAATCGACGGCGTTGCGCACGTGGCAGCAAATGTCTACTCGCGCATTGTTTCGCATAGCGTGCAGCGCGGCGTGAAGCTGAATCCGAACATCAAGAACATCATTGCCGTCGCCTCCGGCAAGGGCGGCGTTGGCAAATCGACGACCGCCGTAAATCTGGCATTAGCACTCGCCGCCGAAGGCGCGGCGGTGGGAATGCTAGACGCGGACATCTACGGCCCGTCGCAACCGACCATGCTCGGCATCACCGGGCGGCCACAATCCAAGGACGGCAAGACCATGGAGGCGATGGAAGGTCACGGTATTCAGGTGATGAGTATCGGGTTTCTGATCGACCCCGAAACGCCGATGGTGTGGCGCGGACCAATGGTGACGCAGGCGCTGGAACAGTTACTCAACGAGACGCGGTGGAACAATCTCGATTATCTGATTGTCGATCTGCCACCCGGTACTGGCGACATTCAACTCACGCTGGCACAAAAGGTGCCGGTGACAGGTGCCGTGATTGTCACCACGCCGCAGGACATCGCGCTCATGGACGCGCGAAAGGGACTCAAGATGTTTGAGAAGGTCGGCGTACCGATTATCGGTATCGTTGAAAACATGGCGACCCACACCTGCTCTAATTGTGGTCACACCGAACACATTTTTGGCGAAGGCGGCGGCGCTCGCATGTCAAAAGATTACGACGTCGAGCTGCTGGGCTCACTGCCGCTGGATATCAAGATTCGCGAAATGGCCGATAGTGGCAAGCCCACCGTGGTGTCTGACCCGGACGGCGCTTGCGCGATGATCTACAAGTCGATCGCACGTCGTGTGGCGGCCAAAATTGCCAAGCAATCGCAGGATCGCTCGGCGATTTTTCCAAAAATCGTTATCCAGAACACCTGATTGCGCATGCCGCTATTGCACCTACCACAGGTATCAGACGAGGTCGCGCGGGCGGTGGCACTGCGCGTCGCGGGCCAGCACACGGAGGCGCTGGCCATCTTGCTTGATTTGTTGAAAGGCTCACCTGAGAACGCGCAAATTTATTACCAGATTGCCTCGACATACGATCCCCAAGGGCTCGAAGCCGACGCCATCCGCTACTACGAGCGGGCACTCGCACTTGGTCTGGACAGCGAAGATCGACGCGGTGCGCTGCTGGGGCTCGGCAGCTCGTATCGCTGCATTGAGCGATGTGAAGACGCGGTGCGTACGCTTGAGCGCGGCATGAGTGAATTTCCGGACGCGCCCGAGTTTGGCGTGTTTCTCGCATTAGCCCTGTACAACCTCGGCGAGCACCGCCGTTCGCTGCAGTTGTTGCTTCGCCACATCGCCACACATCCGGGGCACGACGGCGTAGCGCGCCTTCAGCGCGCGATTCATTGCTACGCGGAGCAGCCAGATCCGCCCTATGAGGAGTAGTCGTGGCCGCGTACTACGTCGGAACCATTCGTGTCGGGCACCCGGATCAGTGGCAGGCGTATGTCGCAAAAGTCGGCGCGACGATCACGCAATACGGCGGCAAAGTGGCGTTTGCTAAAATGCCGTGGGTTCGATAATTAACGCAGACTGAAAGCACCCAGCGATGAGCATCAAAAGCGACAAGTGGATTCGACGTATGGCCGAGCAACACCGCATGATTGAGCCGTTTGAACCCGGGCAGGTGCGAGAAGCGAATGGCCAGCGCATTGTCAGCTACGGCACGTCAAGCTACGGCTACGATATTCGTTGCTCGAATGAGTTCAAGTTGTTCACGAATTTGAATTCAACCATTGTTGACCCGAAGAATTTTGACCCGAGTTCGTTTGTCGATATCAATGCCGACTTTTGCATCATTCCACCGAATTCATTTGCGCTCGCACGTACGGTCGAATATTTGCGTATTCCGCGCAACGTCCTGACCGTGTGCCTCGGCAAGTCCACCTATGCGCGATGCGGCATCATCGTCAACGTCACGCCATTGGAACCTGAATGGGAAGGGCATGTGACATTGGAGTTTTCCAACACCACACCGCTGCCTGCAAAGATCTACGCCAACGAAGGTGTCGCACAGGTATTGTTCTTTGAGAGCGACGAGGTGTGTGAGACGTCGTACAAGGATCGTGGGGGGAAGTATCAAGGACAGCAGGGCGTCACGCTGCCAAAAATGTAATTCCTGCTCGTTGGCCCGCGCCGCTGGCATCCAACTCTGAACGCCCAACGCTGAACGCCCAATTCCATGAACGTCCGCTCACGATTCGCCCCCAGCCCAACCGGGTATTTGCACATCGGTGGTGCGCGTACTGCGCTCTACGCGTGGGCGTTCGCGCGTCGGCATGGTGGCACGTTTATCCTGCGTATCGAGGACACCGACGTAGCGCGTTCGACACCAGAAGCGGTGCAGGCAATTCTCGATGGTATGCGTTGGCTCGGATTGTCGGTTGACGAAGGACCGTTCTATCAGATGCGCCGCATGGCGCGCTACAAAGAAGTGATCGCCGACATGCTGATCAAGGGGACAGCCTACTACTGCTACATGTCCACCATCGAACTCGACGCCCTGCGCGAAGGGCAACGCATGCGTGGCGAAAAACCACGCTATGACGGCACCTGGCGGCCGGAGCATGGAAAGACATTGGCGGAGCCGCCCGCCGCCGCGCAGCCGGTAGTGCGATTCCGTAACCCCAGTGACGGTGTGGTCGCGTGGAACGATGCGGTGAAGGGTCGCATCGAGATTGCCAACGCGGAGCTCGACGATTTGATCATCGCGCGCGCCGACGGTACGCCAACCTATAACTTTTGCGTGTGTGTTGACGACATGGATATGCGCATCACCCACGTTATTCGCGGTGATGATCACGTCAACAATACGCCGCGCCAGATCAACATCCTTAAGTCGCTCGGTGCCGACGTGCCACTGTACGCACATCTGTCGATGATTCTGGGCGACGACGGCCAAAAACTTTCCAAGCGCCACGGCGCGGTGTCGGTAATGGACTATCAGGCGCGGGGCTACTTGCCCGACGCGGTGCTGAACTACCTCGCGCGCCTCGGTTGGTCGCACGGCGACGACGAGAAGTTTTCGATGGCGCAGTTTTGCGCGTGGTTTGACCTTGACCACGTCACGCCATCGGCGGCGCAATTCAACACCGAAAAGCTGAACTGGCTGAACCACGAATACATGAAGACCATGGATGCGTCCGCACTTGGCGCACTGCTGGATCCGTTTCTCCGAGGAGCCGGGCTGGACGTGGAGGCTGGGCCGGATGTGGCACGGGTCGCCGGACTGCTTCGCGACCGCACGCCAACACTGGTGGAAATGGCGGCACAGGCGCATTACTTTTACGCGCGGCCAATGGTTGTTGCTGCGTTGCGAGACCAGCATCTGCATGACGCCGTTCGACCTGTCGTCGCGGCATTGACCGACAAGCTCCGGTTGGTTGTCTGGCAGAAGGCCGACCTTGGCGCGTTGATCAAAGCACAAGCCCTGGCACATGGCCTCAAACTTCCTCAACTCATGATGCCGCTGCGCGTGTTGCTGACCGGTCAGACCCAAACGCCGAGCGTGGATGCGGTCATGGAGGTGCTCGGTCGCAATGAAGTGCTCGAGCGTCTCGTCAGCGATAAATCCGCCTGAGCGGCACGCGTCCCCGGCTTTTCGGGCTTTGCAAGTCGCGTAGCTTCCGGCTATAATTGCGGTCTTTCCAAGTGGGGGTATAGCTCAGCTGGGAGAGCGCTTGCATGGCATGCAAGAGGTCAGCAGTTCGATCCTGCTTATCTCCACCACTCAATTCGTAGTACGGTAAATCCATCTGTCCCCATCGTCTAGAGGCCTAGGACATCGCCCTTTCACGGCGGTAACGCGAGTTCGAATCTCGCTGGGGACGCCAACAAAAACAAAAGGCCTGGAGCAATCCGGGCCTTTAGTTTTTGCGCCGTGTCCAGATTCCGTCTTGACACCATGATTCAACTGGTCACCTGTTTTCCAGGGGGTGCGCAACGTCGTGATCTCGGTCGGGTCGATGCCACGGATCGACGTGGGTCATCAAATGCAGCACGCGATGGCGCTGCAGGACGCGCTCGCGAGCCAACACGGCGATGTCGTGCCCGGCTTCGACGGTGAGGCTGGCCTCTACTTCAAGATGCGCGTCCACGCCAATCATGTCGCCCATCTTGCGGGTGCGAATGTCGTGCACATTCATCACGCCTGGTGTCGCCAGTAGCGTGGCGCGGATGGCAGCCACTTCTTGTTCGTCGACTGAGCGATCCATGAGATCGTGTAGCGCGTCCCAGCCAAAACTCCAACCCATGCGCGCGACCATGAAGCCGACAATGAGCGCGGCGATCGGGTCGAGAATCGGGTAACCAAGAAGATTGCCGATGATGCCTACGCAGACCACCAGTGACGAGGCCGCGTCGGCGCGCGCGTGCCATGCGTTCGCCACCAGCATGCTCGACTTGACGCGCTTGGCGACGGTGAGCATGTAGCGAAACAACAGCTCCTTTGCCACGAGAGTGGCGCCTGCAACCCACAACGCCATGATGTGGACCGTCTGTACGCTGTCGGGGTCCTCCAGTTTGCGAAATGCCGACCAGAGCATGCCGACACCGACCACCAGCAACAGTAGACCCAGTACCAACGAGGCTGCGGTTTCAAAGCGTTGATGGCCGTAGGGGTGCTCCTCGTCGGCATCTTTCTGGCTGTGGCGATTGGCGAACAACACCACAAAGTCGGCCACCATGTCGGACAAAGAGTGGATGCCATCAGCCACTAACGCCTGCGATTTGGCAATAATGCCGACGTTGATCTGGACAATGGATAACGTCAAGTTGACGCCGACGCTGATCCAGGTACTGCGCGCCGCCGCCGCAGTGCGTTGCGCGGCGACGGCTTGCGCGTCGTCCGGGTCATCCGGAAACGGGTTGAGGTCCATGGCGGAATTGGTGGGGCGGCTTGGCGCAATATTTCGCCGTTTCTGCAGTTTACGCCGGCGTCCACGGGCACGCCACGGCGGCGTGTCCATCGGTGCAGCGTCCCATGCGTTGATGTGCAACGAGCAATTTTTACGCGCCCGCGTCGCCAAGCGTCCAAAAGCGCAAGATAATACGTGCTGGCTGAAATTTACCTACTGTCGATCATTCATGAAATCCACTCAAGTCACGTCAATTCGTCCCCATTTCGCGGTCGCCGCGATCGTGTTTTTTGCAGCGACGGTCGCGTTGTTATCACCAGCACCAGCGTCGGCGCAGGCCGCTGCGGCGGCCGCCGCCAAAGCGCCAGTTGAAACCCTGCGCGCTAAAGTTGCCAAGCCACTCAAGGCGGCGCAGGAGTTGATTAACGCCAAGCAGTTCAAGGAAGCAATGGCAAAATTAGCTGAAGCGGATGCAATTGCCGATAAGACTGTATACGAAGGCTATATCCTGGAGCGCCTGCGCGGCCCGGCCGCCGCTGCGCTCGGCGAGCACGCTGTCGCGTCCAAGTCGTTTCAGATTTGCTACGACAGTGGGCGCCTCAGTGCGACGGAACGCACGCAGTTCGCCGAAGCGATCACGTCGTCCACGTATTTGCTAAAGGACTACAAGGCCGCGGCGATGTGGGCTAAGCGGGCCGTGGACGGCGGCGGCGCTTCTACGCAGATACGGGCTCTGATGATTAACGCGTTGGTACTGGCCGACGACCTGGCCGGCGCAGCCAGGGAAGCGGCTGCCATCATCGGCGAGGATGAAAGCGCGGGCAAGTCATCGGCGCAGGAGATGTTGCGTCTCGCCGGAACCATTGCGCTGCGCCAGAAAAATGATGCTGCATATCTGGGCGCACTCGAGAAACTAGTCGTCCATTATCCGAGTAACGATTATTGGATCGACTTCATTGCGCGGGTGGCGCGTAGTCCGAACCTCAACGAACGCTACATGTCCGACGTGTTTCGTCTGAAGATGACTCTTGGGCAGCCGCTTAATGCGAGTCAGTACATGTTCGTCGCTCAATCGTCCAAGCAATCCGGATTTCCGATTGATGCGGCAAATGTGATGGACATCGGATTCAAGTCGAGCGTACTTTCCACTGCCGAACACAAGCAGTTCCGTGAGTTGGTCAGCAAAGACGCTGCCGACGATATCAAGAGCATGGCGCGTACATCGGCCGAAGCGGCCAAGGCCAAGGAGGGGATGGGTTTGTTCTCCTCCGGACTCAATTACGTCTACCACGGTGACCCAGAAAAGGGACTCCCGATGATGGAAGAAGGGATTGCGCGCCCCGGCATTCGGCGGCCGGATGACGCTCGGTTGCGTCTGGGAATTGCCTATGCGCTGTCTGGTCATCGCGCCAAGGCAACCGAGGCTCTGGCGAGCGTGAAGGGTACTGACGGCGCGGCGGATGTGGCGCGCCTTTGGATCGCCTACGCGCAGCAACGAACAGCTGCGCCACCCGCGGCGGCGGCACCGGTCAAATAGGCGCACGTCTCATTGCGTCGCTGATGGTGAGTCGAGCCACTTGTTCAAGGCGTTCTCTGCTTCATACGAATGACGTTTGATCGCTTCATAGAGTTGGTCGAGCTGCGCTTGGGTCGGTAACGGCGCGTCTGACTGCGTTGGCGGCACACCGGGCTTGGGTGCCAGACGGCGCGTGGCCAGTTCCAGCGCTTTGCACGCTGCAGCGACACGTGGAAAGCCGATGCTCGCAGACGCACCGCGCAAACTGTGAGCGATATCTCCCAACAGCAACCAGTTCGCATCGACTAGGCACGCCGCCATGCGGCCGAGCCGCTCTTGCGAAGTGTCGCGAAACAGTGCGATTAGATCGCTTCCTGGCGCCGGGTCTCCAGCGTCGGTCGGCTCGCCGCACACATCCTCTAACTGCTCAATATCGAGAATCGGAGTGGCGCTTAAATCGGGGCACAAGCCGCCCGCGTCGGCAGCGTCAGTGGTTTCCGCGCTCGCGGGTAATTGCTGCGCTGCTGCGCGCGCCGTTGCAGTCGTTAACGCGGCTCCGGTGTTTGCCGAGATGCTGCGTTTGTCCGGTACGCAACGCGCCAGCAGCGCGACGAGATCTTCGCGGCGTATGGGCTTGGAAATGTAGTCATCCAGCCCTTCACCCAGATAATACTCACGGTCACCGGCCAATGCGTGCGCCGTCATGGCGACGATCGGCACGCGCGGCAATTTCTCGCTAGCGAGCGTGCTCTCAAAGCGCCGTTTGATTTCGCGCGTCGCGGCCACGCCGTCGAGTACCGGCATGTGAATGTCCATCAAAATGATATCGAGCGCGCCACTGTTTGATGACAACACGCGTATCGCCTCATCGACGGCGGCCTGGCCGTCAGCAACGAGAATGGCTCGGTGGCCGAGACGCCGCAACATGCCTTCGATGACGCGCTGATTTACTTCATTGTCTTCGGCGACAAGAATGTTCAACGCGCCATCGGGCGGGCTGCCGGTGGCAATGACGGGCGCAGACTTGCGCTTCGGGTCAACGGCAGACGATCGCTTGTCGCGCGTGGACTTGGCGTACTCCGTGTCGTAAACCGGTTCGGGCATGAATGGTCGCGTCGCGACTTCCGTGGTGAGCTTGCCGGTCGCGGCTTGGTTAAGCACTTCAAACATGCGTGAGCGGCCTGCGGGGCGCATCACGAACATGTCATGACGCATCAATTTCAGGCTCGGCTGTAACGAAAGCTCTGCGCGTGAAACTGATGACATCAGGATCACCACCACTCGGCCGCGCGCCGCGTCAGTCCGCTGCCGGTCACTTTGTACGAGCGTCGCGGTGAGCGAGTCGGCAAGGGGCGCAGTCGCCACGCTATCGGTGATAAAGATGTCGATGGCCGATTCGGCCACGCCCAACATCGCTGTTTTTATGTGCTCGGCACAGTCTGGTGCCAGCGCAATCACATCAAATCCCCATTGCTGATAGCGATACTGCGCCGCGTCCCGTCGCGCGACGTTGGCATCGATCAGCAAGATACGCTTGCCAGCGAATTCGGGCACCGCGTTTTGCATATACGGTCGCTGTGGACCGTTCACACGATGTGTGACGATGCTGAAGCGAAACGTCGAGCCGCGCCCCTCGACGCTATCGATTGCAACCTCGCCACCCATGGTCGTCACCAGACGCTTGACTATGGCAAGCCCCAATCCGGTGCCGCCATACTTGCGTGTGGTTGACGCATCGACTTGGGTAAATGGCTCGAACAGTTTTTGCACGCGGTCGGCCGGGATGCCGATGCCGGTGTCGGACAACGCGGCACTGAGCCGAATGCGGTCGTCCGGGAGTGAATCGCAGCGCATGCGCAACACGATCTCGCCCTCGTCAGTGAACTTGATGGCGTTCGATAGCAGGTTAAGCATTATTTGCCGCAGACGAGTGGCGTCGCCGACGATGTAGGAAGGAAGGTCGTCGCGCAGATCGTAGACTAGGGCGATCTTCTTCTCACGTGCCTTTTCGGCGACGAGCTCAAACGCTTCCTCGATGACGCTCACCAACTCGACAGTAACGGCTTCCAGGGTCATGCGTCCGGATTCGATCTTGGAAAAATCGAGCACATCGTCAATCAATCGCAGCAAGGTGTCGCCTGAAGCACGGATGAGTCGTATGTAATCGCGCTGCTCATCGTTGAGTTGAGTGTCGGCGAGTAGCCCGGCCATGCCGAGAACACCATTCATCGGTGTGCGTATTTCATGACTCATGGTGGCAAGAAACGATTCCTTGGCGCGCGCTGCTTCGGTGACGCGCACGTTGGCTTCGATAAGTTGCAACTCTGCTTCGCGGCGTTCGGTCGTGTCAACAATCGAGCCGACAAAACGTTGCGCACGCCCCGCCTCGTCGAATTGCGCGATGCCACGCACGCGCAACCACATCAATCCCCCGCTGGCGCGGCGCGCACGACATTCAACGTCGAAGTTAGGTGACTCGCGGCGGAAGTGATGCGCCAAGCGCTGGCGAAAAGTGCTGACGTCGTCTGGAAAAATCCATTCCTCCCAATTGAATCCGGCTGGGAATGTGCCGGGCGCAAATCCGAGGATTTCTCGAAACCGCTCCGAGTAATAAGCAGCGCCATTTTCCTTGAGTTCGAGATCGAGAATGCCCTGCTGTGAGGAGCGAATCACCAAATCGAGTTGCTCCCTGCGGCGGGCCAATTCGCGTTCGAGCAGCTTGATTTGTGTCACATCCGTCACGGTTCCGATCAACCCGTCAATCGTACCGTCCGCGCGGCGTACTACTTGTTTGGCGACGATGGTCGGGACTTCCTCGCCGGTTGCGGTGACCACCATCGCTTCTCGCACTTCAATGCCGGTCATTGAGTGTTGTACATCGGTGTCAAACTGCAGATCCGGTTTGGCGGCGTAGGCGGGCAGAAACTCGGGGCTGGTCTTGCCAATCACGTCAGTTCGGTTGCGCTTGTGCAGCAATTCCCAAGCGCGGTTGACAACCACAAATCGGCCCAGTGCATCCTTGCGATAAATCGGGTTGGGGTTGAGCTCGATCAGGTCATCGGTGAACTTCACCTGATCGCGCAATTTGACGGTCATGCTTGCGGCCAGTGCGGCGGCCTGTTCTCGTAGGCGCGTCAGCAAATACACAAGTCCGGCCATTAACAGGGTGCCGATGATGCCAATAGTCAGAATCAGTTGCGGCGTCCGGTTGGCGAGCTCGCTCTCAAGCGTCGGCGAACTGCTGACGCGCAACTGCCAGTTGCGCTGACCGATCATCAGGTTTAGCGCAACCTGATACTGGCTGTCGTAGCCGGACAATGTAGCCACCACGGCGCGCGGCTGCGCCGCGCCTGGCGGTGTATCGCCCGCGTCGCTCAGTGCGAACTGCAAGCGCTGCGCATTGCGACGGCTGACGTGCTCCAGCAAGTCGGTCGGCCGAACAAACGCGACCAAGTAGCCCTGCGGTTCACTGGCTTCAATGAAGGCTGGAAAAACCGGGGTTACCAGCGCAATGAATTCAGTCGCGTCTTGGGAACCCGCAGCAGGCGGCACACGCGTGGCGACCATGCGCTGCGCGTGTCGTGACGCTTGCGCGGCACCAGCGATCAGACTCGAGTAGGCCAACTCATCGCTGACCACCGTCATGTTCGCTATGACGCGGATGAGCTTGGTCGGCCGTAAGCTGCCTCGCACGTCGGAGGACGCAACGCGATAGTCGATGCGCGCAAGCCCACTGACCGCCGGCGCACGTTGATCCCGCGTGTCGAGGTACTTGTTCCAGCGCACACTATCGATCTGTGGTGAGGCTGCGACAACGGCACCGGCGGTCGCAAGCGCGTCGTCAATTTGGCGGAACTGCGTGTCGATCTCGCTCTTGGCGTGTGCGGCCAAGGTTTCAAACCGGGCTTGCGCTTCTTTGGTTACCTGCCGGTAACTTTGCAGGGAGGCGACCAGGGTCGACAACAACAGCGCCGCAAGCACCAGCCACGGGGCTTCTATGCGTTGCGTGGGTGTATCAAGTTTCTGCGCGGAGGCCGTCAATTGCGCCGGTTTTTTGGCCGAGGGGGTCATGGCGTAAGGTTAACGTATCCGATGATTGAATTCCAAACCGCC
>JBCKPN010000036.1:0-19001 GCA_038901695.1 Usitatibacteraceae bacterium
GAGCGGGCGGGCAATTTTACGCAAGGCCATCTTTAAGCAATTGCGCACTCTTGTGCCGCAGTTACGTAGCCTAGCTGGACTACTACCTTATACAAAACCCGCAAGGCCATACTGATATGTGCGGTATTGCAGGGATTTTAGGCAAGGGCAGGCCACGCACCGATCTGGTTTCTGTAATGCTGGACAGCATGGTGCACAGAGGACCCGATGGTTCCGGTGTGGTTGATTACCAGCTCGGCGACAGCACAAGCCTAACTTTCGGCCATCGCCGCCTCGCCATCCTTGACCTTTCGGAAGCCGGCGCCCAGCCAATGGTCGATGACACCGGCCAGTTCGTCATCACATTCAATGGCGAGATCTACAACTATCTGGAAGTGAAGTCCGAACTGAAGAAAATGGGGGCGGTATTCCGCTCCCATTCAGACACGGAAGTCATTCTGGAAGCTTACAAGCGCTGGGGCGCTGATTGCCTTGCGCGTCTTAACGGCATGTTCGCTTTCGTCATTTTCGATCGGCCGGTCGGTAAGCTTTTCTGCGCCCGCGACCGCTACGGCGAGAAGCCTTTTCTGTTCAGTTTCGGCAAGGATTTCTTCGCCTTCGCCTCCGAATACAAGGCGCTGCTCCAGCATCCTGACATACCGCTCGACCACGATGAATGGCGGTTGACGCGCGCCGCACACAACGCCAGCACCGGACTCGATGCGGATCGCCAGACCGTCTTCAATGCGGTGCAGCAACTGTTACCGGGCGAGGCGATGGAAGTCGATGTCCATACCCGCAAAAACCGCACCTGGCGCTACTGGCAAATCAAGCTTGGCCCTTTGCGCGAGGGTGCGGATGAGCGGGAAGTGTTCGACGAATTTCGCGATCTGCTGACCGATTCGGTCCGGCTACGCTTGCGCAGCGATGTGACGGTGGGCTCCTGCTTGTCGGGCGGGCTGGATTCCAGCGCCATTGTCTGCATCGTGCGGCGACTGTTGGGCGACGATGCGCCGTATCACACGTTTACCGGGCGCTTTCCGGGAACGGCTGCGGATGAATGGCAGTATGCCGAGCAGGTTGTGAGTGCCACCAGGGTTTTCAGCCATGTGGTCGAGCCTACAGTAGAGTGTTTCATGGCCGATCTGCCCGCGTTTATCTGGCACAACGAGCTGCCAGTGGGGAGTTCCAGCCAGTTTGCCCAGTGGTGCGTATTCAACCTAGCCAAGCAGCAGGGCGTGACGGTGCTGCTGGACGGGCAGGGCGCGGATGAAACCCTTGGCGGCTACGAACAGTATTTCGCGCGTTACGTGGAGGCCCTGCACGAACGCGGCGAGCACGAGCGGCTGGCGCGCGAGTTGCCGCTCATTCGGGAGCGTTACCCGTTGGCGCTGACGCCACCCGCCCGTGCCTGGCGCGACAAACTGCCCTTCCGGGTACGGCACTGGCTCTCCAGCCAATTCGGGTTCGGCACCAGCCTTCTCTATGGGCTACGCCCGGAGGGGGCGCAACGCATCGCTGTGGAAAACGCCCTGCCCAGCAAGCCGGGACTCAACTCACTGGCCAACGCGCTGGAACAGGACAGCTTCGGCCGTTATCTCACCACCCTGTTGCGCTATGGGGACCGTAATTCCATGGCCCACTCGCGCGAGGTACGGCTGCCTTTCTGTGACCACCGCATCGCCGAGTTCGTCCTCAGCCTGCCGCCCCAACTGCTGATGGGGGAGGTGCAGACCAAACGCCTGCTGCGTGAAAGCATGCGCGGCATCCTGCCCGAGGGTATCCGCACACGCTGGAACAAGCAGGGATTCCGGCCCCCGCAGGATCTATGGTTCCAGTCCAGGTCCTTCCTGTCGCTGGTGCGGGACACGCTCCATTCGCACAGCTTTCGCAACAGTGCGCACTGGATACCCGGCTGGTGGGACAAGGCACTGGATCGGGTGGAGCAAGGCCAGTTGGGTCTGGGGTGGACGATCTGGCAACCCTTCATCGTCGAACAATGGCGTTCGCAATTCCTTCAGCCTTTACAGGCAAGCCGTATCAAGTCAGTCACCGGCGCGCTTGCAAAATGAATATCCTGATGGTCAACCCGGTGCATCCCGACACGCCCCACATCTCGGCTGTGCGGGCTTGGCGCTTTGCCTGCGAACTGGCTGCACTTGGTCACAAGGTCGTGTTGCTCACTGCTACGCAACAAGGTCACAGCTCGGATAGCATCGAACGCATCGCTAATCATGAATGGGAACAAGTTTTCATCGTTGCCTGTGACTCCCTAAATCCGGGTGCAGAAGAGCAAGTTAGTTTGCCAAGACCGCTGCGTAAGGCGGTTACGGTCTGGCGCATGCTTCGGCATGGCGGCAAACAGGGAGAATGGTCGGCCAGTGCAGAACGGGCTGCGAACAGACTTAGCGCCCGTTTTGTACCGGATGTGGTCTGGTGCACCTTTGGCATGATGGAGGCAGTCATCGCAGCAAAACGTATTGCCGCCAGTGCAGGGTGCCCCTGGATACTAGACATCAAGGACAACTGGGAGCTTTACGTCCCACGGGGTCTGAGGCGCGTGATGGCATGGCGAACCCGGGGCTGGGCTGCAGTGACAGCCAATGCTCGCTTTACAGCAGACAAGGCCCGACTTTGGCAAAAGGCGGAGGCCCGCGTCGTGTACAGCGGGGTCGAGGATACTTTTTTTGCAAGAGCGGATATCGACGCAAACCCCAACATTTTTTGCATCAACCTGGTTGGCGGCATTTATTTCGCCGATCGACTCGAATCCTTTTTGGCGGGCGTCGGAGCCTGGGAGAAAAATCTTTCCCAGGAGCATCGCTCCCGTATCGTGATCAGGTATCTGGGGGGTAATGGACAGCTTGTCGCCGAGGTGGCTCAGCGCTGCCTTCCGTCAATCCAGGTCGAGATCATGGGTTATGTGTCAACGGACCGGCTGGCTCATTTCTGCCAAGGCGCCGCCGTGAATGCCTACATCGCACACCCAGGGACCTTCCACCACAAACTTCTCGAATTGCTTGCCTGCGGCAGACCGCTGATGGCCTATCCGGTGGAAACCGGGGAATCGCGGGATCTGGCACGCCAGGCATCGGGGATTTTGCTTGAGGTCGCAGATGCCGCACAAGTATCAGCGGCGCTCACTAGGCTGCACCGATCATGGCTGGATGCGCCCGCGCAACCTTCAGCGCCCGACCCGATTTGCCGTTACTCGTGGGCCAATCAGGCCAAGTTGCTGGAACAGGCTCTGGCAGATATCGTTTCGTCTTGAGAACAAAATAATGAAAGAAAAGCCTGCCGATTCGGCACATCAAAGAGTAGTCGAAGACTATTTTCGGACAACCTCGGCGATTGGTAGTGCCCGTGATGCTGTGGCATATGAGAGCTCTATCCTTGGCCTGCGCCGCCGGCTTGGGAGTTGGTTAGACGTCGCAGGCAAGGACGTGGTCGACCTAGGCTCCGGCACGGGTGAGTTGTGCAGGCTAGTGAAAGACGCCGGTGCGCGCAGTGTCGTCGGTGTGAATCTGAGCCAGGAGGAAATCGACTTCGCGCGTCAGCAGGTCGATGCGCAGTTCGTGTGGCAGGACATCGCGGAATATCTTGAGCAATGCTTGCCTGCATCGGTTGATCGGATCTTTACCCTCAACATCCTTGAACATCTCGACAAGGACTCACTGGCGCGGGTATTAGAGGGGGCGTTTCGGGTGCTGCGGCCTGGCGGGAAACTCATCGCGATGGTGCCAAATGCCACCTCCCCCTTCGGCGGGATGACCCGCTATTGGGATATCACCCATCAAAATGCCTTTACGCCCAGCAGTGCTTGCCAGCTGTCCAGGCTAGTCGGTTTTGGTGAAGCTGCAGAGTTCAGGGAATGCGGGCCGATTCCGCATGGATTCGTAAGCGGTATACGCTATGGCCTATGGCAATTTATCCGCTTGGTGATACGCGGTTATCTGATGATCGAACTTGCTTCTGGCAAGGGGGGTATCTATACGGCGGACATGATGTTCAGGCTAACCAAGCCCACAGGTGACAAGTAATGAACCGAACTGATTATGAACTGACACGCGCCCGTGCGTCGCCCATGGTTTGGTTTTCGTTTGTCTGGGCAATGTTCGGCATAGCGCTTGCCCTCGTCTACCCGTCCACTGACTGGCAAGCAACTGTGGGCGTCCTTATGATTAATCAGGCGTTTTGCGGTGCACTGGTCTGGCACCGTTTCAAAATCACATCGGCCGCAGTGTTGCCAGATTTTCTGACACTTTTTCTGTTCATGCAGTTTGTGAGCAAAACGCTGACTGCGCTGGGGCAGATTGTCAGTGGGTATAGCGATAAGTTTGGAATGATTGGTGAAAGCCTGTCATGGCAGGAGCTTGTAACTAAGCAGTATCTGTTTCAGGCCGAGCTTGTCTTTCTGTTGGCTACAGTAGTGTTTGCTTTCGTTTGGCGGCTGTTGGAAGGCAAGAAACCACTTGCTGTGTGGCAAGCGCCTGACCCCCAAACCATGTGGTGGGTTTATGGTCTCGCAATCGCTGCCCATCTTGTATTCGCTGTCGACCCGGTGGGTATTTCATTCGGGATGACGCAGGAGCTTATGCGAATATTCGCCGTCGGCGCACTTACGGTTTTGCTGGGGGGGCAGACTGCTTATGGACTGGGCCGCCAGAAATCGTGGTTACCAATTCTGGCTCTGGCACCTTTATATGTGCTTGCCCTTCGAACAGGCATGAAAGCGGAAGTCG
Organism: Usitatibacteraceae bacterium; assembly: GCA_038901695.1. Classification (GTDB taxonomy): domain Bacteria; phylum Pseudomonadota; class Gammaproteobacteria; order Burkholderiales; family Usitatibacteraceae; genus UKL13-2. The sequence goes on from JBCKPN010000036.1 coordinate 4,722, forward strand.
CCATAGTGTCCTTGCCCATACTGCTTCCGCTTTTAAGAAGTATGAAATACAACCGCATATACTGGCTTGGCGGCTTTGTGGTCTCTGTTGTGTTGTTTATTTTTCCATTTTCGCAGGCATGGCGCGAGGCAAACTGGAGTGGATACGAGAATGTGGGCGTATCAGAAGTGGCATCGCGCGTGTTTTCAGAATGGGAACAAAGAGGGCTGCTCGAAACGGCCGCCAATGGAACGGCGCAATGGTTGAACCGTGGCTCATCCGCCACGCAGGGGGGGCTGGTAATGATGATTGCCGAACGAGATGGTTTGCTCGGGCCGGTGCTGCTGGAAGGACTTGCCACAATTTTCGTCCCCCGTTTCCTGTGGCTGGAGAAACCGCTCTACCAGCCGGGCGCATGGTTTACTTGGTATTTGGGGGAGGCAAGCAGCCCTGAAACAGCAACCACCTCCACAGCGATGATGCTGCCAACCGAACTGTACTGGATGTTTGGCATTTTCGGTGTGCTGCTCGGTATGCCGCTGCTGGCCATGCTCTATTTCTATACATGCCGTTTTCTCATACAAGGTCGAATCCGTGGACCCGTGTCTTTGGTCGCGTTTTTTTCCTTGCTTGCACTGTCTAGCGGGCTTGAGGGTATTCATACCATTTACGCTATATCCTCACCGATCATTCTGATGATTTACGTCATAGTATTTGATCATTTGCAGCGCCTTTTTTTCCCCAAGCTGTCGCGCATGAACGAAAAAAAACGGGTGCCATCATGATGCGTGTGCTGTTTGAAGAGTTTCCGCACGTGAAGAAGCGATACTGGAGCCGGCATTTTTTGCCGAGAGGATACTACTGCGCCACGGTAGGGCAGATGACGGAAGAGATGATCAAGCAGTATTTGGAGCATCACTTTGAGCCGAAGGCAAACGATGAATTCAAAATGGAACCCGAGCGAGTATTACACTGCATTCGGCGCACCAGAGGAGCGCATTTTCTTCGCCCCATTCTGCGTCAACAACGCTGCTTTTTCACTCGATGTTATCCACTTGCTCAAAAGCGATACTGAGGGGCACGATATGGAAGTCATTACTGGCGCACTTCCATTACTGAAAGAGGGAAGGATTGCTGTCCACCAGTTTGAATACAACCACCGCTGGATATTTTCCAAGCATTTCCTCAAAGATGTTTTTGATGCGGCCGAAGGACTTCCCTACCATATTGGCAAAATTTGCCCAAACGATATCGAGGTTTATGATAAATGGTATCCCGAGCATGAACGTTTTTTTGAGGCTAACTACGTTTTACTGAGACGTGACGCTGTTTCGTGGTTCAACACTACCGAGTGTAGGCTTGATATAAACAACACGTTGGCTGTCGCGAGTAGTTGGTGAATATCCTCGTCATAGGCAAGTACTACTCGGAGGGTTTCGCTTTACACATCGCGGAAACCCTTGGCACCATGAACCACGCAGTGAGACGGTTCGAGCCGGGTTTTAAATCCAATCGGATCGGCGGCCGAATCGGCCATCGGCTGGATCAAGTGCGAGGTGTTATTCATTCGGCCACCGATTCGATTCCCGATATTCGTGCCCGCCGGATGCGAGCCCTATGGCGTGTGGCCGAGCAAGGTCCGCTTGATGTCGTTATCGTCTGCCACGACTTTCTTTGGCCGGGCGAGGTGGCCGAACTCAAGCGACGCACAGGCGCGGCGGTAGCGATGTGGTTTCCCGATTCCCTTGTAAATTTTGGCAAGGGTTTTTTCATGAATGCGCCTTATGACGGCCTGTTTTTCAAAGACCCGTACATCGTCCATGCGTTGGCGGGTGTCGTAGCTAGTCCGGTGTATTACCTGCCAGAATGCTTCAACCCAGAGCGGCATTGTTTGCCGGATGGGGAAGCGCCAGGCGCGGAATACCGCTGTGACATCACTACCGCTGGCAACCAGCATTCTTGGCGCGTGGCTTTTTACAGGCATCTGGTCGGCTACGACGTCAAACTGTGGGGGCCGCCCGCGCCGTTATGGATGCCTACTGGGCCGGTGGCGGGTATGCATCAGGGGCGCTTAGTGCTTAACCAAGATAAGGCGCGTGCATTTCTCGGTGCCAAAATTGTGCTGAACAACCTGCACTATGGGGAAATCTGGGGGCTGAATGCCCGCACATTCGAAGCCGCCGGAATTGGCGCCTTTCAAATGGTGGATTGGCGGCTGGGGTTGAGCCAGCTTTTTGAGGACGGAAAAGAGCTCGTCAGCTTTAAGCGAATGGATGACCTTCGAGAAAAAGTGGATTACTGGTTGAATCGCCCAGAAGAACGCCTGTCAATCGCGAATGCTGGGAAAAGTCGCGCCCATGCAGAGCATACCTATCGCTTGCGATTGTCACTATTACTGGATTCGTTGGCGCAGCGCGCTAACGGATTCCCAATACAAAACGTCGGAAATTTTGGTTAGAAATACAACAAACATCCGCTTTTACCGTATTGACGCGGATCACTGTGATGACTGGGCTTGCCGCAGGCGCCATATACGCCCTCACTAGCTGACTTCATCGGGTTAAAGCCGACTTTTATTTTGTGACGCTGTTGCTGCTGATTTATTTGGCGCTTGAGGTCAATCGGGTTCGCCATTTGCATCCTATGAGTGATCCGTGCTTATCCGGTTTACGCCCAAAGTAAAGGACGGTTTGTTGGCTAAAATTAGCCGTTGCAGCCGCCTTGGCGAGGTTCTGGACGCGAGATTACTGTCACTCATGCAGGTCGGGTTAACACGATCCAGCAGCCGAGGTGTGGTATAGGATTTTGGGCGCTAAGCGGATAAGCACGGAGTGATCCTGTTGCTATCGTCACCGAACATGATGTCGGATACGCCGCTGAAATCATCGAATCAGTAATCATTGGGGAGCAAAAATCATGCTTGAACAGCTTGCCATATGGGTGGGTAGAAACGTGAAAATACGCGGCAGTGGCCGCGCGCTTTCGACCCTCTTTCCCTGCAACCAAAGTACCGGCCGCTACGTGCTCGGTGTACGCGCCCGCGGCGATGGGCAACTTATGGAGTTGGATACCCGTAATTGGATCGACTGGAACCTGCTGTTTCGTGGTGATTACGAGCCGCAACTTACTCGCCTGCTATCGCGGCTGGCAATACCAGGTGGTGTTGCGGTCGATATTGGTGCCAATATCGGCGCACATACCCTGACCTTGGGGCGAGTAGTGGGACAAAATGGTTCCGTACTCGCCTTCGAGCCCAATCCGCTAGTTCGATCTGTACTTGAACGGAACGTCGCACTCAACAAGTTGAACAGTGTTCGCGTCTTCGGATGTGCTCTGGGTGAAAAGACCGGCATGTTGCCCCTGCGAGTTCCCAAGCCTGATAGCGCCGAATATTCCAATATGGGTCTGGCCAGCCTCGTGGCACTGGAGACCCCGCACGATCTGGTCGATGTGCCCGTCCGTACGCTGGATGAGGTTTTTGAGGAGTCCGGCCTGAACCGGCTCGACGTCGTCAAAATCGATGTACAGGGCTACGAATGTCGGGTGCTAGCCGGCATGTTTGGGATCCTTGAGCGCAACCGTCCAGCCGTCATTTTTGAGTACGAACAGTGGGCATGGAACAAGGCAGGTTCCAACCTGTCCGACGCCATTTCATTGCTGGATGCAGCGGGTTATCGGTTGTGGGGGCTCGGGGGAGCAACTGCGACATCCATCCCCTTGCACGATGATCGATCCATTCCGGACCATTCGGATCTGATCGCCCTTCATCATGACGACCCAAGGCTAGATATTCTCGGATTGGTATCAGATTGCCACGGCAAGTGATGCTCACCAGCATGCATCTCGTTCATTACTCTCTGGCCACGCACCTGCTTCATGCAGATGCGACGTGGGTAAAAAGCAACTGCCGTTATTGGGACAATATTCAATCAGCACACGCCGTGCTTGAAGGTGGGAAAAGAGCCCTAAGTGCGCCCAGTCTGCTTGCTGTAATCATGGAAACCAACGGCAGTGGCGCTCGATACGGTGTTGACGATACGCAATTGATAGAGTTGATGGAACAACATGGTTTTACATCTTGGGGTTACTGCGCTACAAACCGCATTTTGCATCCAAAATCAGCTTGTCAGGGATCACACGCGGAAGAGGGGAATACCATTTTTCTGCGGAATCAGGACGAAGTCGAGCGTCGTATTAGGGCTGCCTCTAAAACTCAACTGATAAACGGGTGGCTATGAAGGAATATCTCAATGGTGGGCTGTAAGGTGCGCATCATCCACACCGTCCCCGCCATCTCCGAAGAAGCCAGCGGTCCATCCTATTCGGTGGTGCGCCTGTGTGAATCCTTGATGGCAGAAGGGGAAGATATCACGTTGGCTGCGCTGGATTGGGCACCGATGGATTCGCCACCTGCGTTTTTGAAACGGTTTCCGTTAGGACTGGGGTCGCGCAGGTTAGGGAGGTCGCCTGCCATGTATCGATGGCTCCATGAAGAGGTTGCGTCAGGCAAAGTGGATTTAATTCACAACCACGGCATGTGGTATGTGAGTTCGGCGTATCCGGGTTGGGTGACTAAACATATAGCTACGAACCTGGTTACTTCGCCGCGTGGTGCTTTCTCAACGTGGGCGATGCAACAAGGCTCACCCATGAAACGGATATTTTGGCCAATATTGCAGCGTCCTGCCTTGAATGCCACGACGTGCTTTCATGCAACAGCGGAATCCGAATATGAAGACATCCGCCGCTTGGGATTCAGGCAACCCGTTTCGATCATCCCGAACGGGATTGATATTCCCGAGCTCACCCCAATACAAGGGGGCGAATCGCGCACCCTGTTGTTTTTGGGACGCATCCATCCAGTGAAAGGTTTGGATATACTTCTGCCCGCTTGGGGCGCTGTGCAAGAACGTTTCTCTGAGTGGCAATTGAAGATCGTCGGCTCCGATTCTGACTATTACGGCGAAAGCGGTTACTTAAATGAAATGAGAGCACTGGTTTCAAGGTTAAAGCTGAACAGAGTTGAGTTTGTAGGAGAGTTACGCGGTATGGAGAAGCTTCAGGCATATCGCGATGCCGACCTATTTGTTTTACCAACGTATTCTGAGAACTTCGGTTTGACGGTTGCGGAAGCTCTTGCGGCGGGCACTCCTGCCATTGTCAGCAAAGGTGCTCCATGGGAAGGTTTGGATAAGAATGGATGTGGATGGTGGATCGATATTGGTATTGATCCACTGGTCGCCTGCCTTGAGGAGGCGATGGCACTTTCCTCAGAAGCCTGTTCCGCAAAAGGAATGCATGGCCGTAACTGGATGATTGAAGAGTTTTCTTGGTCGCGCATTGGCCGGATGATGGATCAAACCTACCGTTGGCTTATCTCTGGTGGCACTGTTCCAAATTGGATTCGGCTGGATTAATAAATCAACAAGTAAGGTGGAAAAATGAGTTGGAGAACTAATAGTCTGGCGCTTAGCCTGCGCAATATGGGAAGGCGTTTTGGCCTGAATTCATTTCTTATGTCTTTCGTTAGCCCAACCTCTTATGAAGACAAGTTCAACAAAGCACTGTTGTCTTGTGTAAAAAAAATGATGTTGTCTGGGATGTCGGCGCTAACGTTGGGCATTACACCAAGTTGTTTGCAGACATTACGGATTCGCAAGGAAAGGTTTTTGCCTTTGAACCTAGCCCGCAAAACTATAAAAGGCTTGCGCTTAATCTTAAAGGTGTTGAAAACGTCGTTCTACTGCCATACGGATTGGGAGATAAGGAAGAAACCGTCGCCTTTAAGCAGGGGGACGATGAACTGGGTGCGACCAGTCAAGTGTTGGATGTTACTGTTTCAGCGGGCGGGCACGACCAAGTGGAAATTTGCTGCGGCGATCGATTGGTAGGGTCTGGTTCAGCGGGGTTGCCAAACTTTGTCAAGATCGATGTCGAGGGATTTGAACTGGAGGTTCTTACTGGCATGCGAGAAACACTCAATAGCCAGAAATTAAGGGCGCTTGGTATAGAAGTGCATTTTGGGCTGTTGGCAGCACGAGGCATGGCACATGCGCCGCAGCAGATTGAAGCGCTTTTGAGAAGGGCGGGTTTTTCCTGCTCATGGCCCGATAGCTCTCATATACTCGCCACTCGAATCAAGTGATCGGCAGAGCTACCCTACCGGACACGAATCTTGATGTGTCACGTTTGTCATTTGGCACCGCCAGCTTGCATCACCTCTATTCAAGTCGCGCTCGCCAAACGTTATTACAGGCCGCGCTCGATATTGGGATCACCCATTTTGATACCTCGCCTTACTATGGCTACGGGTTGGCTGAACAAGAACTTGGTATTTTTAAAAAGCGCAATCGTGGTGCTATCACCGTTGCAACCAAGGTTGGCCTATATCCACCTGGCTCCCGGTTGCCGGGAACCTTAACTGTATGGGCGCGTAAAGTAATTGGCAAAGCATTTCCCGCGATATCTTTGCCTGTTGTCAATTGGTCGGTTTCAGTTGCAGAAAGAAGTCTTGAATTGAGTTTGAGGTGCCTTAAAACAGAATACGTTGATATCTTGTTTTTGCATGAGCCTAATCCGGCAGTCGTCAATGCTGACGAATTTTTGTTGTGGTTGGAAGTGCAAAAAAGCAAGGGAAAGCTCCGTAATTGGGGGCTTGCTGGTCACTCTGTGCCGATGGAAAATTGGTTGAAAGAGAAGCATCCCATTGCGGCGGTGTTGCAGATCAAAGATAGCCTCAACCAACACGAGGCAGATACTATCTTGAAACATAATCGGGATTTCCAGATTACTTATGGCTATTTCTCATCTGGGGAGGATGGTTCTGATAGTAGTGCGAAGGGCGACATGTTGGTGCAGGCTTTGCAAAGAAACCGAACTGGATCAGTTTTATTCTCGACACGGCGATTGGAGCGTATAACCATGCTCCCGGACAAATTCCAATCGGAGTTGTTGTGAAGCAGCACGACCTACTGTCTTCCAGTGTGCCCAGCGGTGATACTGTTTGCGACGTTTGCATCATCGGTGCGGGTGCTGCTGGCCTGTATCTCGCTACCCGGTTAGCAGCCAAGGGTCAATCGGTAGTAATCCTTGAGGCTGGTGGGCGCGTGTGTAGTGATGCCGCTACGCTTGGCGTAGAGCCTGTTTTTTCCGGCGATGTCTATCCTGGGGCGACGTTGGGCCGTGCCTTTGGTCTTGGTGGTTCGACATCACGCTGGGGTGGTTTGCTGGTACCTCATTCAAAGCATGATGTTCGCAGTTGCGAATCTGATGAGTTTGATCCGTGGCGGCTAATCGTATCCAAGGTGGAAGGCCGAGCCAATGCGGTACTCTCCAACTTGGGCTTTAGCCATGAGAGCGATTTCGATCATCTTCCAAAAGATAAATTGGGCGACCCTGTCGAGACGCTGAAGGCGCAGGGTTTAGATACGGTTGCCGCGCAATTTGTGCCATTTAAGAGTCGGAACTTTGTTTATCTGCTTAAGGGGCGAAGCGCAGGCAATCAAAAGATCCAGATATTCCTTAATGCAGTCAGTAATACCTGGCGGGTTGACACTGCGATCAGCGGACACTCCACGGTGAATACGGTGGGAGCAATCTCGGCTAATGGCAATACTGTTTTTGTCAAGGCTAAGCATGTGGTTGTCGCCGCAGGCGCAATTGAGTCTGCACGCATTCTGCTGGAGATAAACCGGTCTGTTGCCGCACCCGTTATTGGTGAAACGGCAGAAGTGGGGTGTAATTTGTCAGATCACCTCTCTTGTCGAATCGCTGATGTCAAGCCAACTGACTACGGACGTGTTGCAAGTTTGTTTGGGCCGCGTTTTGTTAGGGGATGCATGCGTTCGTTCCGTTTTATCGAGAACAAGCCGCCGTCGGATGCACCCCGTTGTTTTACTCACTTTATTTTTGATATCGATAATCCTGCATTCCATTTGGTGAAAGAAACACTTTCAGCTCTACAAGCATATCGGTTGCCCAATGTGAGTGTTGCCCAGTTCGTTGCAGGGGGGGCTGGTCTGTTTTCGCTTGCTTACTCCCGGTATGTTCGATCCATTTTATTCATCCCCAAAGGCACTCCTGTCCATCTACAACTTGATATTGAGCAGATACCAATGATTAGCAATGCTGTGTCTCTCACCGACGAGATTGATCGATACGGCAGGCCGGTTGCAAGAATCAATTGGCGTATCAACGATGTGGACTACGCCAATATCCAACAGACCGCAGCGCGTATTGTAAGTAAGTGGCCTGGCCCGAGAGGTGGGATGCCTGATTTAGCGCCAGTATTTATCGGTGGTAGTGGCCCCAAGCCGCATGATGCCTATCATCCGGTTGGTACATGCCGGCTAGGTGTTGATAAGGGTGCGGTGGTAGATACGCATTTGCGCGTCCAGGGAACCGATAACTTATGGGTTCTTAGCACAGGAGTCTTACCGAGTGCAGGGACAGCCAACCCGACATTCACCATGCTTTGCTTAGGCGATGATCTCGCTGACCGTTTGACTTTAGAAGTGAATCAGCATGCATCCTAATCGTATTGCAGACAAAGGCATGCAGCCCACCCTTGGTTGTGTGGGTTACACGCCCATCGCCGTCATCATCCTCACCCTCAACGAAGCGCCAAATCTGCCGCAGGCGCTGGCCTCGGTTAAGGGCTGGGCGCGGGAAATCTTCGTGCTCGATTCGTTCAGCACCGACAACACGGTGGAGATTGCTAGTCAATCGGGTTGCACGGTCGTGCAGAACGCTTTTGTCGATTACGCGAAACAGCGCAATTTCGCAATTGAGCAGCTTCCCATCGAGTCTGAATGGATTCTGTTTCTGGACGCGGATGAATGGCTCACGGATGAGTTGAAAGCCGAAATTTCGCGACTTATCGAAACGCGCCCGAAAGAGAATGGGTTTTATATCAAGCGGCGCATGATTTGGATGGGAAAATGGATAAGGCATGGCTATTATCCGACATGGATATTGCGGCTATTCCGGCGCGGCAATGGGCGGTGCGAAGATCGTGCGATGAATGAACACCTGATCGTCGAAGGCAAGCCGGGGTATTTGCAGCATGACTTTATCCATGAAGATCAGAAAGGCATCGATGACTGGATAGGTAAACACAACCGCTACGCTACCCGTGAGGCACTGGAACTGATCAAGCAGGAAGGTCAAGAGCTACAGGAAGAGATCACGGTTCGCTTTTGGGGAACGCAGGCGGAACGCAAGCGTTGGTTGCGCTACCGGGTGTGGAACCGCATGCCGCCGCTGGTGCGGCCTTTTTTTTACTTCATTTACCGCTATTTGCTGACGGGTGCGTTTCTCGAAGGGCGTGCGGCGTTTGTGTTTCACTTTCTCCATGCATTGTGGTATCCGCTGCTGATTGATGCGAAGTATCTGGAAATGAAACTTGCTGTTGGTAAGAAGAATGGCAACGCGGAAACGGTGCGCTGATTATGTGCGGCATTGCAGGTTTTGCCGGGAATTATTCAGGTGAATTGCTTGAGCGCGCCTGTAGGGCGATCGCCCATCGCGGGCCGGATGCGGATGGAATATGGTTTGATGTGGGAGCAGGAATCGGCCTTGCCCACCGCCGCTTGTCTATCCTCGACCTCTCGCCCGCTGGGGCGCAACCCATGGTCAGCGACGATGGCGCGGTGGTGGTGGTGTTCAATGGTGAAATTTACAACTTCCGCGAACTGCGGGCGGCACTGGAGGCTTCAGGCCACCGATTTCGTGGTCATTCGGATACCGAGGTGCTGCTCCATCTGTATCTCGCCCATGGCGAAGCGATGCTGGCTCGGCTAAATGGAATTTTTGCGTTTGCACTTTGGGATAAACGCAACCAGTCGCTGTTTGTTGCGCGGGATGCGCTGGGGGTGAAGCCGCTTTATTACGCCGAAGCTTCTGCTGGTTTTGCCTTTGCCAGCGAGATCAAGGCGCTGTTACATCTGGTGCCGAATGCGCGCGAACTCGACATCCCTTCGCTCCACCGCTATCTGAGCTTCTTGTGGTGCCCGGGGGATGGCACGCCACTTCAAGGCGTGCGCAAACTCTTTCCCGGCGAGGCAATGACGGTGAAGGCGGGAAAGATTGACCGGCGCTGGGTTTGGTATGAGTTGCCCGTTTTTCGTGGTGTGGTGGGCGAGCTTTCCGAAGCCGAAGCCTTGGCAGGTACGGTCGCTGGCTTACGCCGCGCGGTGCAGCGGCAGCTCGTGGCGGACGTGCCAGTTGGAGCCTTTCTTTCTGGCGGGCTGGATTCAAGCGCGGTCGTTGCCTTTGCTCGGGAGCAGGTACCGGATATCCGTTGTTTCACCATCGAAGCTGTGGGAGAGTTGGAAGCAGGTGCGACCGACGATTTGCCATACGCCCGGCGAGTGGCGAAGCACTTGGGCGTGCCGCTTGACGTGGTGCAGATCGATGCCAACACTATGGCCGACGATCTGGAGCGCATGGTCTTTCAACTGGATGAACCGCTCGCCGACCCTGCACCGTTGAACGTGCTCTACATCAGCCAACTGGCGAGGAAACAGGGCTGCAAGGTACTGCTTTCAGGGGCGGGCGGCGATGATGTGTTTACCGGTTACCGGCGCCATGCTGCGGTTCGTTATCAGGGATTGTGGCAATGGCTGCCAGCGGGATTTCGGGAAGGGATTGAATCGATCGCTGGTGGTTTGGATCAGCGAAATCCGATGTTCCGCAGGTTTGCCAAGTTGTTTGGCGGGGCTGGGCTTGATGGAGATTCCCGTTTGGCGGCATACTTTGCGTGGGGGCGAGAGGCGGATTTGCTGGCGCTTTACACGCCAGCGTTCCGTGCTTCACTGGGGGGGTCGATGGCTGCGCAGCCGATGCTAGATTTCTTGAAGCCACTGCCAGCATCGGTGCAACCCCTGGATCGCATGTTGGCGCTGGAACAACGCTTCTTTTTGGCGAACCACAACCTTCTTTATACCGACAAGATGTCAATGGCAGCCGGAGTTGAAGTACGCGTTCCGTTTCTCGATCTGGATTTAGTCGAATATGTGGCGAGGATTCCGATGGCGCTGAAGCAGCACGGACGTGTTGGCAAATGGATATTGAAAAAAGCGATGGAGCCTTATCTGCCGCACGATGTGATTTACCGGCCTAAGACCGGGTTTGGTGCGCCGCTACGGCGTTGGATGCGGCATGAATTGCGCACCTTGCTGGGTGACTTGCTTTCAGTGGATAGCCTCAGGCGGCGCGGTTTGTTTGAGCCAGTAGCAGTGCAGCGTTTGATTGCGCAGAACGACAGCGGCGAAGTGGACGCGGCCTATACGCTTCTGTCACTGTTGAGTATTGAAATCTGGTGCCGACGATTTGTTGATGCTGAGCCAACTTGTATTCGCTGAGACTTTTCAATGGACATCGATAAAGCCCTAGTTCACGATTTTTGGAATAAAGCTTCTTGCGGGGAGGAATTGCTTCTTAATGACATTGACCGAGCCGGATATGAGTCTCAAGCGAATGCAAGATATGCGCTTGAGCCCTATATTTTTGAACTGGCGCAGTTTGCCGGGGCTGCGGGGAAGCGCGTGTTGGAAATCGGCGTCGGTCTGGGAGCGGATCATCAACAGTTTGCCTCGGCTGGTGCAGATCTCTTCGGGATCGATCTGACGGCGCGGGCGATCGAGCACACCCGTCGCCGACTTGCTGCTTTCAGCTTGAATTCGACACTCTCGGTGGGCGATGCGGAGCGCCTCGTTTTCAAAGAAAACGAGTTTGATGTTGTCTATTCTTGGGGGGTGTTGCATCACAGCCCGGACACACCTAAGACGGTTTCCGAGGTATGGCGGGTCCTTAAACCCGGTGGCACGGCGCGCGTGATGATCTACCACACGTGGAGTTTGGTTGGGCTAATGCTTTGGGGTCGCTACGCCTTGCTCGGACTGCGCCCGTGGCTGTCGCTCGCCCAAATCTATTCGCGGTATCTCGAAAGTCCAGGCACTAAAGCGTACTCGGTGTCGGAGGCGCGACAACTGTTTTCAGCTTTCTCTGAGCTAACTATTCGCACGGTATTGACCCACGGTGATTTGTTGGCATCCGGTGCCGGTCAGAGACATCAGGGTGCATTGCTGTCTCTAGCCCGCAAGTGTTGGCCAAGGACGCTCCTGAAGTCTGTTTGCCCCAAAATGGGTTTGTTTATGTTGATTGAAGCGAGGAAGTAGGACTTGAAGCAGGTGCTCCAATCGCTCAAGACAGGCGATACCGAAATTGCTGATGTTCCATGCCCGACTGTGAAGCATGGACAACTGCTTATTCGCTCCACGCACACGCTCGTGTCAGTTGGCACCGAGCGCATGCTTGTCGAATTCGGCAAAGCGGGCTGGATCGACAAAGCGCGTCTACAGCCCGAAAAAGTGCGCATGGTGCTGGACAAGATCAAGACCGACGGGCTGATGCCGACGATAGAAGCGGTGTTCAACAAACTAGACCAACCGTTACCACTTGGTTACTGCAATGTCGGAACCATACTTGAGTTGGGCTCAGGTGTCGTGGGCTTTGCGAATGGTGAACGCGTAGTATCAAACGGGAAGCACGCTGAGGTGGTAAGCGTGCCGGTCAATCTCTGTGCGAAGGTGTCGGCGAGCGTATCCGACGAAGAAGCTGCATTCACCGTACTAGGCGCGATTGCCTTACAGGGCATACGCCTAGTGCAGCCAACCCTTGGCGAGGGCGTTGTTGTCACCGGGTTGGGCTTGGTCGGGCTGATGACCGTACAGCTGCTGCGTGCGCATGGCTGCCGTGTGTTGGGGATCGATTTCGACCACGACAGGTTGGCCTTGGCACGACAGTTTGGCGCGGCGACCGTAGACCTTTCGGCAGGCGAAGATCCGATCAGCGTAGCAAACATATTTTCGCGCGGTCGGGGCGTGGACGCCGTGATCATCACGGCCTCAACCAAGAGCAATGAGCCGGTACACCAGGCTGCGCTGATGTCGCGCAAGCGCGGGCGGATTGTGCTAGTCGGTGTGACCGGGCTCGAGCTTTCTCGCGCAGATTTTTACGAGAAAGAGCTCTCCTTTCAGGTCTCCTGTTCGTATGGGCCGGGGCGCTATGATCCGAACTATGAAGACAAGGGGCAGGACTATCCGGTTGGGTTCGTTCGCTGGACAGAGCAACGCAATCTTGAAGCTGTGCTGGACATGATGGCCGATGGGCGGCTCAATGTGAAGCCGATGATTTCCCATCAGTTTGGGATTGCTGACGCTGATCAGGCCTACGCCCTTGTGACGGGGAGCGAACCGTCGCTGGGCATTCTTTTGAAGTATCCAACGCCTTCGGAAAAATCCGAAACAGTATTGCGGGCATCAACGGTCGCGTTATCACCAAGCGCGCCTCATATTAATAAAACGATTGGAGCGTTGGCACCCGCAGTTGTTGCCTTCATCGGCGCTGGCAATTACGCAACGGCCGTATTGATTCCGGCCTTCAAAGCCGCAGGCGCTCAGCTAAAAACTGTTGCCTCCTCTGGCGGCGTCAGCGGCGTACATGCGGGTCGCAAATTCGGTTTCGAGGCAACCACGACGGATACGGCCAGCGTCTTTGCGGATTTGAGTATCAGCACGGTCGTCATCGCGACTCGCCACGATACCCACGCAAAGCTCGTCTGTGAGGCTCTCAACGCGGGGAAACATGTGTTCGTTGAAAAGCCACTGGCGCTGACCATGAATGAGTTGCAGGAGATAGAAGCGGCCTATGCCACGGCACGTTACGCCGGGCACCAAATCGCACTCATGGTGGGATTTAATCGGCGGTTCGCCCCGCAAGTACAGAAGATGAAGGCGTTGCTGGCGTCAACGAAGGAACCAAAGACCCTCGTGATGACAGTCAATGCGGGCGCAATCGCACAAGAGCATTGGACGCAAGACACGACGACCGGGGGTGGACGCCTCGTTGGCGAAGCGTGTCATTTTATCGATCTCTTGCGATTTCTCGTCAGCGCATCGATAACTCGACACAGCGTAATAAAGTTGGCGTCCACGACTCAGGACACTGCAACCATCCAGCTCAGCTTTGCGGATGGTTCGATCGGCACCATTCACTATTTTTCCAATGGCAGCAAGTCTTTTCCCAAGGAGCGTCTGGAGGTGTTCGTCGCCAATCGAGTTTTGCAGCTCGATAACTTCCGCAGGCTCACCGGCTACGGCTGGCCGGGCTTCACTAAGATGAACCTGTGGCGGCAGGACAAAGGACAGAAAGCCTGCGCGGCGGCGTTCGTCCGCGCAATCGAATCAGGTAGCACCTCGCCGATTCCGCTGGATGAACTGTTGGAAGTGGCACGGGTAT
>JBCKPN010000037.1:0-18259 GCA_038901695.1 Usitatibacteraceae bacterium
GGCTACACTTTTCTCTCCCCCGACGAACGCGCTCGACGCGCAAGCCACCGCGCTCAAAATTGCCTTCGGTCCGGTGGTATTTCAGTGTGTCCGCATCGCTCGCAAGGTTGGGCTTCTTAGCAGCCTGGAACAGGCGGTGTCGCTCGACGTTGCCACACTTGCCTCGCGCCATCAGCTGTCCGAGTACGCCGTTAGTGTCCTGTTGGAAACTTGCTTGAGTGCACAGGTGGTGGCGTTCGAAGACGAACAATACAGTCTCACCAAAGTCGGTTATTTTGTGTTGCACGATGAAATGGCGCGAGTCAACGCAGACTTCATCCACGACGTGTGCTATCGCGGTTTGCATGCGCTTGAGGAGAGCCTGCGCGCAGAGTCGCCGCTCGGGCTTAAAACGCTCGGCGACTGGCCAACCTTGTATGAGGGACTCACGCATTTTCCAGAACCGGCACGCAGCTCATGGTATGCGTTCGACCACCTTTATTCAGACTCGGCATTTGAGCAAATCTTACCGCTGGTGTTTGCGACCCATCCCAGAGCGCTGCTCGACATCGGTGCCAACACAGGCAAATGGTCCCTGCATTGTCTTGTGCACGACGCCGATGTTCGCGTCACGCTGATTGATTTGCCGCACCAATTGGCGGTCGCGCGCGACACGCTTGCTGCCGCCGGGATGGAAGCACGGGCGACATTTGTCGGCATGAATATTCTCGACCAGGCGCAACGCTTTCCACCCGGCCAAGACGCGATCTGGATGAGTCAGTTCCTCAGTTGTTTTTCGCTGCCCGCCATCGGCAGCATTTTTCGCCGCGCACGAGAAGCCCTCGCGCCGGGGGCACGAGTGTATGTACTCGATACGTTTTGGGATCGCCAACAGCACGAAATTTCCGCGTACTGTCTCATCAATACGTCGCCGTATTTCACCGCACTGGCCAGCGGCAACAGCAAAATGTATCGTGCGAAGGATTACATCGACAGTGCTCGCCGCGAAGGCCTGGAGCTCGTGGATATTCGCGATGGCCTGGGCATTTGCCACAGCTTGCTGACCTTTGCGGCGCGACACTAGGGAGGGTCTGATTAAGTCGCTTCGGTTCAGCTTGCGTTGAGATTGAGGTAGCTACTAGACGTGCGACGAAGGTGCGTTGCGGGGCTACCGCACGAGGAGCACAACAACGTAGATGCCTCAATATCGGCGCTAGATGGATTGAATGGACTTGATCAGACCTTCCCTAGACAGCGCGACTCGCCCGCGATGTCCGCATGTTCGCCTTGCTTGACCCGGGGAAGTTTCGTAAACTTGTGCACCCGTGCGCCGCGCCACACGATTTTCTTGCATCGGCCGGTTCGACGCGTTTGGTCGCCGCATCCGCCGCAATTCTTGCCCTATCAGGACCCGCATGGAACCTAAAACCGATTTAGAGCAAGCCGTCGCCGAGCTTTTGGTCGCCACCCTCAAACTGGATTCGACTGCCGACGAGATCGATCCGTTGGTAGCATTGTTCGGCGATACCGGGATGGGGCTCGATTCGATCGACATGCTGGAGCTGGCGCTCGCGATTTCCAAGCGGTACGGCTTCCAGTTACGCTCCGACGCGCCAGACAACGCGCAAACTTTTGCCTCGCTGCGCGCGCTGTGCGCGCGCATTGCGGCGCATGGTCAGGCGCGGCTTGAACCACAGCACGCCGGCGGATGAGATTTGCCGTATGGTTCCCGCTGCTGTTGCTGCTGGTGTTGTACCCGCTGGCTAGTCACTTGGCGATAGCCCAGCACTGGGCGGCGAGCTGGCTGTTCTATGTTCCCCCGATCCTGATTTATTTAGCGTTACTGACGGTCTTTGGGGTAACGCTGCGGGCGGGCCGCGAGCCGTTGATCGCCCGCTTTGCGCGCGTGGAGCAGGGCACACTGACGCCGGCGTTGGTCCGCTACACCCGTTGTCTGACGATGCTGTGGTGCGGGTTTTTTGCGCTGATGGCCGTCGCCTCCGCCGGTCTCGCCGCGTGGGCGTCGCTGTCGCTTTGGTCGCTGTTCACGCATCTCGTCAGCTACTTGCTGCTGGCGTCATTGTTTATCGGTGAGGTTGGCTATCGCCGCTGGCGTTTTCCGCAATATCAGCACGCCAGCCCGTGGCAGTTGCTCAAAAACATCCGTGCCGCGGGTCTGCGCTAGGCGGTTACCATGCAGCCGACGATCCAGCTCTTCCCCCACCACGGCCTCGATCAGCCGGTCTTCCTTGACCAGACGCGCAGCGTCAATTGCGCCACGTTCATCGCGATGGTGCGCTTGTTGGCAGAGCGATTTCCAGCGCACCACGCGATCCTGAATTTGTGCGATGACCGACTATTTTTCATGCTCGGATTTTGTGCTGCCTTACAGCGCAATTGCACGACGCTGCTACCGGGTAATCGCAGCGCCGCTGGACTCGCCGATATCTTGCCCGCATTTCCGAAGTTTCTAGCGCTGCATGACGGCTCGCCATCGCGACCAGACTTGCCCCACCTTCGTTTGGATCAGCTGTCGCTTATCGCATCCGATGATGTTAAGCCGATCACCCTGAACCAGCACGCCAATGCGGCGACGCTCTTTACCTCCGGTAGCACGGGTGCCCCCCAGCCGCATGGGAAAAGCTGGGGTATGCTGGCGACAGGTGCCGCATTGTTGCGCAGCGAGCTCGGCATTAGCGGTGCGGTGTTGGGCAGCGTGCCGCCGCAGCACATGTTCGGTCTCGAATCGACAGTACTGCTGCCGATGCAAGCAGGGTTGACCGTGCTCGGCGGCTGCCCGCTGCTGCCGCAGGACATTCATGCGGCCATGGCCTGCTACGGCTCGTCATTGAGCGAACCGTTGTGGTGGATGACGACCCCGCTGCATTTGCGCGCGTGTGTCCAGAGTGGTTTGCGCTTCCCCAAGCTCGCCGGCATGTTGTGTTCCACGCAAACACTGTCGGCCGAATTGGCGCGCGCCGCGGAAGCGTGTTTTCAGGCACCATTGCACGAAATTTACGGTTGCACCGAAGCGGGGATGGTCGGCCTGCGACGACCGGCGCAGGAAACGGTATGGCGCCTGTGCCCCGATCTGGAGATGCGTCAGGCGCAAGAACACACGTGGATCAGCGGTGAACGCGCCGGCGGTGCGCTGCGGCTGCACGATCACATTGAGATGTTGCCGGGCCGGCGCTTCAATTTGCACGGTCGGCACGCGCACCTGATAAAAGTCGGCGGCAAACGTATTCATCTCGACGCTTTGAATCAAGCGCTGTTGGCGGTGCCTGGGGTGCAGGATGGTGCCTTCTTTCAGCCAACAGAAGGTGAGCGTTTGATGGCCTTTGTGGTGATGGAAGAGTTTGATCGGGCGCGTCTGCTCGCGACGCTGCGCCAACAGCTCGATCCGGCGTTTTTGCCGCGACCGCTACACTGTGTGGCGGCGCTGCCGCGCAACGACCTAGGCAAATTGCCGCTGTCGGCGCTACTCGAGTTGGCGTTGCTGCATTCCGAATGAAAGCCAGCGGCGAATTCACCGGAGTAATTCCCGCGACCCATCCGGCGCTCGCGGGACATTTCGCGGGTAATCCCATCACCCCCGGCGTAGTGCTGCTGAATCAGTTGGCACGCACGTTTGCAGAATGGCAAGTCGCGGCGCACTCGCGTGCGCAGATTTGCGAATGGCCGCTGGTCAAGTTCGTCTCGCCGTTGCGCCCGGATCAACCATTCACGATCCGCTGGACGCCGAGCGCGGGCAACACTGCGCGCTTCACATTAAACGTGGGCGAACGGGTGGTGGTCACCGGATTGTGTGTGTTCGAGCAACGACCATGAGCGACGAATGGGCCAGACGACCGGAGCGTAGCAACCTGTGGGTGATGCAGCTCTATGCCGCACTGTCATTGCGCGCCGGTCGACGCGTCGGGCGCATGCTGCTGCCGTTCATTTGCAGCTATTTTCTGATCTTCGCGCGTGCGGCACGTCTCGCCTCAACCGACTACCTGACCCGTGTTCTCGGCCGCCCGCCCCGCTGGGGCGAGTGTTATCGACACATCGCCACATTCGCCAGCGTCACCCACGACCGACTGTTTCTGGTCGCCGGGCGGCTGGCGTATTTCGATGTGCGCATCGACGGCGAAACGCATGTTCGTCATGCGTTAACGCGCGGACGTGGTTTGATTTTGCTTGGCGCACATTTCGGCAGTTTTGAAATCTTGCGCGCCGGGCTCGCAACCCGTGACGGTTTTCCACCGCTGAACGTGTTGATGTACATCGACAACGCTGCCAACACCAACCAGATTTTCGAAACCGCCAAGGCGCAAGGAGCAAGGTTGATTCCGCTCGATCGGCCCGACTCATTGCTGCGCGCCATGGAGTGTCTCAAGCGCGGCGAAATGCTTGGGATCCTTGGTGATCGCACGTTAGGCCCGGACAAAGTCGTCCACGCCTCGTTCTTTGGCGAGTTGGCGGTATTCCCGCAGGCACCGTGGATTTTGGCCGGATTGTCCGAGGCACCAGTGGTTCTGTTCTTCGGCGCGTATGAAGGACAAAATCGATATCGCATTCTGTTCGAGAATTTTGCCGACCTCGTCGACGTCCCGCGTGCCGAGCGCGTTGATCGTTGTACACACTTCGCCGCTCGCTATGCCGAGCGATTGGAAGTACAGTGTCGGCGCGCCCCTTTTAATTGGTTTAATTTTTATGCATTTTGGTCGAAGGCGGATTGAACAAGCTTGCTTTTGCCTCGTGCTGGCCGCGCTGTGCCCGCTGGCGTCGGCCGAATCGTGGGGGCTGTCGCAACTGATGGCTGGTTTCGCCGAGGTTGGCGAGAGCCGCGCGCGCTTTACGGAAGAAAAACACTTGAGTATGCTGACCGCGCCACTGCGGTTGTCGGGCACCTTGCGCTACGTGCGTCCTGATCATCTCGAAAAGACGGTGACGAAACCCTATGTTGAATCGTTGCGCGTCACCGGCGATCGCGTCGAATGGCAACGCCAGAATCGCACGCGCACCATGTCCTTGCGCAGCCAGCCGCAAATCTGGGCGTTGGTCGATAGCATCCGCGCGACCCTGGCGGGCGACCTGCCTGCGCTCAACCAGCACTACCGGGTGGCATTCGAAGGCGACCGCAGCCAGTGGAAAATCACGCTCGAGCCGCGCCAAGAGAGCCTCTCGCAATTCATTGCAACGATGCGCCTGCAAGGCAGCGCCCAGCAACTGCGCCGCGTTGAAATCGTGGAAGCCAATCAGGATCGATCGGTGATGCTCATCGAGGACGCGCGCGATTGAATTCGCGCGCGACGCTGACACTGTGGGCGGCGATCATGCTGTGCAGTGTGGTCTGGCTGGTGCGGACGCCACTCAATTTTGACCTGAGCGGATTCCTGCCGAGCAACGCCAGTCCGGCCCAGCGGCTGCTCGTCGATCAGTTGCGCGACGGCGTCAGCGGTCGCCTCATCCTGCTCGCGATCAGCGGCGACCGCGTCGAACAGCGTGCTCGCATCAGTCAGGAGCTTGCCACGCGCTTGCGGGAAAGCGGGCAATTTAGTCTGGTTGCCAATGGCACGCCACCGCCGCCCGCACAACTGGAGTGGTTGATGCAACGTCGCTATTTGTTGAGCGTTGGCCTCTCGCCGGAAACGTTCAGTGAGGCAGGCTTGCGCCTTGCACTAGAAGACAGCTTGCAATTGTTGGGCTCGCCGGTGGGCGCGGCGATCAAGGCGTGGCTACCGCGCGACCCCAGCGGTGAAATGCGTACGCTGGTGTTGTCATTGATGGGCACGCAATCGCCGAACACCCAACACGGCGTATGGTTTTCACGAGACGGCGCGCAGGCATTGCTACTCGCCTACAGCGTGGCACCTGGGCTCAATGCGCGCGCACAGCAGCAAGCCATTGAGGCAATTCACCGCGCCTTTGACGCTGCACGTTCGCAGAGTAGCGCCACTCTTCTGCTGAGCGGGCCTGCAGTATTCACGGCCGAGTCACGCGCCAGCATTGAACAAGCGGCGACGTTTCTGACCCTCATCTCGACGCTGCTCGTCACCTTGATTTTGGCGTGGACCTATCGGGCGTGGCGGCCGGTCGCGTTCAGCCTGATTCCGCTCGCCAGCGGGCTCGTGATTGGTGCTGCCGCCGTGGGGGCGGTGTTCGGCATGATTCACGGCATCACGTTGGCCTTTGGTGCGATGTTGATCGGTGAGGCGATTGATTATCCGGCTTATCTCTATACCCATCGGCGCGATCACGAGGCACTCAACGTCACGGCTCACCGCATCCGTCGCGCGATGTGGCTCGCGATGCTGACCACCGCCCTCGGCGCGCTGGTGATGCTGGTCTCGGACTTTGACGGGCTGCGACAACTCGGTGTGTTCACGGCCGTCGGCGCACTGGCGGCAGGTCTCACCACGCGCTGGGTACTGCCGATGCTCAATCCCGGATCGTACCGGTTGCCGACCGTGTCACTCTGGTGGCCACGCTTGCCGCGCTGGCTGCCAATGCTGTTGTTGCTCGCGGCGGCGTTGCTGATGGCGCGCGCGGAGGTAATTTGGGATGACGATCTACATCGGCTCTCACCGATCAACGCCCAAGCACTCGCGCAAGATCGCGCGTTGCGCAGCGAATTGGGCGCACCAGATGTACGTTATCTGTTGACTTTTTCTGCGAGCACTCGCGAGGGCGCGCTGGCGTTAAGCGAGCGCCATCAGACATGGCTTGATGGTCTCGTCGCCGACGGTGCGCTCGAAGGTTATGCGCTCGCGGCGCAACTGTTGCCCAGCCAAGCCGCACAACGCGCCCGCCAATCCATGCTGCCTGATGCTGCAACGACGACGCGCAATCTGGCACAAGCATTGCGCGGACTTCCGTTCAGGCCTGATACCTTCGCGCCATTCTTGCGTGATGTGGCCGGGACGCGCGCGTTGCCGCTCATCCAGCGCAGCGACCTCGATGGAACGCTATGGGCGTCACGCGTGGACGCATTGTTGATGCAAAGCAATCAGCAGTGGTTAGCGCTGGCGCCGTTGTCCGGCGTGAAGGTGCCCGCGCGGCTGCAGGCGGACATCGCACAACGCGGCGGCACTGGTGTGACGCTGCTCGACATCAAGGGTGACGCGGAAACCTTGCTGCGTCACACGCGCGAACAAAGCCTGTGGCTAGTCGCGATTGGCATTGCGGTGATCGGTGTCTTGTTGGTGGCCACGCTGGGCAGCGTGCGCGTGGCCCTCACCACGCTGGCGCCGGTGTTGGCGAGCATGTTGATGACCGTAGCCGCGTTAGTCGCGATGGGCGAACGGTTGAATTTGTTTCATCTCATTTCCTTGTTGCTAGTGTTGGGGATCGGACTCAACTACGCGCTGTTTTTTCTGCGTGCGCCTACGGCTGGCGATCTTGGTCGCAAAACGCTCGATGACGCGAGCGCTGCGGCCGTTGCCGACCGGTCACGCGCCACGCTGGCAGTTACCGTCTGCGGTGCGACCAGCCTAGCGGCGTTCGCCTGCCTCACGCTATCCGCAATTCCGGTATTGCACGCGATCGGTTTAACGGTTCTACTGGGCACATTGTTTTCGTTGATGAACATTGCCGCGTGGCGCGGCCGATAGGCGTATCGCTGCATGCACACAATACTTACGGAAGGTCTGATCAAGTCCATTCAATCCATCTAGCGCCGATATTGAGGCATCTACGTTGTTGTGCTCCTCGTGCGGTAGCCCCGCTTTGCCCTTTCGTCGCACGTCTAGTAGCTACCTCAATCTCAACGCAAGCTGAACCGAAGCGACTTAATCAGACCCTCCTTAAATCACACTTCCTGACCAACGCCTTGAATCCACTTTCCATCACTTCGCTCGCCACCGCCAGCCCGCTCGGCCTCGGCCTTGACGCAATGCTGGCTGCCCTGCAAGACGATCGCTCGGGTTTGCGTCCAAACGATTTTTTCGACGCGTCGTTGTTGACCTGGATTGGTCGTGTTGTTGAGATCGACGCGGATCTGTTGCCGGCGAACCTGCACGACTACGATTGCCGGAACAACCGCCTCGCCTATGTCGCGCTCGAGCAAGATGGGTTTCGGCTGGCCGTGGATCGCGCTCGGCAGCAGTGGGGCGCATCGCGCGTGGCCGTCATCATCGGCACGACCACGGCTGGCATTTTGAGCACCGAACTTGCCTACCGATCACGAGCTGCCAGCGGCGCTTTGCCCCCGACATTCAACTATGCGCGCACACAAAACTTGTACTCGGTCACCGACTTTGTGCGTCGCACGCTACAATTGACCGGACCCGCATTCAGCATCTCGACCGCATGTTCGTCCAGCGCCAAGGTTTTCGCCGCTGCACAACGCATGATTGCCGCAGGAGTATGCGATGCGGCAGTCGTCGGCGGTGTCGATAGTCTGTGTATGACGACCTTGTACGGCTTCAACTCGCTGGCCCTGTTGTCGCCGGAGGCGTGTCGACCGTGGGATGCGAATCGAGACGGTATCAGCATTGGCGAGGCGGCGGGTTTCGCGCTGCTGGAGCGTGACGGTAACAGCGATGTGGCGTTGCTGGGCTATGGTGAAAGCAGTGACGCGCATCACTTGTCGACGCCGCACCCGCAAGGATTTGGCGCGCTGCTAGCGATGCGTGAAGCCCTGCGGCGAGCAGCGCTCAGTGCCGAACATATCGACTACGTCAATTTGCACGGTACCGCGAGTGTGGCCAATGATTGCGCGGAGGATCATGCCGTCGGCGAATTATTCGGTGCCGAGATTTTGTGCAGTTCCACCAAGGGCCACACCGGACATACCTTGGGTGCCGCAGGCATCACCGAGGCCATCATCTGTGCGCTGGCGCTGCGTTCGGGTACGGTTCCGGCCACACTCCACCAGCGGCGCGCCGATCCAACCTTGCGTTGCCGTGTCCAGACGGCCGCCACCGTGCGGAAACTCAAGCGCACCATGAGCAACTCGTTTGGGTTCGGCGGTAACAATTGCGCCTTGATTTTCGGCGCGAGCGCATGATGCAAGTCTGGCTATCCGGCGTTGGCCTGCACGCGCCCGGCTTACCCGATTGGCAGACCAGCCTGCCGATCTTGCGCGGTGACGTGGCGTGGTGCGCGCAACCGTTGCCGGTCGTTCACTTGCCACTGCCGCCAGCCGAACGGCGGCGCACATCCGCCAGCACGCGGGTGGCGTGGGCGGCGGCGGCGCAGGCGCTGTCTGCCAGTGGTTTGAGCGGCGCGGGTGTCAATACTGTGTTTGTCTCAAGCGGCGGCGATGGCGCGATCTTGCATCAGTTGTGCGAAGCGCTGGCGACGCCTGAACGCGAGGTGTCCCCCACCAGTTTTCACAATTCTGTGCACAATGCGCCCGCCGGTTATTACAGCATCGCGCTGCGCAGCCACGATCCCTCCACCAGCCTTTGTGCACACCCGGCACCGTTTGCGGCAGGCTTGCTGGAGGCGACGGTACAGGCCATCACCGAGCAGCGCCCGGTGCTACTCGTCGCCTACGATCTGGCGGCACCGTTTCCACTTTCGCCGTACTGGCCAGCACAGCACGATTTTGCGGTGGCGCTACTGCTCACGCATGCGCCTGCGGCGAGCTCACTGGCGCAACTAACCGTGGCGCTGAGTAACGGCGACGCATCGGCGCCGCCACCGGCTGCACCGGACTGGCAGGCGCAATGCGCACTCGCCGACCGCACCGCCAATTGCATGGCGGACGTCATGCCGCTGCTGACCGCACAGGCGCGCGCGCAACCCACAGCCATCCGCCTCACATATCTCGACGGACTCGGTGTCGATGTGCAATGGACGCCACAATGACGCCCCCCGCCGTTTTCAATCGCCCATCGTTCAATATGCTGCTCAGTAAAATGGACATCGCGCAGTTAGTCCCGCATAGCGGCAACATGGTGCTATTGGACGCGGTGTTGGCGTGCGATGCAACGTCCATTCATTGCCTCGCAGTCAGCCATCACGCCGCCGATCACCCGTTGCGCGAAAACGGGCGCTTGCCCGCATGGTGCGGCATCGAATATGCGGCGCAAGCCATGGCCGTGCACCATCGCATGAATCTTCCCAGCGGCGGTGCGACACGACCAGCACCAGGCGTATTGGCCGTTGCGCGCGACGTCCTGGTATTGCAACCTGATCTCGATGGTGAGCCGGGCGACCTACATGTACACGCCGAAAAAATTGTCGTCGCGGGCGACACCCTCCTGTATCAATTCCGACTCGAAGGTGCGGGCAACATTATTTTGAGTGGGCGTGCCACCGTGGTCATTCAAGGCGGGCAAGCGTGAAGCGCGCGCTGGTCACTGGCGGTAGCGGTGCCATCGGCGCGGCGATCTGTCGTCGCCTCGCGTTGGCCGGGCATCAGGTCATCATCCACGCCCATCGTCATCCCGAACGCGCCGAGGCGCTGTGCGTCGCCATTCGCGCCGATGGTGGTCGTGCCGACACCATCACGTTTGATGTCACTGACGCCAATGCCAGTCGGACAGCGCTGGAGGCGTTATTGTTGCAAGGCTCCGTACAGATACTGATCAACAATGCGGGCTGTCACAACGACGCGCCGCTGGCCGGCATGCGAGCCGAACAGTGGCACCAGGTCATCGATGTTTCATTGCACGGTTTTTTCAATGTCAGCCAGCCGCTGCTGTTGCCGATGATGGCCGCCCGCTGGGGGCGCATCGTCAGTGTCTCGTCGATCGCCGCGCAGTTGGGCAATCGCGGCCAGGCTAACTACGCCGCCGCGAAGGCAGGGCTGCACGGCGCGAGCAAATCTCTCGCGCTGGAGCTCGCCACGCGCGGCATCACCGTGAACGTCGTGGCCCCGGGCATCATTGCCTCGGAAATGACGGCAGGCGTTTTCAGTGCGGACGCGATCAAGCAACTGGTACCGATGAAACGCGCCGGAACGCCCGAGGAGGTCGCGGCGCTGATCGCATTTTTGGTGTCTGACGAGGCGGGTTATCTGACCTCGCAGATCATTGGCCTCAACGGCGGGATGGCATGAGCGACCACTCGACCCGTGCGGTGGCGATGGTGATCCCGGCGTATAACGAAGTCGACAATCTGCGCCAAGTGGCGCTAAGTGTGTTGGCGGTACACCCTTGGGTGATCGTGGTCGACGATGGCTCGACCGATGCCACCGGACAATGTGTTGCCGATTTGCCGCTCACGCTGCTGACGCAGCCGCGCAATCTGGGCAAGGCTCAGGCACTGCTGCGCGGCATGGAACTCGCGCTCGCATCCGGAGCCGCCGCCGTGATGACCATGGATGCCGACGGCCAGCACCGTGCCGAGGACATTCCGCGCTTGCTCGCCGCGTGGCGCGATTATCCCGACCGTCTCATCATCGGCTCGCGATTGCATGATCGTAGTCAGTTTCCGCTGAGCCGTTATTGCGCCAATCGCTGCGCCAATTTTGGGGTGGCGTGGGCCGCGGGCCATCCGGTGAGCGATAGTCAGTCCGGTTTTCGTGTTTATCCATCCGCATTACTCCGCGCCTATCAGCACGGTCGGCGTTCCGGCAAAGGGTTTGTATTCGAGAGCGAAATCATCATTGAAGCGGGACGCCGCGGTTGCGTGACACTCGCCGTGCCAGTGCCGGCGATCTACGCCACGAATGCGCGCAAGAGCTACTTCAGACCGGTGCGCGATATTGCGCGCATCACGTTGATGGTGGCCGTGAAGTTGCTCCAGCGCGGCATGTACCCGTTGGGACTTTGGCGCAGTTTGCGACCCCCCGCGTTCTATGTTCCGCCCAGTCTGCGTACGTCGGCAGCACCGCTTGACGGCAGCAGCGGTAACGCGTAGTCCCGACTGCCCGAATTACGCTCGACGTCGACGCGCAGCGTGTCGTTTTCCAGATGCGCGTACGCATTAGGCGTAGTGATATAGAGGGTGTTGAGGTGCTGGTGCATGGGTGCTATATTGTGTACCTTATTGTGTACCGGAGATGGTCATGGATTTTGTGACGACAAAGGACTTGCGAGCGGAGTCTGGCGCAGTCTGGAAAAAACTTGAAGCTGGCAAAGATATCGTTGTCACCCGCAACGGTAAGCCATTTGCGCTGTTGGTGCATTCGAGTGCGGAGTCGCTTGAGGCGATGTTGCGCGCGATCCGTGCAGAGCGATTTATGGCGACCGTGCAAAAAATTCAGCAACAGTCCGTTGCCAGAGGCACGGACAAAATGACCATGAAGGAAATCAACGCCGAGATCGCCGAAGCGCGCAAAGAGAGAGCGGCGAAGCATGCGAGCGGTCATTGATACCAATGTATTGGTTTCGGCCTTGCTCACACCCGGCGGGGTCTCTGCACGAATTGTGGCCGCAATTCGCGACACTGCACTCGTTCCCGTCCTAAGCCACGCCATCAATGTTGAATATGCTGAAGTGCTCCATCGCGCTAAATTCGGGTTCGCGAAATCGGACGTCGATAATTTACTTCTCGACTTGAATGGTTTAGCGGTATTCGTCGCGCCAGGTCCGATAAAAGCAGCGCGTTTGCCGGATCCTAGCGACGCGCCCTTCATCGCTGCTGCATTAGCCGCCGCCTGCCCGGTAGTGACCGGCAACGCGAAGCACTTCCCCGCGAGACTTGGGTTGCAGGTACTGAGCCCAAACGCATGTTTGCTGGAACTACCCACGCTCTAAATTTTCCGCTTCGACGACGTACAAATCCGCCGCCATCCGCCGCCATTTCGCCGAATCGGCAACGGCTGCGGGCTGGCAGATTTCTTTCAACGAGCACTGGTCGCAGCGCTTGTCATTCACCGGTGGCGGCAGGACACCTGCCTGAAGAGCCGCGCGGATATTGGCAATTGCGGCATTGACGCTATGCGCAATGCTTCCGAGATTGCAACTTCGCGACGACGTTTGCTGCCTGAGTGGTAGATCGCACCACTTGCGATGACAGTGTCAAACATTTCCTCAAGGCACATTGCTTGTGCTGCCAATTGAACATCATCGTTGATCCATGCGCGGCGAGGGCCGTGTTTGTATTCGACAGGATAGATCGTCCCATCAAGCGTCGTGAGCGGCGCGCGGACGCAAGGCGGCATCGACGACGCATCCTGAACTCAATTATTCGATAACGGTTCTGTAGCCCGCCATGCAGCGCAGCGCAATGCGGGAGCGATTACGGCGCAGGCTGGGCGTGACGCCGATTCACCCACCACGCGAATACGGCCGCGGTGACAAACATGATCAACGAGTAGATCGCCGCCGGCACACTCATGGCGCTGTTGCCCAGCACATTGAGCGCGATGTAAATCGCCAGCGTGCCGTTGTGAATACCAATTTCCATGGCAATGGCGATGGCCTGTTTTTTCGATAGCTTGGCGGCTAGCGGCACGGCGTAACCCGCGCCCATCGACAGCAGATTGAACACCAGACACGCCAAGCCGACCACGGCGAAATACTTGACCAGCACTTCCCAGCTTTGCGCGACGACGATAACCACCAGCAGCGCCAATAGCAACACCGAGAAAATGCGGATCGGCTTTTCCATGCGCGCGGCAAAACGCGGCTGACGACTGCGCAGCAACATGCCAATCACCACCGGCAGCAGAATAATGAGGCCGACTTCGATGATTTTTTTGAACGGTGGCGCGACGTACTGCTCACTGGCCATGAAATATTCAAGCGCAAAGCCGATGATGAACGGTAAGGTTAACAACGACAGCGCGCTGTTGATGGCAGTCAGCGTAATGTTCAGCGCGACATCGCCGTGCGCGAGATGCGAGTAGATATTTGCCGTCGCCCCGCCCGGTGCCGCCGAGAGCAGCATGAGGCCGACTGCCAACTCAGGCGGCAAACGAAACAGCACGCAGATCAGGAAGGCCACACCCGTGAGAATCAGCATCTGCATGGTCAGCCCAATGATAGTGGCCTTCGGGTAGCGCACCACGCGCGTGAAATCAGCAAGGGCGAGCGACAACCCCAAGCCAAACATGATGACGCCCAGCGATATGGGTAGCAGCAGCGCGGTGATGATGCCGCTTTGCAACTAAAACTCGCGGATCACGTGTTGTTGACGACGACTCACCGGCAGCTTTTCGTCGATCCCTTTGACGTTGCACACCCACTTCAATCCGCCGCTGCCCGCGTCTGCGTCTTCGCTGTCCATGCCGTTGCTGGCGATGCGTTCAAACCCTGTAATCGCCTTGGTCGCCACGATGGCATTGCGGTGGATGCGCGTGAACACGCCTTCAAACTCTTCCTCGATTTTGGTGAGCGACTCTTCCAGCAAATATTCCTTCTGCGCGGTTTTCACCGTCAGGTACCTGAGCTCCGCTTTTAGAAACAGGATTTCGTCGACCGGCACCAGCACGACTTTGCCGCGTTCGTGAATCGACAGGTGACGGCGTTTGTGCTGGGTCGCCTCGGCGATGGCGGCAGCAGCTGGCGCGAGTACCGGTCGCGCTTTTTGCAGCGCCGCGAGCAGCCGTTCCTGACGAATCGGTTTGAGCAAATAGTCAACGGCGTTAAGTTCAAATGCTTGCACCGCGTACTGATCGAACGCGGTCACGAAAATGAGTTTCGGCGGCGCATCGAGTGTGGCCAGATGGCGCGCGAACTCAATGCCGTCCATCAGTGGCATGCGAATGTCGCACAACACGATATCGACGCCCCCCTTGTTGATCGCGTCCACACCTTCGAGGCCGTTGCCCGCTTCATCGGCGATGGTCAACGCAAAATCGGCGCGACAATCGTCGAGCAGATTGGACAAGCGCTTTCGCGCCGGGGCTTCGTCGTCGATGATCAGAATGCGCGCGATGCTCGCCTCGTGGGTCAATGGCGTCATGTTGTTTCGCGCGTGGTCGATGTGGACAAGGTGATGGGCATATTGATTTTCACCACGTATTGATTGTTGACAACCTCAGCGCTAAGACCCGCTTCAGCGTCGAAGTGTAGTTGCAATCGCTCTTTGATGTTGGCAATGGCCATGCGATTGCCGGAGACGTGCGTTGATTCGGCGTGATACGGATTGGTGAGCGTGATGGCGAGTTGCTTGGACGACGTTGCGGAGGTCGTGATGGTGATACTGAGCACGCCATCGCCTTGTTGCGGCTCGATGCCGTGGTACACCGCGTTTTCAATCAGCGGCTGCAGAATCAGCGGCGGCACCAATGCGCTGGAGGGCATGTTTTCAATCTGCCAATCGACGTGCAAGCGATCACCCAGACGGATGTGCTCGATCTCGAGATAGTGCCGGCACAATGCCACTTCGTCGTTAAGCGAATGAAGGTTTCGGTTGTCGGACATCAGCACGCGAAACAGCTCGGCCATGTCTTCGAGCATGCGCTCGGCGCGACGCGGCTCATCGCGCATCAGCGACAGCACAGCGTTAATCGAATTAAACAAAAAGTGTGGACGAATGCGCGCTTGCAGCGCCTGCAAGCGCGCTTCGATTAGCGCCGGGGCGAGCGAGCGCGCGCGCAAATCGAAGTAGAGCAGCACCGCACCGGTGACAATGAGAAAAAACAATCCGAATTGCGCAATCGACACGCCATCGCCAATCGGCAAGACGACCACCAGGCTGCTATGTAAAAACCAAAACACCGCGCCAATGGCGGCTTCCAGAGCAAAAATGGCTGAAACACCGCGCCAATAGGCGAGTTTTTCTAACAACGATTTGAGTGCGCAGGTAGAGACCAGCGAAAGAATGATGGCCGGCTGCGCGACAATCGAGATCAGCAGAAATTGTCGGAAGAAGCCGGACGCATCGCTAAGCAAGTCGGCGCGGACGGCGGCAGCACATAGCACCAACACATTGACCAACACCACCATGCGCAGCATGATGCCCAGATTGCAAAAGTCCGGCAGACGCGGCGTGTAGCCGACGTGGGGCGTGTGCAAGGCTGGTAGCGGTTGGTGGTCGTTTATACTCATTTGGCCATTTTCGCCTTATTTTCGACGCGCCAATCGCGCCTTGATGTTGACCACGACGAACTGATTGATGAGCGCCATGTCTGCGAACAAATCACCTCCTGCTGAAGCATCGACCGCCAAAGGCTGGTCTGGCCGTTTCGACGAGCCCGTCACCGAACTCGTCAAGCGTTTTACCGCATCAGTCAACTTCGACAAACGGCTCGCCATGGTCGATGTTCGCGGCTCGCTGGCCCACGCCAAGATGCTGGCCCACGTTGGCGTCATTTCGGAAGGCGACTTGGCTGATATTACCCGTGGCATGCAAACCATTCAGGCCGAAATTGCGGCTAACGCATTCAAATGGGATATAGCACGCGAAGACGTTCACATGAACATCGAGGCGCGCTTGATTGATTTGATCGGCGACGCCGGCAAACGCTTGCACACCGGCCGCTCGCGCAACGATCAGGTCGCCACCGACATTCGCCTCTGGCTGCGGGATGAAATCGACACGCTGGTGACGCTGTTGAGAACGCTGCAGCGTGCGCTGGTCGAGATGGCCGATAAGCACGCGGCGACCATCATGCCCGGCTTTACCCATTTGCAAGTCGCGCAGCCGGTCACCTTCGGTCATCACTTAATGGCGTATGTGGAAATGCTGGCGCGCGATGAAGCGCGCCTCCTCGATTGTCGGCAGCGCGTCAACCGCTTACCGCTTGGCGCGGCCGCGCTCGCTGGCACCAGCTATCCGATTGATCGCCATCACGTCGCCGCAACACTAGGTTTCGACGGCGTGTGCGAAAACTCCATCGACGCGGTGAGTGATCGTGACTTCGCGATTGAATTTGTCAGCGCGGCGGCGCTGATCATGACGCACCTTTCACGTTTTTCGGAAGAACTCATCATCTGGATGAGCCAGAGCGTGGCGTTCATCGATTTGCCGGATCGCTATTGCTACTCGTCGTCGATCATGCCGCAAAAGAAAAATCCCGACGTGCCCGAATTGATTCGCGGCAAGACCGGGCGCGTCAATGGCCATCTGGTCGCGTTGCTGACACTGATGAAAGGCCAGCCGCTCGCCTATAACAAAGACAATCAGGAAGACAAGGAGCCGCTGTTCGACACGCTCGACACGGTGCGCGATTCATTGACCATCATGGCTGATTTGGCGGCGAACATCGTAGTGAAACCGGACAACATGCGCGCGGCGGTACTCAAAGGCTTTGCAACCGCCACTGATCTGGCCGATTACTTGGTCAAGAAGGGCGTGGCGTTTCGCGATGCGCACGAGGCGGTCGCCACCGCCGTGCGTGCGGCGGCACAATCGCAGCGCGGGCTGGAAGATTTATCGCTTGCCGAATTGCGCGCGTTCTCACCGCTGATTGATGACGATGTGTACGCGATCCTGACCCCGGAGGGTTCGGTGGCGCTCCGAAATCACATTGGCGGAACGGCACCGCAGCAAGTGCGGCAAGCCGTCGCGCGTGCGCGCGCGCGGTTGGCATAAAACCGGGGCTGCACCCCGCGCTGTTGCTCCGCCCGACAGCCTTCCACGCATCGCCCAATAAGGCACGCTTAGCCGGCGCTTTTGCGACGTTTCGCCGATCGGCTTTTGGTCATACTGACTGGGAGTTGAATGGAGAAATTCCATGTTGTTGGCGCGGCGAATGGGTCTGCAGTGCGTTTTGATGGTGGCGCTTACTGCGCCCGTCGCCGTCTGCGCCGAATCGATGACGCCCAAGCGCGGCGTTCCGACGTCGCTGCCGCCTGCGCTCACCGTTGACGCCGTGCACTCGACGGGCTCGACCACGGTAATCACATTCGCCGAGCATCAGCGCGACAGTCTTGCCTGGTTGACCACGCGACCGCTCGATCCATCGTACAAGGAAGCGCCGTATGCATGCAAAGCCGATAGTGTGGTCTGCTACGACTACCGCAAACGTCAATCGGTCATGCCGGCAACCCGCGCGTTCATGCCCGAAGTTCGCGGGCTGACCAAAGAAGGGTTGACCGTCAAGCGCGACCGCGTCGCGTTCAGTTATAGCTTCTGATCTTCACGGCTATTCGGTTCCGCGCCGAAGGCGACCACCGGCATTACGGTGCACTGAATCCCTTGCCCGCGAATACGGCGCGCGCATCTTTTGCCACCAGAAATGCAATCAAGGCGTTGGCTTCCGTCGGCGCGTGTCGCGCGCCACCGCGCGTTGTCCGGCGGCCATACCCGATGGTACGCGCGGCCACGCGACGGCATGCGGTATGCTCAGCGCCTGCAACAGTCGAACACGCAGCCCGACGATGCCACGTCATGTCGTCAGCACAAGGAACCATCATGACCACCTACCTCATTTCGGGCATCCGCAGCGCGTTTTGCAAAGTGGATGCGCAGCACAAACATTCAGACGCGATTGCGCTCTCGGTTCCGG
>JBCKPN010000038.1:0-16837 GCA_038901695.1 Usitatibacteraceae bacterium
TTCCATGCCGTCCATGCCGGGCATGTTAAGGTCGGTGAGAATGATGTCAATCGGCTCGCCCAGATTCTGCAACACCGTCAGCGCCGCGTAACCGTCGGACGCCTCGTTGTCGCCGGTGCGGAACGTCGAACGACATCAGCACACCTACCACCAGCGCCAGCCGTGCTTGTTGAAAAACCGCATCGCCGAGCGCATGAACATGCCAACGTGTTTGGTGCCCTTAGCCGCTGCATTGCCGCCAGCATGAACGATGCGGCAACCGATGACGCGATCAATGCGGCTCGTCGTGGCAATTCGCGCACTCAAATCAAAGTCTTCAAAGTACATGAAGAACGAGGTATCAAAGCCGCACGCTCGCCGCCACGCTTCACCGCGCATCAGCAACCAGCAACCGGACACGATGCGACAGTCGCGCAGTGCCGCATCAAATGACACATCGCGATAGTCGTAGTGTGCGAGGGCGTTGGCGTAATGACGTTTCAGCCACGCCGGCGCGAATCCGCGCAACGCCAATGCGGTCACGGTTGGATATCGTTTGACGAGAAACTGCGCCTGACCATCCGGAAACGTCGCTACTGGCGTGACGGCACCGGCGGTGGCGTTGGCGTCGAGGTAGCGAATGGCGTTCGCAATGCTGTCTGGTGCCATCGCGACATCGGGGTTGAGTACCAACACGAAGTCGGCTGATGACGATTGAAGCGCCAGATTGTTGCCGGCACCAAAGCCCAAGTTAGCGGGCGCGGCAACGTAGGCGTATTTGATCGACGACGGTGCAGGCACTGCCCACAGCGACTTGTCGATGATCGCTTTGATGTCGGTGGCGTCGGTTTGGTGCGCGCCGTTGTCGACGACCTGTACACGCGACGTCGCGAGCAGATTTTGCTGCGTGGCGTATTCAATCGCCGCACGCAGGCTGTTAAGGGTTTTGGTAAGCCAGTCGAGGTCGGAGTGATAGACGACGACGCAAACATCGAGCGAACGTGACATGCGAAAAGGATATCACGGGGGTTGGTATTTCGATGGCCAGCCATCGCGCCGATGCGCGCATGCAACTGCGGAGCAATGGCTCGCATATAATTTTTCATGTTTCTTCCAACGTGGCGTGCGCGCCCCACCCTTTGAACCTTGCCCGCCCTAGCCTCGCTGGTTCGCCCCACCCGCGACTGAGCATCGTGACGCCCGCCTTCAACGCCGGCAAATTTTTGCCTACGCTGATGGCGTCGATGACGGCCGTGACCGAGCGCGACGATGTCGAATGGATACTGGTCGATGATGGGTCCACCGACAATACGGCGGCGTTGTTTGCCGAACTCGCGACGACGCATCCGAACTGTCGCCTTGTGCAGCAGTCGAATGGCGGTGTGGCTGCCGCACGCAACCGCGGCTTCGACGAGAGTCGCGGCGAGTATGTCTGGTTTGTCGATGCCGATGATGAGGTCGT
Source organism: Usitatibacteraceae bacterium (assembly GCA_038901695.1). Classification (GTDB taxonomy): domain Bacteria; phylum Pseudomonadota; class Gammaproteobacteria; order Burkholderiales; family Usitatibacteraceae; genus UKL13-2. The sequence continues at coordinate 1,442 of JBCKPN010000038.1, forward strand.
TGCCAATGCATTTGCGGCGCTCGACGTCGCCGCACACGATGGGTCCGATTTGATCGCGTTTCAGGCCACACGCGTCGTCGCCGATGAGCCCGACGCGAAGATTTTCAGATGTCAGAAGCCAATCAATGTGGTCAGTGGAGAAGTGTGGGTATCGTTGCTGATCGCGCAAAAGGAATGGCGGCATTTTCTGTGGCAATACTGGTATCGCCGACAATTTCTCATCGACCGTCAGATTCGCTTTGCGTCGGGCATTGTGCATGAGGACATCGGCGTCGTGACCGCGGCTGCGTTGCACGCTGCAAATGTGCGCTACGTCGATCAAGTCGCGTATCGTTACCGCGTGAATCCGGAATCGCTGAGCAGCAGCCGTGACGGCAAACGCCTGATGACTAGAATTGAAAGTTACTTTGCGGTGATCGAACAACTGCGTGACATCAACCGACAGGCTCGCGTACCGCCAGCGACGCGCCGCCAGCTGCGCGGCGAAGTGGTGGGACAGGCATTGCAGGTGTTTGAAGTCGCCAAGCAACTTGATGATCGGATCGCGCGCCATTACGTGATCGACGAATGTCGCCGCCGCCGGTTTGCGCAGAGTCTGTTTGCCGATGTGACAAATTTCAAACGTTTCCGGCAAGCATTGACGATGTGGCTCAAGCAGATGGGTTATCTGCCGATGGGCCGCGTGAAAGGCGCAAGGTGAATTCGTCCACCAACCCCTCGCAGTCGGCGCACGGCCATCGTCTGTTCACGATTGCGGTCTGGCTGACGGCGCTGTCGCTGTTGGTGGCACCGTTTCGTTCGAGCGCCGGATTGCGTGCCGCCGCGCTGCTGGTGGCTGCCGCGATACTGCTGGTGCTATGGTGGCAGACCAAGTCGCCAGCAATCAGGCTTCCGCGTGGACAATTCTTGCGCGCCTCGGTGGGCATTTGGGTGGTGACGGTGCTTGGCTACAGCCTGCTGGGGCCAGATTCAAGAATGAGTCTCGAATCGTGGCGCGGTGACGTACTCACGCCGATGTTGGCGGCGCTGGTGTGCTATTCGCTGGCCCGTTCTGTGCACGAGGTCGGCGTGTGGCTCGCCGCGCTGTTGTGTGGTTTGCTAATACTCGCTGGCATGGTCGTGTTCGACCCGTTTCAACCCGTCACGGGATTACACGAGCCGCGCTATGTCAGTGTTGGTTGGCTTTCGACTTGGGTCGTGATGCTCGCGGCGCTGTTGCCGCTGGCGTGGCTGCTGCGCCTACCACGGTCGTTCGCGCTACGCAGTGCCGCAGCGGTCGCAGCGGGTGCACTGCTGACGGCGGCGTGGTTTAGCGGAAATCGCATCGTGTGGTTGTGCTTTGGCGTGATGTTCTTGTTGTACATGGCCATGAATTTTCGTCAACTTGGCGGCAAGACCATCGCACGCGTCGCGCTGATGTTCATTGGGGTGCTGGTTGCGGCGGTGATGTTCTATGCCTCATCGGCGATGCGCGCATCGCAATTTCCAACGGCCAACGTTGATGCGGTCAGCATTTTGCAACAGGATAATCGCCAAGCTATCTGGAAAGCAGCGCTCAACACCATTGCGGAGCGACCGCTCGCCGGACACGGCTATGCGTTGGCCGCCTCACACGAGGCGCTGGCCAGACAGTTCAACGAGCCGGGGTTTCAGCGCATATTTCGTCAGGCGCACAATGTGGTGCTCAACTACGCAATACAGATGGGCATCCCCGGGGCCGTCGCGCTGTTGATGCTGTTCGCCGGACTCGTCCACGCTTTCTGGGTGCGACGCACCTCCTCAGCATTTGCGCGTGGTGTTGCCACTTGCGGATTAATGCTGCTGGCCGGTTTTTTTCTGCGCAACATGGCCGATGATTTTTTTCATCGCCACGGCGCGCTGCTGTTGGGCGCGCTGATTGGCATGCTGCTGGCTGCGTGCGACTGGCAATCAGGCACCGACGAATTGCATCCGGTGCAGACTCGCGTATAGGCCGTTGGCGGCGAGCAATTCGCGGTGCGTGCCGAGTTCGACAATCGTGCCGTTGTCGAGAACCGCGATGCGGCTGGCATTCTCGATAGTAGACAAGCGATGTGCGACGACAATCGTGGTGCGTCCGCGCATCAGCGTCTCGAGCGCATTCTGCACCGCGCGTTCAGATTCACTGTCGAGCGCCGAGGTCGCCTCATCGAGCAACAGAATCGGCGCGTCCTTCAGGAGTGCGCGGGCGATGGCCAGTCGTTGACGCTGCCCGCCCGAGAGTCGCGCGCCGTTTTCACCGATGACGCTGTCGTATTGTTGCGGCATGGCCTCGATGAACTCACTGCAGTTCGCGGCGCGCGCCGCCGCGATGACCTGCTCGCGCGTGACGGCTTGCTCGCGACCGTAAGCGATGTTAGCCGCCACCGTGTCATTGAACAGCACCACGTCCTGACTCACCAATGCCACTTGGCGGCGCAGTTCGTGCAGACCGATATCACGCAAGGCGATGCCGTCGAGTTTGACCACGCCTGAGGTCGGCGTATAAAAGCGCGGCACGAGATTGACCAGACTGGTCTTGCCGCCGCCGGATGGACCAATCAATGCAATGGTCTCGCCCGGGTGGATGGTCAAGGTGACGTTGTTGAGCGCAGGTGCGGATTTGTTGGCGTAGTGCAGGCACACTTGATCAAAGCAAAGCTCGCCCTTGGCGCGGCCCAGCACGACCGTCCCTGAATCGACTTCGGGTGGGGTATCGATGAGCGCAAACACACTCTCGGCGGAGGCGAGCCCGCGTTGAATTTGTTCGTTCACACTCGACAACGCCTTGATGGGTGTCATCAACATGCCGGCGGCGGCGATGAAGCCGACAAATTCGGCCACGCCCATGCCGGTGCCGAGTGAGCGGCTGGCGGCCAAATAGACGATGAATGCGATCGCGGCGGCAACCACCACATGGGTCAGCGGTGTGGCTGCGGCCGCTGCAGCGCACTGCTTCATGTTGAGTTGACGAATGCGGTTCGCGGCATTGTCAAAGCGTTTGCGCTCGTAGGCTTCTCCGCCGAAGATCTTGATGACCTTCAATCCGCGAATCGCTTCTTCCAGCACGTCGGTAATCGCGGCGTGGGCGAATTGGCCTTGACGGTTGATTTCACGCAAGCGCTTGCCGAAGGCGCGGATCACCAGCGCCATGATCGGCACGGTCACGAACATGATGATCGTGAGCTTCCAATTGAGGATGAACAGCGTATAGAGCACCATCGCCAGCGTGGCGACGCCGCGCACCACCGAATTGAGCGCGGTGGTGGCTGAGGCTTGCAAACCAATCACATCGTTGGTTACTTTCGACATCAGCGTGCCGGTGGACAACGTGTCGAAGCCATCCATCGGCAGGCGCACGATTTTTTCGAACATCTGATTGCGAAGATCGAGCATCAGTTTGTTGCCGACCCATTGCATGCCGTAACCGGCGATGAAATGCGACAAGCCACTCAGAAAGAAGATGATGACAATGCCGAGTGCGGCAAGCGCGGCGAAACGTTCATTGCCGTCAACGAACAGTTCGTTGATGACGCGGGTGAGGTAGAGCGCGACCGAGCCTTCGACAATGCCACCGATAGCCATGGCGAGCACTGCGCCGGCAAACGCCATGCGATAGGGCTTTACGTGGCCGAGCAAACGGCGATACAGCGCGCCAGAGGACACGAGACGGGTGGGCGAAGTCGGGGTCATCGGGCTATTTTACGTGGCGTCGCGCATCGGTTGCGCCAGCAACTCACGATACAGCACGACATACTGTGCCGCCATGTTCTGCGGCGTCAACGCGGCCACGCGCAATGCGGCGTTAATGCCCATCCGGTTATCGCCCAGCGCCGAGTCGAGCGCGGCACTGATGGCATCAGAAATGCCCGGCGTGTCAAGCGCATCGACGACAAACCCTTCGACGCCGTGGCTGATCAACTCGGCAGCACCCGAGCCAGCGCTGGTGACAATCGGCAGTCCACACGCCATTGCTTCAAGACAGGCATTGGGCAACGGATCGTAGAGTGTTGGCAGCACAAACACATCGGCCGCGGCGTAGAACGGCGCGACATCGGCAACGCCCCCGACAAACGCGACGCGATCCGACAAACCGAGTTGATCGGCAAACATCTGGAAGCGCGCGAGGTGCTTGTCGTGGCCGACGACGATGCCACGAATGCTGGCGCGTGTCAGATCGCTGTGCCCGCACTGATCGGCAAGCCCCATCAAAAAGCCGATCAATCCTTTGCGCTCAAAACCCGAACCGACAAACAATGCCACGGGTGCGGCTTTCGGAATTTTCAGCCTCTTGCGCGTGTCGGCGCGATGCACGTCGCGCAAGCCGGGATGAAATTTGGTGGTATCAACGCCCGAATAAATGACGCGCAACTTGGCCGGGTCGATGTCAAAGTGCCGCTCGATGTCGGCTTTCACCATTTTCGAATTGCAGATCACCGCACGCAGCGTCGTTGACTCGTACATCGCCCGCTCAGCAGCCAACAGATGTCGATGATGTGGATTCAATGCGACAACAAGCTGCGTGAAGCCGCTGGTCACGCGGCGTCGCTGAGCCTGCCATTCGGCATGTACGCCATCTTGAGCGAAGAACAAGTTGCAGCCGATGATCAGCCTGTGCGACACAACAAGATCGTATTGGCACGATGCGAGATGCTTGGTGACGGCGGCCGCGAATCTACAGTCACGACCGGCTGGCCAGAAGCCACGAGGCTTGAGAACCAGATGAGCCGCAAATTTGGCGGTGTCAGATGCTGCCCTCTCACCGGTCAGCACGGTTAGTGATGTGAGTTCGGACGCGAGGGAATCCACTGTGTCGCGCGCGACGCGCGCGGCGTGGTTGAGCGGTTCGTCCTTCGTTCTGATGGAAGCGATCTTCAAGCTAAGGAACCTGTGATTAAGTTCAGCTCTAAGCCAGACTGGGCGCACTTCTCGACCGCAGAGGGTCAAGGCGGTCAGCATTACAACCTTGTCGGCGCGTGCGTTGCTTTTTGGTCAGCCCAAAAGGGTTCGGCGAAAATAAGCAATCGTCTCTTTGAGGCCGGCTTCAAGCGAAACAGTTGGTTGCCAACCCAGCTTGCTTTTCGCGAGCGATATGTCAGGGCGACGCTGGCGGGGATCATCTGCGGGCAGCGGTTTGTACGCCAGTTTTGACGTTGAACCCGTCAAAGAAAGGATCGTCTCAGCCAGCTCAAGCATGGTCACTTCGTTCGGATTGCCAATGTTGACCGGGCCGGTCAATTCGTCAGGCGAGCCCATCATGCGCACCATCGCCTCAATCAGGTCGTCTACATAGCAAAAACTGCGCGTCTGCTCGCCGTTGCCGTAGATGGAAATATCCTCCCCCCGCAAAGTCTGGACGATAAAGTTACTCACTACGCGACCGTCGTTGGGATGCATGCGCGGACCGTAAGTGTTGAAGATTCTGACGACTTTGATCCGCAGCCGGTGCTGGCGATGATAGTCAAAGAACAGCGTCTCGGCACAGCGCTTGCCTTCGTCGTAACAACTCCTGGGGCCGATGGGATTGACCCGACCCCAGTAGTCTTCAGTCTGTGGATGGACTTCCGGGTCGCCATAGACCTCTGACGTTGACGCCTGCAGGATTGTCGCGTTGGTGCGCTTGGCCAAGCCGAGCATGTTGATGGCACCATGCACACTGGTTTTGGTCGTCTGCACCGGGTCGTGCTGGTAATGAACCGGGCTCGCCGGGCAGGCAAGGTTATAAATCTTTCCGATCTCTACGTAGAGAGGAAAAGACACATCGTGGCGCATCAATTCGAAGTAAGGATTGCTCAGCAGGTGGGCAATGTTCGACTTGGCACCGGTAAAGAAATTATCGACGCAGAGCACATCACAGCCGTCTGCAACGAGCCGCTCACAAAGGTGCGACCCCAAAAATCCCGCGCCACCTGTCACCAACACCTTTTCCATACTCGATCCTGTCGCCTTGATTGGTCGTACTCGCGCGCCAAGCGGGCTATTTTACGTTGATCCTTGAAGTCGGACGACCTGCAATCTGCGAGACGCCCAGCAGTCGTCGATAGATTGCGCTATATTCGCCGCCGACATCGCTGCTGCCGCGCGCCTCGACGGTGTTGCGGCTCTGCGCGCCGATCTCCGGGTGAGAAATGGCCGACATGATCGATTCGCCGATGGCACGGGTATCAAGCGCGTCAACCACAAAACCATTGATACCGTGTTGTATCCAGTCCGCCGCGCCCGATTTCTCGCTCGCCACAACCGGCAGCCCGCAGGCCATTGCTTCGCCAAACACCAATCCGAACGGCTCGTAGATGGTTGGCATGACAAACACGTCGCTGGCGGCGTAGTAGGGTCTTACGTCTGCGATGCCGCCGGTAAAAACCACACGCTGCGCGATGCCAAGCTCACGGGCAAGAGTCTGATAGCGTTTGATCTGCTTGTCGCGCCCGATGATAAAGGCATGCAGTCCCGGCACCAGGGCTATCGTTCGCAGGAATGTGGCAACGCCCTTGCGGGCGAAGCCGGAGCCAACGTGGATTGCCACAGGTACGGTTGCACCGATGCCGTACTTGTGGCGCGTTGCTGCCCTGTGGACTTCCGTCAACCCCGGATGGAACAATCCGGTATCAATCGGGCCGTACACCACGTGAAGCTTCTCGGGAGCGATTTCGTAATGATGAAGAATGTCACGTTTTACCATCTCCGAAATACAGATCACCGCGCGCAAACGCGGTGATTGGTACATCCGACGCTCGGCATCCAGCAAATAGCGGTGATGCGGGTTCAGACGTACTCCCAGACGCTGCCAAAAAGACTGAATACGCTGCCGCTGCGCGAGCCATTCTGCGTGCACGCCATCAACAGCGTGGAATACGTCGCAGCCTTCGAATCGCTCGTAAGACTGAACCAGATCAAAACGATGTGACCGTAGCAGACCGAGAACAGCTCGGGCAAATCCCTTATCCCGCCCTGCCGATGTCAAGTAAGGGGGGTTGACAATCAAGTTTGCGATGCCCGCATTGGCGTGTTTCGGCCACGCCCGCGTCACGATGGTTGGCGAATCACCATGAGCCAACAGCGCGTCGACCGCACCATTGAGGAATCGCTCTGCACCACCGAAAGGGTCGTAACGAGCACGAATCAGAGCGACGTTCATCCGACGATTCGTTTGCGTATGGATTCAGAAATCATTGCTGTCGCAATTTGCTCCAGCCTTGTCTATCGTTCAAGCGCATATGCTTTGCGCGGTTGCTGCTTTGCACAGTTGCGAGCGTGAGGTCAGCCGCGACGATAGCAGAAAATTCGCCCCGCGAGCGCAGAAGTTCAACATTTGGCCAGACTCTGTCGAGAGGAAGCGATAAAATCACTCTTGACACTCGTGTGGCGCAAGTTGATTTTTTCCAGGCCGGTGCAGGGTAGATTTGTCGGAGGACGGCCTCTCCACCGGGTCTCTTTACAGTCCAAATTGGTGACGCATCCAGCGAGTGTTGCCGCTCCCCTTTTACCGCCGCGTCGATTGCCAAAACATGAAACCGCTCGCTATTGTTCATACTGAATCTTCGCTCGGCTGGGGGGGGCAGGAAATTCGTATCCTGACAGAAGCGCACGCTATGTTGTCGCGCGGTCACAGTGTCACGCTGGTGACACCTGCCTCATCACAAATCTACCCGGCTGCTCTGCGAATGAACATCCCTGTCGTACCCCTTGATATCGCGAAGAGGAGCGTTCGCGCTGTGCTAAGGATGCGACGCTGGCTGTCTGACAATGTCGATCGGTACGACGTGATCAACAGCCATAGCTCGACCGATAGCTGGCTGGTGGCGTTGGCCTCTGCTTCAATTGCCAACGTTCCACCGCTGATTCGAACCCGCCATGTTTCGACGCCGGTCAACAATAATTTCTTCACGCAATGGCTCTATCGCCGCGCCACAGCGCATATTGTTACCACGGGTGAGTCGCTTCGTCAGCAGTTGAGCCGCGACAATGGCTATACGCTTGAACGCATGACATCAGTGCGGACAGGGATTGATCTTCGCCGATTTCAGCCGGGCGACCGCAGAGCCATGCGAACAAAGCTTGGCATTGCGGACCGTCCGACGCTGGGTGTGGTTGCAACACTTCGCGATTGGAAGGGTCACGAAGATTTGCTGGATGCGATGGTCCAGATCCGCGGGCACTGGCAGGCGCTGTACACATGGCAATTACTCATTGTGGGCGACGGTCCTGAGTATGATCGACTAGCAGCAAAGATTGCCGCGCGCGGCCTTGACGATTCCGTGCGACTGGTGGGGAATCAGGAAAATGTGCAAGAGTGGCTAGCCTGTTTTGATATTTTTGTCCTGCCCTCGTATGGCAATGAGGGCGTACCGCAAGGCATCATGCAGGCGATGGCATGCGGCTTGCCGGTGGTCTCAACCCCGGTCGGTGCCATTGCCGAGGCAGTAGACGATGGTCGCAGCGGCATTCTGATCCCTACACGGAATCCGGCGGCGCTCGCCGAAGGCTTGGCTGGCTTGATGTTGGATCCGGACAAGCGCGTTGCCATGGGTAGAGCTGGCCACGCGATTGCGACGGCTCAGTTCGGCATTGACGTGATGGTCGACAAAATGGAACGCGTGTTTCGTCTTCACGCCAAGTCCCGCTTGTGAGCGCATCAGGCGCGAACCCCCCCATTAGTCCGAGCGAGGCTGCTGCGGCTCGACGTATTCTTGTCGTCAACGTGACCCGCATCGGCGATACGCTACTTGCCACACCGGCGATTCGCGCCATTGCCCGTTACTTTCCTAACGCCGAGCTGACGGTTCTGGGACACCCCAAGCGCGTGGAGGTGCTCAAAAACATTCCTTACATCCAGCGCGTGGGCGGCATTGACAAAAACACGGCTCGATTGCGCGGCTGGCTAGACGCGCTGTCGAGTCCCGAGTACGACTGGGCGTTCGTTTGGCGTACAGACCAACCGCTGGTGAATTACGCCTTGCGCAAAGCAAGACGAGTCGTCGCGCATCAACAGTCCGACTTGGCGCTTACGCGACGGCTGGCCTATGTCGCCCCGCGCATTCCAGACAATACAGTTCACGCGGTTGCCTGGGCATTGTCAGTTCCACAATCCGCAGGCATTCCCCCGGCTGGCTTCGGTCTCGACTACGTTGTCACACCAGCCGAGCGTGACCGGGCTCGTCAGCGACTGCGTCAGGCGCATGTAACTACAGACGCGCCTCTGATCAGCTTGCAGGTGGCGAGTTTTCCGACCAAACAGTATCGCGATTGGCCGATCGAGCATTTCATTTCGCTTGCACGCCGGATGATCGCGGCGTGGCCGGAGGTCAGCTTCCTGCTCAACGGTGGCACCGCAGACCGCGAGAAAATCAATTGTTTCATCCGTCATATTGGTGAACGGGCGTGTACGTTTGCCGGAGAATTATCGCTCCGTGAGTCGGCGGCCATGATGGAAGCGTCGACTTTATACATCGGCGTTGATACCGGGCCGTCACATATTTTTGGTGCACTCAAAAAGCCGATGATTGTGATGTATCACCCCTCTTTACCAAGCGCACTCTATAAGCCGCTAGACAATCCTGGACTATTCGCGATTGATCATCCTGGTGCAGGGCCGACCGCCTCGGAGAGAATTCCCATGGCGGAAATCAGCGTAGATCGCGTATGGTCTGCGGTGCAAGCCGCGATGCGATGCGAGCCGTCAACACTACCGGGTGGCGCTTCCCCGGGCATCGATCAAGGGGCGTCACCCTTTTCACGACGAATGCCAGCCAAGGTCGGCGAGTAGGTCATTCAACGCATCATGGACCTGCGCCACCGGCAGCGTAATCAGGCAGTCGCTGACCTTCGAGCCGCCGCAGCCGTCGTTGCCGCATGGGCGACACGAATGTTCGGGTCGATTCGACGCAACCACGCGAAACTTGACGCCCCACGGCCCCCAATGTTTTTCACCGGACGGGCCAAACAGCGCAACAGTTGGCGTTTGCATCGCCGCGGCAATGTGCATGGGGGCTGAGTCAACGCCGACAAATGCGCGGGCGCGTGCGGTCAACGCGGCGAGCTCTTTCAACGACAGCGAGCCGGTCAAATCGACGACAGGCGCTTTCAAGTGGGTTTTGATGGCCGCTATCATTTCACGCTCATCGGCGCTTGGCGCGGCGGTGAGCACCACCTGATCGCCTTGCTTGCTGAGTCGCAGGATGAGTTCAGCAAATTTTTCCGGGGGCCAGGTTTTGAAAAACCAGCGCGAAGTCGGGTGCATGTGAATAAAGCGTTTGCTCTCGATGCCGTGAGTCGCCAGCAAGGCGTCGACGCGCGCCTCGGCCGCCGCGCCCGGAATCAGCACCAGCTTTTTTTCATTCTCATCCGGGAAGATACCGAGGTGACGTAGCGCGTCGAGATTCTGTTCGACCATGTGGCGAAACGTGGTGCGCGGCAGCGGAAAGGTGTGGGTGAAACTGGCGCGCCACCAGCCGGAATTGCGGCCTTCGCTCATGCCGGTGGCTCTGGGGGCAATTGATATCGTTGGGCCGAGCAAGCGCGCCAGCCACGCGCCGCGCGGATGCTCGGTCAAGTGAAACACAATGTCGTAACGACGAGCGCGCAAAGTTGAGATCAGTTTCCACTCGGCCGCTGCCTGACGGATCAAACCGAGGCGTTTCCATTCGCGATCGATGGTGTGCACCATCGCCACCGATGGGTGCTCGGTCAGCATTTCGCGCGTGTCGGCATACACCAACGCGTCAATTTGCGCGTGGGGCAAGCGATTTTTCAGCGTTGTGAATACCGGTGAGGACAGCAACACGTCGCCCTGATGGCGCAATTTGATGACCAGGATGCGATGGACGGTGGCAGGATCGAAGGCGAGTTCAGGCATGTCGCGACGATAGCAGAAATCGCTTTGAATGCGATGTTTTGTCTGCGCCCTGCGCGCTGACAATGGTGAATTCTCAGTGTCAAACCAGAGTCAAAACACGCCGACTGGCGCGCTGTTTCGAGCAAAAATGCTCGAAACAGCACGCCAGCGCTAGACTTTCGCTATTTTTGCGTGAAGCGAATCGTCAACTGAAGTTGTCGGCCGCTGGTGTTGTAGCCGCGCGCCAATTCATATTTGCGGTCGGTCAAATTGGTGCCGGTCAAATCCAGCGTCCATTCGGGACTGATGCGATAACGAACCAATGCGCCCAACAGCGCATAGCCACCCATCCGCGATGATGCGGCTTCGGTGGCGGAGTCGAATCGCACACCGCTGGCCGCGACATCAGCGCCGAGCGTCCATGCTCCGAGCACGGTCGATGCACCGAGCGTGCCGAACAGTTTGGCGCGGCCGCGCAATTGCAACTTGGTGTCAGCATCTTGCGGGCGCTGTGCCGTGACGCGCGCGCGCCACGCCATGCCGGCCCAGCTCGTGTCGCCACCGAACTCCCAGCCGCGAATGTTGGCGCGTCGAATGTTTTGTGGCCGAAATGTCGTCAAATCGAACGCGATCAAATCGTCGATGCGGTTTTCAAATACCGCCACATTGAGCAGAAAATCGCGACGCGTCAGCCGCCAGCCAAACTCTCCGGATTCCGATTTTTCCGGTCGTAGCAGCGGATTGGAGAATCCCGGAAAGTACAAATCGTTGAATGATGGCGCGCGGAATGCCCTGCCCGCCGACAGGTAGATCAACTCGTCGCTCCACAGTTGGTAGCCCCACGACACGCCGCCGGTCGCGCGGCGACCGTATTGCTGTTCCCGGTCGTGTCGAGCGTTCAGGGTCAACGTCTGCTCGGCCAGCTTTTGCGACAGCGAGCCAAACACTGAGTCAGTGGTGCGCGTGTTCGCGGTGTAGTGGGTCGATGCCGCGACCTTTTCGGTGCGCCGTTCCACGCCCAGCAGCGCCTCACCGAGCCCGGTCGCAAACTGGTTTTGCCAGCCGATTTGGTCTTGACGGGTTTTAAACGTACCCGAAAAATTGGATGTCACGCGACTGTCGTCCTTGGTCGAGCCAACGCTGAGGCGCGATTTCCACCAGTTGGTGAAGTTGTTTTCGGACAACAGTTGCATTCCGCTCAGCGTTTGCTCGTTGCGAGCATCGTTGCCCAGTCCCGAATCGAATCGCGTTTTGCCCTTCGACTGCCACGCCGAGAACGACACCGTTTCGCCTTGCCATAGTTGGTGCGATAGTTTGATAACCGCGCTGGTGTTCTCATACGGATCGCGGTCGGGGTGGTAAATGAACGCACCTGCCTGTGGATTGGTCGCCGATGGCGCATCGAGCTTGCGATAGCCCGCGTTCAACAGCACGCGCGTGTCACCAATCGCGCTGTCGATGCCGGCATCAAACTGCCGACCCGCGAAGGACGCCGCGCCAACGCTGGCGGTGACGCGCGTGCTGTCGCCTGACTTGACGGCGCTACGCTTTGTAAAGATCTGAATCACACCGCCAATCGCGTCGGAGCCATACAGCGCCGACAGCGGCCCACGCACGATTTCAATGCGATCAATCAGGTCGAGCGAAATATGTTCAAACGCGGCCGCGCCCGAGGTTGAGGAGCCGATGCGCTGGCCGTCGATCAACACCAGCGTGTGCGTGGCGCTGGTGCCACGCATGAATACGCTCGACGGTTGGCCGAGGCCACCGGTGGCGCGAATATCCAGATTGGCGCGTCGCTGCAACAATTCGACTACGCTGGCGGTGCCCGCGTCCTGGATATCTTGCTGCGTGATGATGGTGACTTGTGCCAGAACCTCACTTGCCGCCTTGGATGAGCGCGTCGCAGTGACGACGACATTGTCTGGTGGGATTTGGGCGTAAGCGATTGAGGTGAGCGGCGCGGCGAGAACGAGTAGCGTGGCGACGGTGACAGGCAGCCGCAGTGGACAGGGTTGGATTTTCATGGTGGTTTCGAAGGTGTCGCAAGCGTCCCCGCAAGCGGCTGAACAATTCGTCCGAGCTCGACGCGTGCAGAGTCGAGACGGACGCCTCGTCAGCCCTATGGATGGTAGGGCTGACGACGCGAGGCCGGTATCCGGACTGATGGATTGGCGTTGATCGCTTGTTGATCCCTTTACGCCGACGTTATTTCCTTCCCAGGCAGTCAGTCACCCAGTGGACTTGCAATAACGTCTCATCCAATCACCGTTGCGGGGGCAGTGCTCGAATGGCAAATCGTTCTGCTCACGAGCTTCCCGTTTAATCTGAAGTCACACACATTTGATGTTTCGCGACGTCAGACACCTTGCATACGAGGGATAATACAGATGTTGGAAGTCCTCCTTCAGACGCGTCATGTTTATTATCGAGCGTGGGGAATTAAATTTGGCGACAAAACCAAAATACGCGGGTGATAAGTTTCGCCAACAATGCTGACCATCAACACATATTCGAGACCTTGAACGAAACAACAGCACATCTGATCGCTCGACTTCGCGCAAGTCAGCAGTTGGGATCGCAGCTTATGTGCGACCAGCCAAATATCCCCGAGGATGGTTCAGTTGCGTAATTTGCACGCCCCGTCGGCCGGGAAAGTTTCATGCTGACCCAGCTTGGTCGAACCCTCGCATTCCTGAGGCAGTTCACCCGGTTACTGTTCTCCAAATTCGATTGGCGCCGGCCCAAACGTGTCAGTAGGCGCGAGTTCAAGTTCAGCGCTTACCTCTCCGTTTACAACGATTGGGACATTCTCGAAGTCGCGCTCAGGTCAATCGCCGATCATGTCGACGAGTTGGTTGTTGTTGACGGGGCATACGACTGGATGGCACCGTACCTGGTGGCAACGGGTAATGACCCGTCACGGTCGGATGAACGCGTTTACGACATCATCAGGGCTTCAGGAATTCCGTTCCGATGCATCAATCGGACGTGGGGCAACGAACTGGAGAAACGTCGCGCGGGCTATGAGTCTTGCACCAACCGGTTCGTATTTCGCATTGACGCCGATGAAGTTCTGTTTTTCAACGATGCAGCCTTGGAAGAATTTCTGGCTAGTGGTCGTGCAGTCGCTGAAATGCACATGCCGAGCTACGTGGCTCCGGGTTGGCTATTGAAGCCCACAAGACTAAGGGATCGATTTCGAAAATTTCCAGCCCAGCGCGTCCTCTTCGACGCCCAAAAAATTTCAGCTGCAGCGCATTTGAAGTACTTGTGGCTGGTCATCCCGGCGGATTGCCTGCCCCGCGCAGAGAATCGGACGTTCGCAACATTTGAGAAACCCATCGCGTTCTGCGCACACCTTACAGCCTGGCGCACTGCAAGTACCGCAGTCAATCGGGGCGCGTTCTATGCGATGAACTGGATGCGCAAGTATGGCGTGCCTTGGTTGCCGGATCTATGTGGAAAGCCGCTTGCAAATTTTGATGATTTTCTGAGGCGTGTTCCGGCGCGGCAGTTTAGGCAGGCACTCAAAAGAGGGGCGATCCCGATGGGAACGATGGCTCTTGGTGCTACGGAAACACTAGTGCGGTCACCGCTTTCGGTCAAAGACGAGGAAAGTTTCTCGGGGACCTATTCGGCTTTCCTCGACGGGTTCGTGGATCAGAATCATGAAGCGGCGACCGATTTCCAAACGTTCATTTTTGGCGAGGGGATTTTCTTCGATCTCTCCAGTGAAAGAGCGCGACAAGCACTCGGTGCTGACGGGATGGTCACGATTTCAACATCGGTCCAATTGTCGGATGTGAAATTGACGCTGTATACGCTTGCGACCACTGCACCCATGTCGGCCAAGTCAAACGTTGCCGCGACAATTCGCGGACACGATGTCAAATTTCAGCTTCCAGAATTCAGTATGCCCGACGGCGTTTTACGTCAGGTTCTCGAGTTCCGTGGCTGGGCCAGTAGCGCAGGCGCAGTTTGCTTGTTTCGAGTCGTCGATGAGCGTTCCGCCAACGGGACCGTTCGAGGTGCGGTATTCCCGGAGCTCACCGATCCCTAAAATCAGGGCAAGCGGTACCAAAACCGCGACTTCGCGCCCGGTCGGGTGGAAATTACCTTCAAAATCGTGCCTTGTACATTGACGCGAAACGCGTTTTTCGCTACGCTCTTGAGTCTATGGAAGCCGATATCCAACGCTTTGAGGAAAAGCTCAACCACTTCGTGACGTTGTTCCAGCGCTTGCGCTCGGAAAACAACGACTTGCGCCAGCAATTGGCGGCCAAGAGCGACGAAGTCAAGCGATTGGCAGAAAAACTCGATCAGGCCAGAACGCGCATTGAAGCGCTGGTCGAGCAGCTTCCGGAAACCGAAGGCGAGCGCGCATGACCAAGCCGGTCGACAAAGGCATCGCCATTTCCGTGATGGGGCGCGAATTTCGCGTCGCCGCGCCGGCCGGTGAGGAGCGCCAGCTGATGGCGTCGGTCGATTTACTCAATCGCAAGATGAAAGAAATTCGCGATACCGGCAAAGTGGTTGGCAATGAGCGCATCGCCATCATGGCG
>JBCKPN010000039.1:0-16742 GCA_038901695.1 Usitatibacteraceae bacterium
GGGAGCGTCACCGACAACACCGTAGCGCACAACTGGTCGGTGCGATGAGCTTGCTTCTACTGACCCAAATTGTATTGGGAATCGTCTTGCTGTCGATGGGCGAGAGACCAGTCTGGCTCCGGTTTGTGCACGCCATGCTCACGCCGCTGATGGCGATCGGGCTCGTGTCACTGGCGTTGCGCGACGGTGATGCTTTGTCGGCTACGGGGAACAAGACGCTTCGGACACCCACAAATTGACGGGGCAATTTGCAGTCTCTATTCCATGTTATGGTTGCAGCCGTTCATTCACCCATTCGTCACATGCCGGGGCTGTTTTGACCCATCCTGACATTCCCATTCAAGGGTTTCTTGCCAGCATCCCACTGTTGCGCGACGCAACAGCAGAAGAAATCGATCGCTTCGCGGTCGGCACGCGCCGCGTGTACGCGCAAAAAAATGAAGTGCTGTTTCGGCGCGGCGATGCTTGCGAGGGGTTCTGGATTGTGCTCTACGGCCAAGTACAAGGGAAACGCCCAAGCGGTTGACATGTTGGCGAAAAAAGTTCGCGCTGGCAGTGCGGGCGTGTGGGGAAAAATTCCGATGCCACCGAACCCCAAGGAAAGAATCAGCGACGACGAGCTGAAGCAGCTGGTTGCCTGGATTCTCAGCAACTAGCGACGTTGGTTGCGCGGGTCACCCCGACTGCCGTTCGCTGTGGGACTGGCCTGAACGCGGCCGCTCGCGTTGGGGCACAACTAGCCCTGAAAATTGCGCAGTCGCCGAACATCCGGGACGCGAATGGATCTGCCGTTGACTTCAATCGGATTTATCAAGTGGGCGATTCTTCATCGTGGAGACGGCCATAAAAGGGGTCGACCCGTGAAATATGCAGGCTAGTCATCATCTGATGATCGGCCGACCGTCACGCATTGCGATTTCAGGAGCACGCCCCCGACTTTTGCCGAAGAATACTGAGCATTGCTGCGCTTTCCCCGCGGTAATAATTCTTCGGCGAGGGCTGCTTGCCGTTGGGCTCACGATATCGTGCAGCGCTCTTGCCGAGCTGCTGGTGACGCAGTCAGCGCCGAAGGAGGGCGCGCCCAGCGCCGCGTTCTCGGAAGTCGACATTCGCGCCTCCCGCACCATTTTTCACGCACCTGGCAGTCTGCCGAGCAAGCCTGTGCAACGATTGGTCGGCGTGAATTGACTGAGCATCCTCATCGTGGTCGAACCGAGTGATGCGCTGGTAAGCGTGTGCTACGGCGACAAACTTGAGCGGCTGCATCGTATTACGATACGCCCCGATCCTATCGAGGGCGCAAGATTCACACCAGACGGTCGCTATGCTTTCGTTGCCTCGCGGGACGGCTGGATTAGCAAAATCGACCTGTGGAATTTGACGTTAGTCGCCGAAGTTCGTGCGGGAAAGTCGATGCGAGACTTCGCAATTTCCAGCGACGGAACGTTTCTCGCCGTGACCGACATGCAGGATAGAACGCTGGTGTTGTTCGACGCGGACTTGCAATTGAGAAAGTTGCACGCGATCCGCAGCAAGGATGGCAAGACGAGTGCCGTCGTGTCGGCGATCTACGATGCCGCGCCGCGCCGCAGTTTTGTCGCGGTGCTGGAGGACGTGCCCGAGTTGTGGGAAATCAGTCACGATCCGTTGGCAGAGGACGTTCCGGTCGGCACCATTCACGATTTTCGATACAAAGAGGGCGCTTTCGAAGGCTAGGATGCGTACACGGCCGTCACTCGACGATGACCGTGCCCTTCATCTCTTCATGAGGGCCGCAGCGGTACTTGTAGGTGCCGGGTTGCTTGAACACACGTTGCCAGCTTTCGTCAGGGAAGAATCGGTCTGATTCGAGCCCGTTTTCGGCCGGGAACAGCACGGAGTGGCTGGTGCGTTTTTCTTTGTTAATCCACTTGACCGTGTCACCCACCTTGACCCGGACTTCCTCTGGCGAGAAACGATAGTCCTTCACCGTCACTTCTACAGTCGTTTGTGCGAATGCGAAGGCTGAAATCAGCGTCAGTAATGCCAACGCCCGCTTTGATTCTCGGTAAACGCGCCCGAACAACTCGGATTCTCCTGTTACGCGCAGTCGCTACTGCTTGGTCGCTTTGATGTCGCCGTCAGCGCCGATGCCGAGTCGGTAGTCGAGGGAGACGTGATGGAAACGTTGGATCGTCTTGTCAGTGTGGATGGCGATGCCGAAGGGGACGGACTTGCCCTCGGCCAATGTCACGTCGCCGGCACCACCGACCAACTTACGGGTGAAGGTAACCGTGTAGACGCCAGCCTTGTTCTCACCCTCAGCCTTGAGCAATGCCTTACCATCTTTGCTGATGCGCTTATCGGCAATATGGCCATCCACAAACAGGGCACCCTTGCCCCCAACGCCGCTCTTCCACTGAATATAGTCCGCATAGTTTTCGCCGCCCAGATTGGCTTCACTTACGTACTTCAGTTTGTCGGCATTGGCACCCGGCATCGAACGCGCATCGCCATGACATGTCGCCCAGCATCCGACTTTGTCGCCGTTTGGTACCTTGCTGGCCAGGAACATGATGGCTACCTTTACATCATGCTTCGGATCCTTGTCTTCGCGCGGCGCAGCAGCGGCCGCATCGGCGGGTGCCTTAAAGGTCAGTCGAACGTAGAGATTGTCCTTGTCATATGTCGCCTGCACGCTAACAGGAAACTGCATGGTCTTGGGCGCACCAATCGGCTCCAGCTCCTTGTCGGCCAGGCGCTTGAAGTCCATGTTCAGCGCACCCTTTTCCTCGTGGCAGCCAACACAGGTCTCTCCCTTACGCATGCCGGCTGACCCGCCGTGCGTTGATCGCTTGGTCATCCATTCAATCGGCGTCACGCCCGCATGAAAAACATGCACATCACGTTTTGGCACCTTGCTCCAGTCTGGCGAGGCGACGGCTGACTGTGAACCCAGCGCGAGCAACATGCCGATCACGGCCGGGGCAACGATGGATGGCTTCATTTGGGATCCTCTCGAAAATTAACGTCGTCTGCAAGACGAAGGTCAGTCGGCAACAGCGATGTTCCGAACGTAGTTGAAGGTTGAGTTGGTGGCGAAACTGATTATGCGGCTTTTTTTAGTTGCGCCATCGTTGCTCGAAGGGCGCGAATCGACGCTGGGATAGCGGCATATCCGCGCAGCCGCCTAAACGCGTTCTCAGCAACCAAAAAACCCGTCGCCGTCCAGCGCATCGCCATCTGTGCATCCCGATTAGTGTGGGTAAAAAAGAGCTGAAAAAGAAATCTGATGCGATAGACTCCTTCTAGCATACTTCCCTGAAGCCGGGCTGAGCGCTATTTCTTCTTCACCTCGACCACGCCCTTGAAGGTGTTTTGCACCAGCGGCTTGGCGTCAACCTGCGGCGCGTGGCACAACTGGCAGGCGTGGTACGCCATCGAAAGCTCGCCGGTCGGCTTGCGGTCGCGGAAATGGTTGTCGCCGATGCGCGGCGATTTTTTCTTCTTGTAGTTTTCCAGGCTGTGGCACTCGAGGCACTGGTTTTCCTGAAGCGTTACCTCGTCGAAGTTCTCCATCGCGTGCGGGATCAGCGGCGGCTGTCCCACAAACGTGCGCGCGATGTTTTTCTGCGCGCCCGGTTTCTTGCCGAGGTACGCTCTTTCTTCCGGCGCCTGGTCCGTTGTGGCGGCGTCGGTGCCGCGCAGCGTCTGCACCTTGCCTGCAACTTGCTGTGCGAGAGCGGGCTGCGCCAGTGCCAGCGTGAGTGTGGCGAGAAGCATTGTGATGGACTTGTTCATAGGGGACTCCTTTGTGTCAGGACAGTTGAACGGGCATTGCGGTGATGCGCGTCGCGGACCGTTCACCGGCCTGCGGTTCACTGCGATTATTGAAACGGCTGCCGAAGGCAAAGACGTCCTTGGAGCAGACATCGATGCAGCGGCCGCAGTTGGTGCAGTGGGGCGACAAAATGACCGGACCGATGCCGTCGTCCGTGCCCTTGAGCGCGGGCTTGATCACCAGCGGTTCGGGGCACACGGCATAACAGTCGGCGCAGTCGTTGCACTGGGCTCGCCGCAGGGCGGAGACGCGCAACAGGCTGAATTTCCCCACCATGCTGTAGAACGCGCCGACCGGGCACAGGTGCCCGCACCAGGCGCGCTCGGCGACGAACAGGTCGAGCAGGAACACCGCGGCGATGACCGTCCAGCCGGTGCCGATACCGAAGATGATGCCCCGGTGCAGCATCGAGACCGGGTTCACCAGTTCCCAGACTATCGTGCCGGTGATCAAAGCGAGCGCCAGCGTCATGGCCAGAATCCAGTAGCGCGTGGCGTGCGATAGCCGCGCGCCGCCGCGCACCCCGAGCCGTTCGCGCAGCCAATGCGCCGCGTCGGTCACCACGTTGACCGGGCATACCCACGCGCAGTAGGCGCGCCCGCCGACGAGGAAATACGCGACCAGAATGATTGCCGCGCCGATCAGCGCGTTGCGCTCGGGGCGGTGTCCGGCGACGAGCGACTGCAGCAGTACGTACGGGTCCGCGAGCGGCAGCACGCCCAGGGTCAGGCTGTAGTTGAGATTGCCTTTGACGATCCAGTAGCCGAGCCACGAGCCGGCGAGGAACAGCGCCAGCACGGCAACCTGCGATGCGCGACGCAGAATGAGCCATTGGTGCGCGCGCAGCCAGCCCTTGACGCGGATCGCTTCGGCACCGATGCCCTGTTGCTTCATTTCACGCCCTCCGGCATGCGGTCCGGCAAGTCGATGATGCCCTCGACGAGCGGCTTGCCCGCCTTTTTCTGCTCTTCCCAGCCCAACCGGTAGTGCTGGCCCAGTTCGCCTTTCGCCAGGTGGCGCGGCAGCACGCGGATCGCCGCGGTCTCCAGCACGCACGCCTTCTCGCATTTGCCGCAGCCGGTGCACTGATCGGAGTGCACAGTCGGGATGAACCTCGCGTGCTTGCCGGTGCGCGGGTTGCGCTGCAGCTCGAGCGTGATCGCCTTGTCGATGAGCGGGCAGACGCTGTAACACACATCGCAGCGCAGCCCGAGGAAGTTCAAGCAGGTCTCCTGGTCGACCAGTACCGCCAGCCCCATGCGCGCCTGGTTGATATCGGTAAGCTTGGGGTCGAGCGCGCCGGTCGGACACGCTTTTACGCACGGGATGTCCTCGCACATCTCACACGGGCCGCTGCGCGCCACGAAATACGGCGTGCCCGTCGCGATGTCTTGCTCGAGTTTCGCGAGATCGAGAATCTGGTACGGGCAGTCGCGCACGCACATGCCGCAGCGGATGCACGCGCCGAGGAATTGCGGCTCGGCGCGCGCGCCCGGCGGGCGAATCGCGGTCGGCGGCAGCGCCCGCGCCTGCTTGGCGTACAGTCCGACGCCGAGTCCCAGCATGCCGACGCCGCACGCGATCTTCGCCGTGTCGAACAGAAACTGCCGGCGCGCTGTTGCCTTGATTTTGCCTTCGTCTTGCATCGTTGCTCTCGATGGCGCAAGGCGCGGAGAACTATCACCGCCTCAGCCTCTCGCCTCACTCCTCACGCCTTTACGATCTTGACCGCGCACTTCTTGAAATCGGTCTCTTTCGAGATCGGGCAGGTGGCATCCAGGGTGAGCTTGTTCACCAGCCGGCTTTCGTCGAAGAACGGGACGAACACCATGCCCTCGGGCATTTTGTTGCGGCCGCGCGTTTCGACCTTGGTGACCACCTCGCCGCGGCGGCTGACCAGCTTCACTGCGTCGCCACGCTTCAATCCGCGTTTTGCAGCGTCCTTCGGGTTCATCCATACCCACGCGTCGGGAAACGCCCGGTAGAGCTCGGGCACGCGCCGCGTCATGGTGCCGGTGTGCCAGTGCTCAAGCACGCGCCCGGTGGAAAGCCACAGATCGTATTCGGCATCCGGTGATTCCGCCGGCGGCTGATAGGGCAGTGCGAAAATCACCGCCTTGCCGTCGGGCTTGCCGTAGAAGCGGATGCCTTCGCCCTTCTTCACGTACGGATCGTAGCCCTCGCGGAAGCGCCACAAGGTTTCCTTACCATCCACCACCGGCCAGCGCAGTCCGCGCGTCTGGTGGTGGGTGTCGAACGGCGCGAGATCGTGCGCCTTGCCGCGGCCGAACCTCGCGTACTCCTCGAACAGACCTTTCTGCAGGTAGAAGCCAAAGTGCTTCGACTCGTCGTTCTCGAAGCCTTTCTGCAGGTCCTTGAGCGAGTGCTTTTTGATCTCGTCGTTGGCGAACAGCACGTCGAACAGCGTCTTGCCGCGGACCTCGGGCATCTTGGCGACCAGCTCTTCACCCCACGCTTCCTCGACCTTGAAGCGCTTGGAGAACTCGACGATCTGCCACAGGTCGGATTTCGCCTCGCCTGGCGCTTTCACCTGCTGGCGCCAAAACTGCATCCGCCGCTCGGCGTTGCCGTAAGCGCCTTCCTTCTCCGTCCACATCGCGGCGGGCAGGATCAGGTCGGCGGCCAGCGCCGTCACCGTCGGGTAGGCGTCGGAAACCACGATGAAATTTTCAGGATTACGGAAGCCCGGATAACGCTCCTGATTCATGTTGGGGCCGGCCTGCATGTTGTTGGTGCACAGGGTCCAGTAGAAGTTGAGCCTGCCGTCCTTCAACGCACGATCCTGTGCCACCGCGTGCAAGCCGATCTGCCCGGGGATGGTGCCCGCGGGCAGCTTCCAGATCTGCTCGGCAATTTCGCGGTGTTTCGGATTCATCACCACCAAGTCGGCCGGCAGCCGGTGCGCGAACGTGCCCACTTCGCGCGCGGTGCCGCACGCCGAAGGCTGGCCGGTGAGCGAGAACGGCCCGTTGCCGGGCTCGGAGATTTTGCCCACCAGCAGGTGGCAGTTGTAGATCATGTTGTTGACCCACGTGCCGCGCGTGTGCTGGTTGAAGCCCATCGACCAGTACGACGTGACCTTGACCTTGGGGTCGGCGTAGAGCTTGGCGAGCGCTTCGAGTTTATCCTTCGGCACACCCGAAAGCTCCGATACCTTGTCTGCGGTGTACTCGGACACGAACTGTTTGAACTCGTCGAACGTGATCGGGCTCGCTGCGTTCGGGTCCCCCTTGGGTTTGCCGTCGGCGCTCGGGTAGCCGTTGTTGTTGGCCACCTGCTCCAGCGGATGGTTGGGGCGCAGGCCGTAGCCGATGTCGGTCACGCCCTTCATGAAGTTGACGTGCTTCTTGACGAACTCCTCGTTTACGCTGCCTGACTGGATAATGTAGTTGCAGATGTAGTTCATGATCGCCAGGTCGGTCTGCGGCTTGAAGATCACTTCGAGATCCGCCAGCTCGCAACTGCGGTTGGAGAAGGTGGACAGCACCGCGACCTTGACGTGCTTGGCGGTCAAGCGCCGGTCGGTGAGCCGCGACCACAGGATCGGGTGCATCTCGGCCATGTTCGCGCCCCACAGCACGAACGCATCGGCGTGCTCGAGGTCGTCGTAGCAACCCATCGGCTCGTCGATGCCGAAGGTGCGGATGAAGCCGGCGACCGCCGAGGCCATGCAGTGGCGCGCGTTGGGGTCGATGTTGTTGGAGCGCAGGCCCGCCTTCATGAACTTGGCCGCGGCGATGCCTTCCCACGTCGTCCACTGGCCGGAAGCGAACATGCCGACGGAGGTCGGGCCTTTCGCCTTCAGCGCCGCCTTGCACTTTTCTTCCATGATGTCGAAGGCCTGCTTCCAGGAGACCGGCGTGAACTCGCCCTGCTTGTCGAACTTGCCGTCTTTCATGCGCAGCAGCGGCGTGGTCAGCCGATCCTTGCCGTACTGTATCTTGGCCAGGAAATAGCCCTTGATGCAGAGCAGCCCCCGGTTTACCGGCGCGTCGGGATCGCCCTGGGTGGCCACGACGCGCCCATCCTTGACGCCCACCAGCACGCCGCAGCCGACGCCACAGAAACGGCACACGCCCTTGTCCCAGCGGATGCTTTTATCGGGCGCGGCGGCGGCCAGCGCTTCGGTCAACCCGGGAATCGTCACCCCCGCAGCAGTGGCGGTCGCCGCAATGGCGCTCGATTTGATGAATTCGCGTCGCGTCATGTTCATGATCTGTTCTCCGTCTCGGAAGGTGATTCGTCATCAAGGGTTTCAGAATGGTGGTAGACCAGCGTGGTGGCATGCACGCCGGGGATCGCGTTCAATTGCTCGAACGTCTGCATCATCTCGCGGTCGTCGTTTTTTTCCACGGTCACGACCAGTTGCCCGTCAGATCTCGTGGCGTGAACCTCGACACCCGGCAGTTCGGCGAACCGCATGCGCACATTCTCGGCGCACCCTGACTTGGCATGGACCAACAATCCGGTGATGTTCATGATGTATAAATCTCGATAACTAATATTTTTTACTACGTTTCCTTCCTTGCAGCCGACCCACCGAATTGGTGGAAACCGGGGCTCGTCGAAGGCTGCGTTGATTCGATCCAGCGATTCATTGTCTGCCACGATTACGGGTTAACACTTAGAGGTGCCCTTCATGGTGGTTGAGCTTTCTTTGATTCAGGTTGAGGACTGTGAGAAACCCACATTCTGGACTCTCGTCTGCTTCAACCACCAACTCAACCTTCAACTCAACCTTCAACTACGTTCGGGACATCGCCCGGCAACAGCTATTCTTCTTCTTTCATGCCAGCAGGTTTGGTATGTGCGATGCCCTGATGGCAATCGATACAGGTCTTTTTTTCGGCGATGCCGATCTTGTGCATCTTGGCACCGCGCACCTTCTGCTTCTCAATGTCCATGCTGTCGTAACTGTGGCAATTGCGGCATTCCTGCGAGTCATTGGCCTTCATTCGCGCCCATTCGCTCTCGGCCATTTGTAGCCGCTTGGCCTCAAATTTTTCTCTCGTGCTGATACTGCCGACGAGCTTCCCATACAGCTCCCAACTCGCGTAGACTTTGCGAACCATCATTGGCCCCCACTCTCTGGGGACATGGCAATCCGAGCAGGTGGCGCGCACACCGGTGCGGTTCGCATAATGAATTGTCTTCTTGTATTCAGGATAGACGTTGTCGCGCATTTCATGGCAGCTAATACAGAAGGTTTCCGTGTTGGTTGCCCGAAGTGCAGTGTGAAAGCCGCCCCAGAAAACGATGCCGGCGAAAAAGCCCACCACCAACAAGCTCAGCAGCGAATATTTCGCGCTCGGTCGCCGCAGCATCAACCAGAGTCGACTTCGCCAATTTCCCTCCATTACGCTGTCCTTTGTGCCATCCGTCATTGCTTACCATCCACATGGTAAGGGGGCTTGCGCCCCCTACCATGTGATCAAGCGGCGTCACCAGATTAATATATGTCGTGCTGAGTGTTCCAGACATTGAACTTGCCGGTCGGCGTGATCATGTCAGGACTGGTGATCACTTTTTTCACCTTCAGGGTCTTGTCGTCATACACGACAATGGCTGACTGATCCGTCTTGCCGCCCCACAGCGAGATCCAGACTTCGTTGCCCTTTTCATTGTACTCCTGATGAACGGCGCGGCGCAGCGCTTTGGTCACCGGCAGGCCAGAGTCCTTCGCCACATCGATCCGCACTGGCGGCTTGCTCAGGTCTCGGATGTCATAGACGTAGTTAACTTCAGCGTTGTCCCGTTCCGGGTTCATCGGCATGTCGGCCCACAGGTGATTCGACTTCGGATGCGTCTTGACAAACAGGTTACCCGCACCCGGCATGGTCAGTTCCTGCACAACTTTCCAGTTGTACTTCTTGAACTGGGCGTGCTCCTTTTTATCGGAAGGCGTCGAGATCAGCGATACCACCGCGTCGCCCAGATGCCCAGTCGCCCAAACTGGACCGAACTTCGGATGGGTGAAGTTGGCACCACGTCCAGGGTGTGGAATCTTCTTGGTATCAATAAGCGCCGCCAACTTGCCGGTCTTGGTGTCAACCGCAGCGATCTTGTGGGAGGCATTCGCCGCCACCAGGAAGTAACGCTTGGAAGCGTCCCAGCCACCGTCATGCAGGAATTTGGCCGCGTCGATTTGCGTGGTCTTCAGGTTCTTGATGTCGCTGTAATCAACCAACAGGATCATGCCGGTTTCTTTAATGTTGACGACCCATTCCGGCTTGATGTGCGAAGAAACGATTGATGCCACGCGTGGCTCAGGATGATACTCACCATCCACGGTAGTGCCGCGAGTCGAAACTATCTTGAGTGGCTCGAGGGTTTGGCCATCCATGATCGAGTACTGAGGCGGCCAGTAGCTGCCACCGATCAGGTACTTGTCTTCGAAGCCCTTGAACTTGGAGGTATCCACGGATCGCGCATCGGAACCTATCCGGATGGACGCTACGGTGGTGGGCTTTTCAAACCACAGGTCGATCATGGTCACTAAGCCATCGCGCCCAACGGTATAGACATAGCGTCCGGATAACGAAATACGCGAGATGTGCACCGCGTAGCCGGTATTGAGGATCTGCCAGATTTGCTTGGTGTCACCATCAATCAGTGCAAGCTTGCCGGTGTCGCGCAGTGTCACGGCGAAGACATTCTTCAGATTGATCTTGTTCATCTGCTTGGTCGGACGATCTTTGAGCGCTACCAGCAGCTTCCAAGAGTCTTTCATGTCCTTCAGACTGAACTCCGGCGGCACATCGGGTGTGTGCTGAATGTACTTGGAGAGCAGCGTAATTTCTTCCTTGGTCAGGATGTCATCGTAATTGACCATCCCACCATCGGTGCCATAGGCGATGACCTTTTCCAAACGCGACTGGCCAAGTTTGAGCATGCCGCCCTCAGTCTTGGTGCCGTCCGCTGCCGTCTTCGTCCAATGCGGTTCCAGGTTTTTACCAGTCGCACCTTTGCGCAGCACGCCATGGCAGCCCGCGCAGCGCTCAAAGTAGATCTTCTTGGCGGCTTCCTTTTCGACAGCCGTCATCGGCGGTGCGGCATCCTGCGCAAGCGCGCCGCCCATCGCGGTCGCGATCAAGAGTCCTAATAGCGTTCGTTTCATCATCTTCTCCTTCGGGTCATGGGTGATCCATACGTTCGTGTCGATCGTCTTTTGCATCCGCCGCGGCCATGCTCCGCCGCAAAGATCAGCCCAGACGTTCGTTTTCTTACTCAGTAGTGCGAGTGCTCGTTTCACAGCCAAGTGGCGACCGCATAAGGATCCGTTATTGCGCGCGGCAAACCTTGATCTGCGTTAAGGTTTGCCATTTTCGAAATCATCGGTCAGCGATCGCCTAATCCTCGTTCGAGGAGCGTCCACGGCGATGGGATTGCAGATTGGCAAGCCCTTGTGCTGCTAGGGTCGGGCAGGGGTGAGCACCCGTGTAGCCGGATGTGATCGAGGACTGATGCGGGCGCGGCGATCACCATCAGTGGCGGGTTTCCAGTCGAAAGTGTCCAGAAATGCCCGCCAATAGTGACGTTTATCGTTTGTCGGTGTCGACCAACCTCCCGCGCGCAGTTGGCGGCGGGGCGTGCTATCTTGTTCGCTACTTTTGCCTCGGCAGCGACCGGGTGCGCACACGCTGAACAACAACGAGGAAACCTCTATGCCAGGCCTGTTACCGAACGTTGATCCCGATGGCTTGCTTGAATTTTCAGTCGTCTATACCGACCGCTCGCTGAATCACATGTCGCAACGCTTTCAAGGCGTGATGAAAGAAATTGCGCGCATGCTGACCACGGTGTATCACGCCCGTTCAGTGGTACTGGTGCCGGGGAGCGGCACGTTCGGCATGGAGGCGGTTGCGCGACAGTTTGCCACTGGAAAAAGAGCGCTGGTGATTCGCAACGGCTGGTTCAGCTATCGCTGGACGCAGATTTTCGACATGGGCAAGATTCCGGCGTCGAGCACCGTGCTCAAAGCGCGACGGATCAGCGGCGCACGCCAAGCTTCATGGATACCAGCGCCGATTAGCGAGGTCGTCGCCACCATCGCTGCGGAGAAACCGGATGTCGTGTTCGCGCCGCACGTCGAAACGTCGGCGGGAATGATCTTGCCGGATGATTATTTGCGCGCCGTGGCTGACGCCGTGCACGCGGTGGGTGGCCTATTCGTGCTCGACTGCATTGCCTCAGGCGCGATGTGGGTCGATATGCAGGCCACCGGCGTTGATGTGTTGGTGAGTGCGCCGCAGAAGGGCTGGAGCAGCTCACCTTGTTGCGCTATGGTGATGCTGTCTGCGCGCGCGCGCGAGGCGATTGACGACACCACCAGCACCAGTTTCGCTTGCGACTTGAAAAAGTGGCTGCAAATCATGGAGACCTACCAGAATGGTGGGCACGCCTACCACACGACCATGCCGACCGACGCGCTGATGCGACTGTGCGAAGTGATGAAAGAAACCGAAGCCTACGGTTTTTCCCGCGTGCGCGACGAGCAAATCGCATTGGGAAGCAAAGTGCGCGCGCTGTTCGAACGCCGCGGTCTCGCGAGCGTCGCCGCGGACGGCTTCAAGGCACCCGGCGTGGTGGTCAGCTACACCGACGATTCAGCATTGCAATCGGGTCGCAAATTTCTTGCCGAAGGTCTGCAAACTGCGGCCGGTGTGCCGTTGCAATGCGACGAGGGTGCCGACTTCTCGACGTTTCGCATCGGCCTGTTTGGTCTTGAAAAGTGGCACAACACTGATCGCACGGTCGCGCATCTCGCGGCTGCACTTGATCGCTTGGGTATTAGCGAGGCCGTGCCGCAGCAGAAAGTGGCCAGCGTTTAACGATCGCACCACCAGCGGTGCGGAGTCCAATGCCGCAGCGTCGGTGTCTAATACCGCAGCGTATTAGCGCAAAATACGGCATGCGCCCCTATAGGGGTTAGCGGCATCAACCACGTCCAAGCGCGCGTTCAACATGGCCCAGCCTCTAGAACTTGTCACTTCCCGCCTCTTGCTCCGGCAATGGCGCGAGTCGGATCGCGATCCCTTCGCCGCCCTGTGCGCAGATCAGAGAGTAATGGAGTTCTTGTCTTCGGCTCGTGATCAAGCCACGTCGAATGCAGCCATCGACAGGTGGTCGAACCGAATTCAAGAGGTTGGGTGGGGGTTCTGGGCGCTCGAACACAAGGCCACTGGTACCTTCCTGGGATTCACAGGGCTGCAAATTCCTGCTGAAAGTCACCCCTACCTGCCGTGCGTAGAGATCGGTTGGCGCTTGGCGGCAGAGTATTGGGGTCACGGCTACGCGTCAGAGTCGGCCAAGGCTGTTCTCCGAGTCGCCTTCGAGAATCTTGGTTTTCCCGGGGTCATCGCAACCACTGCTGCCGGCAATCAAAGGTCCAGCGCGGTCATGCGCCGAATCGGGATGCTTGGGCCAGAGGCTACATTCCAGCATCCTGGTGTGCCGGAGGGCAATCCGCTTCGGACCCACATCTTGTATCGCATTACTCGTGAGGTGTGGGCCCAAAATGCCGCCTAACCCTTCCATTGAGCGGACATCCACAAGCGGGCTTCGCCCACTTGCGGCTGCCGTTCACGTCAATCGTTGACCATCACGGGGTTTGCTATGCCGTTATCCGCCTCTGCACGTTTATTGTTCAGTTCCTGCCTAGTTGTTGCTGCAACCAGCGCCGCCGCGCAAGCGCCGCTCGCGCCGGTGCGAGAGGTGACCGATGTCCTGCATGGGGTCAGTGTCAAAGACCCCTACCGCTATTTCGAGAACGTGAAAGCGCCGGAAGTGCAGGAATGGTTGAAGGCGCAAGCGGCCGTGTCGCGCGACACGCTCGATAAAATCGAGCTGCGCGACAAAATTGAAAAACGCATTACCGAACTCACTACCGCATCCGGGGATGCGATTTACGGCATCGTGCGCCTTGCGGGTGGTCACATCTATTACATGAAGCGCCCGAAAGGCGAGCGTCAGTTTAAGCTCGTCACGCGCACGGGGCTGACGGGTGCCGAACGCGTATTGGTTGACCCTGAAGTCGATTCCAAGCGCACCGGTGTGCCACACGCCGTCAACTACTTTCGCGCGTCGTGGGACGGCAAACACGTCGCCTATGGAATGTCTGCGGGTGGTTCGGAAGATGCATCGCTCTACATCCTCGACGTAAAGACCGGCAAGAATATCGGGCAGCCGATTCCGCGCGTGCACGAGACCAACATTAGCTGGCTGCCCGACAGCAAATCACTCACCTACAACCAATTAAAGCCACCGACGGCCGGTGAGCCCGAATCCGAGATGTATCTCGACAGCAAGGTGATGTGGCTCAAGGTCGGTGACCCGGAGGCACAAGCGAAAGCCGTTTTCGGGCCAATCGTGACCAAGAACCTTGGGCTGGCGCGGCTTGATGTCGGATATCTGATCTTTGCGCCGGGCAGCTCATTCATGATTGCGCGCACCACCGACACGACCCTGCCGGAAGGCAATTTGTTTCTGGCACGTGTTGCCGACCTCGGCAAGTCGAACATTGCGTGGCGCAAGATTTCGGCGTTTGCAGACAAGATCACCGACGTCGATTTGAAAGGGCGCGACCTCTATTTTCTGACGCACCACAATGCTCCGCAAAAGCGCGTCATGAAACTTGATTTGCGTCGCCCATCACTGCGATTTGCGGTTGACGTGGCATTGCCGCCCAAGGAGGGCGTGCTCGAGGACTTTACGTTGACGCGTGATGCCATCATCGGCTCCGTTCGACAAGGCACCGAGATTGTGTTGCGTCGCTACAAATCTGGCAACGTCAACGGCGACGCGATTCCGATGCCGTTCAAAGGTGCTGCAAGTGTTTACGCCGATCCCGCGCACGTCTATACCGACGTGCTCTACAGGGCAGCCGGATGGACGCAGCTTGCGCGCACGTTTGTGTTGAAAGGTAATGTCTCCACCGACGCAGGACTGGGCGTGACGCCAACACTTCCCAATCTGCCGGAAGTAGAGATCGTTGAAGTGAAAGTGGCGAGCCATGATGGTGTGATGGTTCCGATGACGCTGCTGTACAAGAAGGGGATGAAGCGCGACGGCAGCAACCCGACGTTGTTGACGGCGTACGCAGCGTACGGTTTTTCGGAAACTGCTGGATTCTCCGGTGGTCGTATGGTGTGGATTGAGCAAGGCGGTGTCGTCGCGTTGGCCAATGTGCGAGGCAGCGGCGTGTACGGCGATGGGTGGTATCGCGCCGGTTTCAAGGCAACCAAATCCAACACCTGGAAGGACGGCGTGGCGTGCGCCAAGTATTTGATTAGCGAAAAAATCACGTCACCGCAAACGCTCGCCGCGCTGGGCACTAGTGCCGGTGGAATTTTTGTTGGACGCGCGGTTACTACCGCGCCTGAACTGTTTGCCGCGGCGATATTTGATGTCGGCGTCATGGACGCGGTGCGCGCCGAAGAGAGCGCCAATGGCATCACCAATATCTCCGAATTTGGCAGCGCGAAGAACGCGAAGGAATTTCCGGCGCTGCTCGACATGAGCACGTATCACAATATCAAGGACGCGACGGCGTATCCCGCCGTACTGTTGGTGCACGGCATGAATGACCCGCGTGTGGATGTCTGGCACAGCGCCAAGACGGCAGCGCGTTTGCAGGCCGCGTCCAATAGCGGCAAGCCGATTCTGTTGCGTCTGGATATGCAGGCAGGGCACGGTATGGGCAGCACGGCGACGCAGCGCAATGCATTGGCGGCGGACATTTACAGTTTTTTGCTGTGGCAGATGGGTCGCACCAACTTGAGAAAATAAGATGAACGACCTCAGCAGCAACGACGCCGTGGCGTTCACGCCGATCATGCAAGCGCGGCTGTGGCACGACGACGGCTGGACCGCGCAGGTCATCAAAAACGAGGATGGCGATGGATGGGCAGTGGCGATGACCAAGGACGGCGAGCCCGAACCAGCGCTCGTGGGGCCGTGGATCATGGGGCGCGACAAGAAAAATCCCAAGCCGCTCGACGCTAACGCGTTTCATACGCTGGTCAAAACCGCCTATGAAGTCAGACGCCGCCATGAACAATACCTACACGCGGTACTGCACAAGAAGGTGGTGGTGCGAAGCGGCGAGGAGGAGATCGTGGTGACGCTCGATATCGTTCCCGATGAGGAGTCACCCTACGCCACCCTGACTGCTCGGGCTGCGCGCGATCGAGACAGCATGCCATTGGCGCAATACCGCGTGGCAGCCTCGTTTGCGCTGAGTGAAGCGAGTGCCTTGGCGTGGATTGACGACGACTATCGACGTCCGACGTGACGCGATGTGCCAGATGCGCGGATCGCAAATCTGTCCAATTCGTACGACACCGATGAGGTTGGGCAGGCAACGATTCGAACGATGGGTCAAGCCGGGAATGAATTCGCGAAAATAGGAGTGCGACCATTCGGCGGTCACTAACTCGATTTGTTTTGATCCTGCACAACCTGCGTCGTTCTGGTTGCCGCATCATTCGCCGATCAGCGCTTCCGTCGGCGTCGCGCCCACCGACTCGGGCTCAATGTAGGCAGTCCGGTCAAGTGGCTCGGCAACGTCACACCTGTCGCCGACGATGCGCGAACGGATTGTTGTTATTGGCTCGCCGGTCCGCCGTTTGAACCTGCTCGGCATTGCGCAAGTCATCCCCTACCAAGGATGTCGATGAGTTTTTTTATCAAGATTGAATCGGATCCGCGCCAACCGGCGCACGAGGCGTCGCGCTTTGCCCTGTTCCAGCTTGGCTTTCGGCCGTTCTATCTGCTGGCAGCAACGTTTGCCGCGCTAGCGCTCCCCGTGTGGGTTGCGATTTATCGCGGATGGTTGGTGTGGGGCTCGGACTTCAGCCCGATGCTGTGGCATGCGCACGAGATGGTATTCGGCTTCGCGCTG
>JBCKPN010000040.1:0-16553 GCA_038901695.1 Usitatibacteraceae bacterium
CGGGACTTCGCCGCCGCCGATCAGGGCAAGGCTCAGATTGTCGAGAGTCGTCACTTCATCGGCGACATCGACAGCAGCGTGGGTCAATTCGAGGGTGTTGAGTTCTTTGCTCATGATGGTTTCCTTGGGATTAAACTAGCGTGGTTAGATAAATGTGGACGATTGTAAAAAAGTGTCAATTATTTCACTACCGGCGGGAGAATACTTCGCTAACGGCTTGAAATGCAACACCTATTTTTTGGGGGTCGCATGACTGCCACAGCGGGTGGAACTGGTGCCCTGCAAGCGTCCGTGGATCTCATTGCGCGGGCGCTACGAATGGGTGCTGCGGCAGACGCGCGGCTCGTCGAAGATACAGCTCTTGGACTAGCCATCGCGGGGTCTGACCACGCGATCCGCGTGGGAGCAATGCTGGATGCTGGGCGCTTTTTCTACATTACTGGCCGACCCGATATCGGTATCCGCGTTGGCGAAGCGGCGAAGTCTTATGCGCTCGAGACCGCTCAAACGAAGGTCACCATCACCGCCTACAATTTGCTTGGTGCGTGTTGCGCGGACTCAGGGGACTTCCCGCGTGCAATGGAAGCTTATGCAGAAGGGCTCAATCTTGCGCAACGCGCGGGTGATACTTTCCAGGAGGCCAAGCTCTGGCTAAATACCGGCGGCGCGCTCAACTATGGTGGGCTATTTCGAGAGTCAATCGCCTGCTCACGGAAAGTCCTTGAGTTGGGCGAGATCGACGCCGCTGCGAAAACCCAATCTTCATTCGCGTACGCCATCATCGCACTTTGCGCGCTAAACCTGGATGAGATCGGTCTGGGCATCGAATCGATTGACAAGGCACTGGCGAGTGCTTCCGAGGGAGACGATGCATTCTCGGTTCATAACCGGGTGCTGATCGAAAACTACTACACACGGTTGCTCATTGAAATCAGCGACTTTGAAGGCGCTAGGCAACACGCGAAGCAGGCGCGCGAATACGCAAACAAATCAGCATCACCGCGTTCTGATATTCAGGCGTCAGTCGCTGAAGGTCTGGCAGAGGCGTTCTCCGGCAATCTCGACGTTGGCATTTCTCGCCTGACATCAACGCTGGCCCGCGCACGGGAACTGAAGCTCGCCTCGCGGGAGGTGCTGATTGCGCTGGTCAAAGCTCTTGAGTACGCCGGGCACCATGATGAGGCGCTCAAATATCTCAGGGAAATGCTCGCGCAACAACGCAAGACTGCCGAGGCGAACGTCTTACACCACGTGAACCAGCATCTATTGCAACTCCATGCTCTAGACGCCAATTCGCCCATTGAAGACGTAAAGCAGGTGATGCGCCGTATGGAAACGCACGTAGAAGTTGTCGAAGGTCGCGCCGCCAAGGTGGAACTCATCAAGCAAAAGCAAGAGCTGTTCAAAGCCCGCATCGAAGCCATGGAGCGCCTCGCGGTTGCCGCCGAACTGCGCGACGATTCAACCGGCGAACACTCGTACCGTGTTGGTCGGCTCGCGTGTCTGCTGGCCAAGGAGGCGGGTTGCGACGACGAAATGATTTTTATGATCGACATCGCCGCAAGATTGCACGATATCGGCAAGATCGGCATTCCGGACGGCATCTTGTTGAAGCCGAGAGGATTAAATCCGTCGGAACGCATCGTCATGGAAATGCATGCTGAAATCGGGGCCGATGTGCTGGTCAAGAGCGAAATCCCGCATATCAATATGGCCGAAGAAATCGCGCGCCACCACCACGAACGCTGGGACGGCAAGGGCTACCCGGCAAAGATTGGCGGAAATGAAATACCGTTTGCTGCGCGCATTACGGCACTGGCAGACGTGTTTGACGCGTTGACGCATAAGCGCCCGTATAAAGCGGCGTGGACGGTGGAGGCGTCATTGAGCGAGATTCTCGCCTCGCGCGGACAGCATTTCGACCCGGAATTGACCGACCTTTTTCTCGGCCTAGTGTCGCGATTGCGCCGTGAACACCGCGATCTGGACCACTATCTAGGTGAGGCGGCGCGAGCCTCGCCGTTTATTCAGGCTAGGGGCAAGATCTGGGATACGCTAAAGCTCGCCAAAGAGGAGTATCAGTCGCAGTTTCAGCGTTCGATGGACCTGCAAAGCTAGCCTGCATAGTTCACGGGGCGGCCCCGCTCACGACTGTTTCCGTAATGAAGAAGAGCCTCAGATGAGAAATCCATCTTGGTCTTCGATCAGTGCTGGGCCTACATGCTCGATAGCGGGCGGCTGAACATGCGCTTTTCCGTTCTCTTCCCCGCGAATATCTCGATATTCGACTCGTCAGTCGAACGAAAAATCGCACGCCCATCCACCCACTCTCGAACGCGTCCCCGTGGACTATGCAGGCTAGTCTCCGAGCGTCGCCCAATTGCTCCGGCCAAACTTTTCCCGCTATAATCTAAGTCCTTGTCAGATTTGAGCAATTTCCGGGAAAAACGACCAAATGCGGCCAGAAACTCGTCAGCGCTTTGTCGTCGGAAACTGGAAACTTAACGGCAGTTTGGCCTCGAATGCGGCGCTGATCGCAGCTTTGGGGCAGATCAAGGCGCGCGCGGACAAAATTTTGGGCGTTTGTGCGCCATTTGCGTACCTTGGTCAGTTGCAAGCGGCGCTCGCCGGGACGGCCTTGAAGTTTGGCTCACAGGACGTCAGCCGATTTGACAAGGGTGCCTACACAGGCGAAGTTTCCGCTGCGATGGTGGCCGAATTTGGCTGCCAATTGGCGATTGTTGGACATTCCGAGCGGCGCGCCCTGTTTGGCGACACGGATGATGTGGTTGCCGAGAAATTCAGCCGCGTCATCGCGGCGGGGATGATGCCAATACTTTGTGTCGGCGAGACGCTGAGCGAGCGCGAAACGGGGATCACGGAAGTCGTCGTTGCCCGTCAACTCGCTGCCGTTGTAAAACACGCTGGTGTTGAGGCGTTAGCCGCTGCGGTGGTCGCATATGAGCCGGTGTGGGCGATTGGCACCGGCAAAACGGCCTCGCCCGAACAGGCGCAAGAGGCGCACCGTTTTCTGCGGGCATTTATTGCCAAGCATTCGGTTGAAGTGAGTCAAAAGTTGCCCATCTTGTATGGTGGCAGTGTGAAAAAAAGTAACGCGGCTGAGTTGTTTGGGCAGCCGGATATTGATGGTGGCTTGATCGGTGGCGCGTCACTGGTGGCTGACGAGTTTTTGGGAATTTGGCACGCACTCTAATGGGCGTGTCGTTTAAGTTAAGAGACTGAGGAAAAAAGCAATGTGGGTTTCGATTATTTTGACGCTGCACGTGATTGTGGCGGTCGCTATTGTGGTGCTGGTGTTGGTACAGCACGGCAAGGGCGCGGACATGGGCGCAGCGTTCGGTACTGGCTCGGCAGGTAGTTTGTTCGGCTCCTCAGGGGCAGCCAATTTCTTGTCCCGTTCGACCGCCGTGTGCGCGACAGTGTTTTTTCTGACCAGCCTCGGGCTGACCTACCATCATGCGCCGCGAGGACAGGGCGTCGTGACGGATTTTGGCAAGAGCGTGACGGCTGACCCGAACGCGAAAAAGACGACGGCCGATACGATCCCTGCGCCGACGGGCTCCGCAACACCGCCCACGGGTGAGGCAGCCAAGGCACC
This sequence comes from Usitatibacteraceae bacterium, assembly GCA_038901695.1. Lineage (GTDB taxonomy): Bacteria > Pseudomonadota > Gammaproteobacteria > Burkholderiales > Usitatibacteraceae > UKL13-2. The sequence continues at coordinate 3,620 of JBCKPN010000040.1, forward strand.
GGCCGCGCCAGTCACACCAACGCCCGCACCGCAGCAAATTCCCAAGTAAGTCGTTTGTTGCGCCGCCGCAAGCCCTGTATTTCGCAGTAAAATTTAGTCTGTTTTGAACGACATGCCGTCGTGGTGAAATTGGTAGACACGCTATCTTGAGGGGGTAGTGGCGAAAGCTTTGCGAGTTCGAGTCTCGCCGACGGCACCAAGTTAATGCAGGAGTCGGGTTTGGTCGATCGTGATCAGGCCTTGAACTGAAATCGGCGCGCATGCTCGAGAACTACTTCCCCATTCTGCTGTTCCTTGGCGTCGGCCTGGCGGTTGGCGTGCTTTCAGTTGTCAGCACCAAGGTGCTGACCGTGCTGTTGGGGAACGACCGGCCGGACAGCGAAAAACTGTCTCCCTACGAATGCGGCTTCGAGGCCTTCGAAGATGCGCGCATGAAATTCGACGTGCGTTACTACCTCGTCGCGATTCTGTTCATTCTGTTTGACCTCGAAATTGCGTTCCTTTTCCCGTGGGCGATTGTGCTGCAGGAAATCGGCTGGTTCGGTTTCTGGGCAATGATGGTGTTTCTGGGCATTCTCGTCATGGGCTTCATTTATGAGTGGAAAAAAGGTGCGTTGGATTGGGAGTAGCGACGCGAGGAGTAAGAGCAGGGGCTCCGCGTGCGGGGATGCGATGTGCTAGTATCGACTCGACACCACCCGTAGCCCGCAGGGGCTCCGCGTGCGGGGATGCGATAGGACGAGACGGCGTGTAAGGGCAACAAGAAGGAGTTGGTAGGCTGTCAACGGTTGTGGCAGCCCGTGGATCGGCAACGAAAAGTAAAAGTCATTTTTTATTTCGTGCGCCCTGAGCTTGTCGAAGGGTCTTGATGCACTAAGCCCTTCGACAAGCTCAGGGCGAACGGGGTTATCCAACAAAATTGGTGTTGTCGTGCCGTGATGAAATTTGGAGCGTTAAATGCCTGAAGGTGGCGTTTCAAATCAGGGGTTTGTCACCACGTCGGTGGATTCGCTGCTCAATTGGGCGCGAACCGGTTCGATGTGGCCGATGACGTTTGGCCTCGCGTGTTGTGCGATTGAGATGATGCATGCAGGCGCGTCGCGTTACGACTTGGATCGCTTCGGTATTGTGTTTCGTCCCAGCCCGCGCCAGTCGGACGTGATGATTGTGGCGGGGACGCTGTGCAACAAGATGGCACCGGCGCTGCGCAAAGTGTACGACCAAATGTCGGAGCCGCGCTGGGTGATCTCGATGGGCTCGTGCGCTAACGGTGGCGGCTACTATCACTACTCGTATTCGGTGGTGCGCGGTTGTGATCGCATCGTGCCGGTCGACATTTACGTTCCCGGCTGCCCACCGACCGCTGAGGCGCTGCTGTACGGTTTGATCCAGTTGCAAAACAAGATCAAGCGCACCAATACCATCGCGCGGGCCTGATCTGTTATGTCCATCAAGCTAGACCGACTTCAAGCGAGTATTACTGACGCTCTAGGTGACAAGGTTGCACGGCTGATCGTTGATACCCACCAGCTCATCGTGGAAGTCAGTGCCGCTAACTACGTGGCCGCTGCTACGATTCTGCGCGACGACGCAACATTGGATTTTTCCCAGCTGATCGATTTGTGCGGCGTCGATTACGCCGAATGGGGCGGAAGTGGTCACTGGACCGGCTCGCGCTTTGCGATCGTCTCGCAATTGCTGTCGATCAATCACAATGCCCGCGTGCGATTGCGGACGTTCTGTGTCGAAGACGACTTTCCCCTGATCGATTCGTTGATTCCAGTGTGGAATGGGGCGAATTGGTACGAACGTGAAGCGTTCGACCTATACGGCATCGTGTTTGACGGCCATCCTGACTTGCGCCGCATCCTCACCGATTACGGATTTGTCGGACACCCGTTTCGCAAGGATTTCCCAATTTCGGGAACCGTTGAGATGCGCTACGATCCTGAGCAAAAACGCGTCATCTATCAGCCAGTGACGATTGAGCCGCGCGAAATCGTGCCCAAGATTATTCGTGAAGAAACGTATGCAGCGGGGTCGAAGTCGTGAGTGAGATCAAGATGCGTAGCCCGGAAGGAGCGGCCTTTAGCCCCGGCATGCCTAAAGCCGGGGGTAAAGGCCGCTCCATACGGGCTACGTGGATTAACGTGCTGCGCACGTTAGCCTTTACTGAAATTGATTGTGTCGCGAAAGCCGCAGTAGTCACGAGTGCTCTGGAATAAGCGCGATGTCAGAGATCAAGAATTACACAATGAACTTTGGGCCGCAGCATCCGGCGGCGCATGGGGTGTTGCGGCTAGTGCTGGAGCTCGACGGTGAAGTGGTGCAACGCGCCGATCCGCACATCGGGCTGCTGCATCGGGCGACTGAAAAACTCTGTGAGACGCGCACCTACCTTCAAAACGTGCCGTATATGGATCGGCTCGACTATGTGTCGATAATGGTCAACGAGCACGCGTATGTAATGGCGATTGAGAAGCTGTTAAACGTTAATGTTCCTGAGCGCGCACAGTACATCCGCGTGATGTTTGACGAAATCACACGCGTGCTGAACCACCTTCTGTGGCTGGGCGCCCACGCGCTTGACGTTGGCGCGATGACGGTGTTTTTGTATGCGTTCCGCGAGCGTGAAGACTTGATGGATTGCTACGAGGCGGTATCGGGTGCCAGGATGCACGCCGCCTACTATCGTCCGGGTGGGGTTTACCGCGATTTGCCGGATCGCATGCCGCAATACACGGCCGTTGGTGGCCACAACGCGAAGGCCATGAAGCGCTTGAATGAAAATCGCAGCGGCTCGCTGCTCGATTTCATCGACGACTTTACCAAACGATTCCCGACCTACGTTGACGAATACGAAACGCTGTTGACCGACAATCGCATCTGGAAGCAGCGCTTGGTGGATATTGGCATTGTCACACCAGAGCGCGCCTTGCAGCTCGGTTTTACCGGGCCCATGCTGCGCGGCTCCGGCATCGCGTGGGATTTGCGTAAAAAACAGCCCTATGAAGTTTACGACCGCATGGATTTTGATATTCCGATCGGCACCAATGGCGATTCGTACGATCGCTATCTGGTGCGCATACAGGAAATGCGCGAGTCCAACCGCATCATCCAGCAATGCGTTGATTGGTTGCGCAAGCATTCGGGTCCGGTTATTTCCACCGACCACAAAGTCGCGCCGCCTTCACGCGAAAGCATGAAGTCGAATATGGAAGAGCTGATTCATCACTTCAAGCTCTTCTCCGAAGGCTTCCATGTGCCGCCGGGGGAGGTGTATGCCGCCGTAGAGCATCCAAAGGGCGAGTTCGGTATTTACCTGATGTCAGACGGCGCCAACAAGCCGTATCGCTTGAAAATTCGCGCACCAGGTTTTCCGCATCTGGCGGCGCTCGACGAAATGTCGCGCGGCCACATGATCGCCGACGTGGTCACCATCATCGGCACGCAAGACATCGTATTCGGGGAGATTGACCGATGAGCGTCATTGCTGGCAAGGTCATCAACATTGACGAACTCAAGCTCGAATCGTTTGAGAAGGGCGATCAATTCGCCGCAGCATCTGCGCGTGTCGGGCCGTTGCTGGGTGCCAAGGATCTTGGCTATTCCTATGACGTGGTGCCGCCCGGTAAACGCTCGTGTCCGTTTCATAGCCATCACGCTGAAGAAGAAATGTTTTTCATTGTGCGCGGAACAGGCCTACTGCGATACGGCAGCGAATCGCGCCCAATCCGCGCCGGCGACTTTATTTGTTGTCCGACCGGCGGGCCGCAGACCGCGCACCAGATCATCAATGACTCGGACGCAGAGCTGGCCTACGTTTCGGTCAGCACCATGATGCCGGCCGAAGTGTGTGAGTATCCCGACTCCCAAAAAATTGGTGCCTACGGCGGCGATGGTGAGGCGCGCGTGCGGCATTTGACCATGGCGAATCAGGCGGTTGATTATTGGCAGGGTGAAATCTGATGTTGTCCGACGCAGTCAAACATAAAATTGATCGCGAGTTCGCGAAGTATCCGGCCGATCAACGCCAGTCGGCGGTGATGGCGGCGTTGGCGATTGTGCAGGACGAGCGTGAATGGCTGTCAACGGAGTCGATGGACGAAGTGGCGAACTACATTGGCATGCCAGCCGTTGTGGTCTACGAAGTCGCAACCTTCTACAACATGTACAACCAGAAGCCGATGGGCAAGGCCAAGATTACGGTCTGCACCAATTTGCCGTGTGCGTTGTCAGGCGGCGTCGATGCGGCTGAATATTTGAAACAAAAACTCGGTGTCGGCTGGCGTGAGACCACCAAAGACGGCAAGTTCACCCTGGTCGAGGGCGAATGCATGGGTGCCTGTGGTGACGCACCGGTCATGATCGTCAATAACAAGCGCATGTGCAGCTTCATGTCGCAGCAGAAAATTGATGCGCTGGTCGAGGAGTTGTCGAAATGAACAAGCTCATCGATTACGGACCCGACGCGGTCATCATGGCCGACATCACGGGCGACAACTGGCGCTTGAAGGACTACGAGTCGCGCGACGGTTACGCTGCGCTGAAAAAAATTCTCAAAGACGGCATCAAACCAGAAGACGTCATTGCGGAAGTCAAGCACTCGACGTTGCGCGGTCGCGGTGGCGCTGGTTTTCCGACCGGATTGAAATGGAGCTTCATGCCCCGTTCATTTCCCGGCGCAAAATATCTTGTGTGCAATTCAGACGAAGGCGAGCCGGGGACCTTCAAAGACCGCGACATCATTCGCTACAACCCACACGCGCTGATCGAAGGCATGGTTATTGCCGCCTATGCGATGGGCATTCCGGTTGGCTATAACTACATCCACGGCGAAATCTGGGCCGATTACGAGCGCTTTGAAGAAGCGTTGCAGCAAGCGCGCGACGCGGGCTATCTCGGGGCCAATATTCTGGGCAGCGATTTTTCATTCGAGCTGTACGCCCACCACGGCTATGGTTCGTACATCTGCGGAGAGGAAACCGCACTGCTTGAGTCGCTTGAAGGCAAGAAAGGGTTTCCGCGCTTCAAGCCGCCGTTCCCAGCCTCGTTCGGGCTTTACGGCAAACCGACCACCATCAACAACACCGAAACGTTCGCGGCCGTGCCGTCGATTATTCGCAACGGGGGCGAGTGGTTCCTCAATCTTGGTAAGCCCAACAACGGCGGCACCAAACTATTTTCCGTCACAGGGCACGTCAACAAACCCGGCAATTACGAGGTTCGGCTCGGCACGCCATTCGCCAAGCTGCTCGAATTGGCCGGTGGCATGCGCGGCGGCAAAAAGCTCAAGGGGGTAATTCCAGGCGGCTCGTCGATGCCGATCATCAAGGGTGATTTAATGATGACCGTCGATATGGATTTCGACTCGATCTCCAAAGCCGGATCGATGCTGGGTTCCGGTGCCGTCATCGTGATGGACGAAGACACCTGCATGGTCAAGGCCGCCCTGCGCCTCGCCTATTTTTACTTCGAAGAATCGTGCGGCCAGTGCACGCCGTGCCGTGAGGGTACCGGCTGGCTGTATCGCATCATCAACCGCATCGAACACGGCAAGGGACGCATGGAAGATCTGGATTTGCTGTTGAACCTCGCAGATCAAATACAAGGTCGCACTATTTGCGCGTTGGGCGATGCGGCGGCCATGCCGGTGCGGGCGTTTGTCAAAAATTATCGTGAAGAATTCGAATATCACATCACCCACAAGCGTTGCATGGTGAAGGCGGGCGGGTATTCGTCGCCGCAACCAGAGTCGTTGGCGATGGCAGCGGAATAATGATGAATCCTTTAAGTCCTCAGCGGGGAACGTCTGCGTTTCTTATGGCTAAGAGTGTGGTGCAATGATCAAGCTTGAAGTTGACGGCAAAGCAGTCGAGGTAGAAAACGGCGCCACGGTGATGGAGGCGGCGAACAAGCTCGGCATTTTCGTGCCGCATTTTTGCTATCACAAGAAACTTTCCATCGCCGCCAATTGCCGCATGTGTCTGGTGCAAGTCGAGAAAGCACCCAAACCATTGCCCGCATGTGCAACACCGGCCACCGAAGGCATGAAGGTGCAGACCGCATCGGAGTACGCGAAGACCGCACAGCAAGGCGTGATGGAATTTTTGCTCATCAATCATCCGCTTGATTGCCCAATTTGCGATCAGGGCGGCGAATGCCAGTTGCAGGATTTGGCGGTCGGCTACGGCGGCTCGGCGTCGCGCTATCAGGAAGAAAAACGCGTCGTGTTTCACAAGGACATCGGCCCGTTAGTGTCGATGGAAGAAATGTCACGCTGCATTCACTGCACGCGTTGCGTGCGCTTCGGCCAGGAAATCGCCGGCGTTATGGAACTCGGCATGGTCGGCCGTGGCGAGCATTCCGAAATTGTGTCGTTTGTCGGCAAGACGGTCGATTCCGAGTTGTCCGGAAACATGATCGATCTGTGTCCGGTTGGCGCGTTGACGTCCAAGCCGTTTCGCTATTCCGCGCGCAATTGGGAATTGTCGCGTCGCAAATCGATCGCACCGCACGACGGGCTTGGCTCGAATGTGATTGTGCAGGTCAAGCAGGATCGCGTCATGCGTGTGCTGCCGCTGGAAAACGAAGCGATCAATGAATGCTGGATTTCGGATCGCGATCGGTTTTCCTACGAAGCATTGAATTCTGATGAGCGGCTGACAACGCCGATGGTCAAGACAAATGGCGCGTGGGTTGAGGCCGATTGGCAGGAGGCGCTGCAAACGGTCGCTGATGGCCTGAAAGCGGTCAAACAGTCGCACGGGGCGACGCAGTTAGGCGTCCTCGCATCGCCTGCTTCGACGCTCGAAGAGCTTTATCTGCTCAACAAATTGACGCGTGAATTTGGCGCAAACAATATTGCAACGCGCCTTCGTCAGCGCGATGGATCTGCCGCCGGCAAATCAGCGGGCGCTCATTGGCTCGGCATGCAGGTTGCCGAGATTGCCGGTCTGCAAAGCGTGTTGCTGGTCGGCTCGACCCTTCGAAAAGAGCAGCCGCTGTTGTCGACGCGCTTTCGCGCGGCGGCCAAGCGCGGCACGGCGATCAACGTCGTGCATGCGGTGGATACTGATTTGCTGATGCGCGTGGCGAACAGATCGATTGTGCCCGCGGACAAATTGGCGACGGCACTGGGTGCCATTCTCAAGGCGCTCGCCGAAATCAAGGTTGGTGCGTTGCCGGGCGAGGTAGCAACTGCGGTCGCCAACATCAGCCTCACCGATGAGGCGCGCGCGATTGCGGCGAGCCTCGCGGCCAAAGCAAAAGTGGGAGTGTTTCTCGGTCACTATGCGCAGCAGCATCCACAGGCGACGGTGCTACATGTATTCGCGCAGGAAATCGCACGCTTGGCTGGCGGCACCTTGGGTGTATTGAGCCAGGCTGCCAACAGTGTGGGCGCGGCTGTCATCGGCGCAGACGGCATCGCATCGGTTAGCGCGAAGGGGTACGTGTTACTCAATGTCGAGCCGGAAGCCGACTGCGCGACGCCGACCGCCGTGCTGTCCGCATTGGATAGCGCACAATTTGTCGTCGCCATGAGCATGTTCAAGAATGCGCGCGCACTGCAATACGCCAACGTCCTGTTGCCGATCGCGCCGTTCACCGAAACGGCGGGTACGTTCGTGAATATGGAAGGCAAGCCGCAGTCATTCAACGGTGTGGTCAAGCCGCTGGGTGCCACGCGGCCGGCATGGAAAGTGATTCGCGTGTTGGCGAACTTGTTGGGGTTGAACGGATTTGCGCACGACAATATCGAAGCCATTCGCCAGGAAATCGCGCCCGACTTGAGCGCTTTTGTTGCCAGTAAACTCAACAATCATTTACACGGTGTGAAAGTGGAATTGTCGACGGCGCAGGCGGACGAGATGCGTGAAGTCGGCATTTACGATGTCGATGCCATCACCCGACGTGCGCCAAGCCTGCAACAAACGGCGGACGCCCGGCGCGGCCAGCGGCAACCGATTGCCGAGGCGGCCGAATAGCGATGGACGCCATTATTCAAGCCCTCAACGCACAAGTCATTGCGGTCCTCGGTCCGCAGATGGGGCCACCCGCGTGGTTCGTCGCCAAATCGCTCACCATGATTTTGATGGTGATGATTCCGGTGTTGGTCTACGTGTTGTATTTTCAGTTAGTCGAACGCTGGGTGATCGCCTGGATGCAAGTGCGCCGCGGTCCCAATCGTGTCGGGCCGTGGGGAACATTGCAGCCCATCGCCGATGCCATCAAATTGCTGGTCAAAGAGCAGATCGTGCCGACCGGCGCCAACCGGTTCTTGTTCCTGATTGCGCCAGCGATTGCAGTCGCTCCAGCGATGGCGGTGTGGGCGGTGATTCCGTTTACGCCGAACTGGGTAGTGGCCGGGGTTGACGCTGGCATTCTGGTGGTGCTGGCCATGACGTCGATGGGCGTGTATGGCGTGATCCTCGCGGGTTGGGCGTCGAACTCCAAGTACGCCTTCATCGGTGCCATGCGCTCCGTCGCGCAAGTGGTGAGCTACGAAATCGCGATGGGTTTTGCGCTGGTTGGCGGATTGATGGCCGCGCAATCGCTCAACCTCACGCAAGTGGTGGCGCGCCAAGACGGTGCTTACGGCTTGTTCGAATGGTTTTTCATTCCGCTGTTCCCGCTGTTTGTTATTCAGTTCATCGCCGGTGTGGCCGAAACCAATCGCCATCCGTTCGACACCGCCGAAGGCGAGTCTGAAATTGTCGCCGGTCCACTGGTTGAGTATTCCGGCATGACTTGGTCGCTGTTCTTTTTGGCCGAGTACGCGAACATGCTGTTGGTGGCGATGATATCGTCACTCCTGTTTCTCGGCGGTTGGTTGTCGCCATTCCCGAAAGCGTGGGGCTTCATCGGCGAAGCGAGCATCGTATGGCTGCTCCTTAAGTTGGCCGCGTTGATGATCCTGTTTGTGTGGATTCGAGCCTCTTTCCCGCGCTACCGCTACGACCAAATCATGCGCTTGGGCTGGAAAGTGTTTATCCCGATCACCATTGTGTGGATCGTCGTCGTAGGTGTGATGTTGATGGAGCCGGTGAACAACTGGCTCATCATCAATATCTGGTTTGGAAAATCATAATGTGGGATCGCGCCAAAGAATTTGCGAATAGTCTGTTGCTCGGCGAACTGCTGAAGGGTTTGCGGCTCACAGGGCGGCATTTGTTCGAGCGCAAGATTACGATCTTGTTTCCCGAAGAAAAAACGCCGCAAAGCCCGCGTTTTCGCGGCCTGCATGCATTGCGCCGCTATCCGAATGGCGAAGAACGCTGCATCGCCTGCAAGCTCTGCGAAGCGGTGTGTCCGGCGCTCGCCATCACGATTGAATCCGAGCTGCGTGCGGACAACACGCGCCGCACCACCCGCTATGACATCGATTTGACCAAGTGCATTTTCTGCGGCCTTTGCGAAGAAGCGTGCCCGGTAGATGCAATTGTTGAAACACATTTACTCGAGTACCACGGCGAAAAACGTGGCGATCTTTATTACACCAAGCCGATGTTGATGGCCATTGGCGACAAGTACGAAGCCGAGATTGCGCGCAGACTAGATGAAGACGCTAAATATCGATGAGGAGAGCGGCGTGAGCGGTGCGGCGGGTGTTGCAAACCGCACTTTGTCACTCCCTACCCTTCACACCTCACCAACAAAAACATGACTTTCCAAGCCATCACCTTCTATTTGTTCTCCTTCGTGCTGATTGCCTCGGCGCTGGGGGTGATCACATCGCGCAATCCGGTTTACGCAGCGCTGTTTCTGGTGTTGTCGTTTGTCACCGCGGCTGGGTTGTGGTTGCTGTTGTTCGCCGAGTTTTTGGCGTTGATATTGGTGCTGGTGTACGTCGGTGCGGTGATGGTGCTGTTCTTGTTCGTGGTGATGATGCTCGATATCAACTTCGACAAGTTGCGCGAGGGCTTTCGAAAAAATGCCTTCGTTGCGGCGCTGGTCGGTGTCGTGATGCTCGCCGAAATGGCAATTCTGCTGGGCGGCAAGACGCTCGGTTTGGCAGCAGAGATGCCCGGCGCGCCAGCAGCAGTATCCAATACCAAGGAATTGGGTCGCGTTCTATACACGGAGTATTTGTTGCCGTTTGAACTCGCCGCTGTCGTGTTGTTGATCGCCATGATTGCAGCGATTGCGTTGACGCTGCGCGACAAGCGCGGCGCCAAGACGCAGGACATCGCCGCACAGGTGCGCGTCAAGAGCGGCGATCGGCTGAAGATTATCAAGATGGACGCGACGGTGGAGGCCGCAGCAGCGCCACGGCAGGCGCCAGACGCCGCGAGCAAGCCATGATTCCGCTCTCGCATTACCTCATTTTGTCGGCAGTGCTGTTTTCGATTTCGATGGCCGGAATTTTTCTGAACCGCAAGAATTTGATTGTGCTGTTGATGGCGATTGAACTCATGCTGCTTGCCGTCAACATGAATTTCATCGCGTTCTCGCACGCGCTGGGCGACTTGAACGGTCAAGTGTTTGTGTTTTTCATTTTGACCGTCGCCGCCGCCGAGTCGGCAATCGGTTTGGCGATTCTGGTGATCCTCTTCCGTAACTTGAAGAGTATCAATGTCGAGGATATTGGAACATTGAAAGGCTAGTATTGGCGCACGTTTCGAGGCAAAAATGCCTGGAAATTCGCATGGATACTAGTGTTTTGAAAATAAAAACATACTGCTCGACATGATTGAAAACAAACTTGCGTTGCTTGCCATCCCGATGTTGCCACTCATCGGCGCGCTGCTGGCTGGCTTTCTCGGCAACACGTTGGGCAGAGCGTTCGCGCACAGCGTGACCATCTTCGGCGTCGCGGCGGCGTTCGTGCTGTCGTGCTTTGTATTTCAGGATGTGATGGCTGGCAAGACGTTTAACGGCGCGATCTACACGTGGCTGGTCACGGGTGACGTGCGGTTGGAAGTGGGCTTTCTGATTGATTCGCTCACCGCGACCATGATGTTGGTGGTCACGTTCGTGTCGCTGATGGTGCATATCTATACCATCGGCTACATGGCCGACGACGATGGTTACACGCGTTTTTTCGCCTACATCGCGCTGTTCACGTTCGCGATGCTGATGTTGGTGATGTCGAACAACTTTCTGCAACTGTTTTTCGGTTGGGAAGCGGTCGGCTTGGTGTCGTATCTGCTGATTGGCTTCTGGTACAAACGCCCGACCGCCATCAAGGCGAATCTGAAAGCGTTTCTGGTTAACCGCGTCGGCGATTTTGGTTTTCTGATTGGCATCGGTCTCGTGTTTGCCCACTTCGGCACCCTCGACTATCAGGCCACGTTTGCGTTGGCACAGAATTTCAAGGACACCATCATCGAGCCAGTGCCCGGCTGGCAGTGGTCGCTGATGTCCGCAATCTGTATTGGACTGTTCATTGGTGCAATGGGCAAGTCGGCGCAGTTTCCGTTGCACGTGTGGCTGCCTGATTCAATGGAAGGCCCGACGCCGATCTCAGCGCTGATTCACGCCGCGACCATGGTCACAGCCGGCATTTTCATGGTGGCGCGCATGTCGCCGTTGTTTGAAATGTCTGAGACCGCGCTGTCCTTCGTACTCATCATTGGTGCCATCACGGCGCTGTTCATGGGCTTTCTCGGCATTGTGCAAAACGACATCAAGCGGGTGGTGGCGTATTCGACGCTGTCGCAATTGGGTTATATGACGGTCGCGCTCGGCGCGTCTGCTTATTCGGTCGCGATATTTCATTTGATGACGCACGCGTTTTTCAAGGCGCTATTGTTCCTTGGTGCCGGCTCGGTGATCATCGGCATGCACCACGTGCAAGACATGCGCTACATGGGCGGCATTCGCAAATACATGAAGATCACGTGGATTACGTCGTTGATCGGCTCGCTGGCGTTGATCGGCACACCGTTTTTTTCCGGCTTTTATTCCAAAGATTCCATCATCGAGGCGGTCAAGCACGCCACCATTCCCGGCGCGGGCATCGCGTATGTCGCGGTGGTTCTTGGCGTATTCGTCACGGCGTTCTATTCCTTTCGTATGTACTTCATGGTCTTCCACGGCAAGGAGCGCTATGACGACGTACATCACGCTCACGACCACGACCCGCACGGCGATGATCACGAGCATCACGGCCTCGCCAAAGGCGACAAGCCGCACGAAAGCTCGTGGGTGGTCACCGTGCCGCTGATCATGCTGGCGATTCCGTCGGTGTTCATCGGCCTCTACACCATCGAGCCAATGCTGTTCGGCAATTTCTTTAAAGGTGTGATCGCAGTCGCGCCAAACCACGATTCACTCGCAGCGCTGCGGTCGCACTTCACCGGTTGGGCGGGCATGGCGCTGCATGGTTTGCAGACGCTGCCGTTCTGGTTGGCCGTCGCGGGGGTGACGCTGGCGTGGTACTTCTATATGAAGCGACCCGATATCCCCGCCGCAATTCAGAAAAAATTCGCGGCGATTCACGCGTTACTCGACAACAAGTACTACCTAGATCGATTCAATGAATGGGCTTTTGCCGGCGGGGCGCGCAAGATTGGCAACGCGCTGTGGAAGTTTGGCGACGTGACCATCATCGACGGCATCATGGTCGATGGCACGGCGAAAGTGATCGGTTGGTTTGCCGGTGCCGCGCGCGTCATTCAGTCTGGTTATTTGTACACCTATGCGTTCTGGATGATTCTGGGCGTGTTCGGATTGTTGTCGATCGTGTTCGTAAAGCTAGTTTGATTTAGTCGATAAAGATAAGCACGCAAACAATGCCAACCAGTTCCTACATTTTGAGTCTGACCATCTGGGTGCCGATACTCGCCGGTGTCCTGGTGCTGCTTTTGCATCATGAAGCGCAAAAGCCCGCCGCACGCGTCGTCGCACTGGTGGGAAGCATTCTTGGCTTGCTGGTCGCCATCCCGCTGTGGTCGGGCTTTGACAATGCGTCCGCCGCGATGCAGTTTGT
>JBCKPN010000041.1:0-16301 GCA_038901695.1 Usitatibacteraceae bacterium
CAATTCTGTCATCCCGGCTTAGGGGCGACGCCCCACCATTTAACCTAGTGTTGAATCATGACAAATAGTTCTCTGCAAGACGCCGCCACGCAGGCGATTGAATACGCAACACGGCGCGGCGCGACTGCAGCAGATGTGGAAGCGTCAACCTCGGTCGGACAAAACATCACGGTCCGACTCGACGAAGTTGAGACCATTGAGCACAATCGCGACAAGAGCCTCGCTGTCGCGGTCTACATCGGTCAGCAGCGCGGCAATGCGTCAACCACCGACATGTCGCGCGCGGCGATCGAGCGCACGGTTGACGCGGCACTGGCAATCGCCAAATACACGGCTGCCGATGAGTTTGCCGGTCTGCCTGATCCCTCACAACTTGCCAAAGGTCCGTTTGCGGCGCTCGATCTTTACCATCCGTGGCAGCCGTCAATCGACGACGCGGTGTCGTTTTGCCGCACCATGGAAAAGGCGGCGTTCGCCGCTGATTCGCGTGTCGACAACAGCGAGGGTGCCACGTTGTCGACCTACGAATCAGATTTCGTGTACGCCAACACCCTCGGTTTTGTCGGCGGCTACGCGACTACCAGACACAGCGCCAGTGTGACGATGATTGCGACGGCAAATTCCGGTATGCAACGCGACTACTGGTACAGCATGGCACGCGACCGCCATGATCTCGAGGCACCGGAGGCGATCGGCGCGAAGGCCGGTCAACGGACGGCGGCGCGGCTCAACAGCCGGCGTGCGTCGACCGGTGACGCGCCGGTCATTTTTGATGCGACGGCGGCGCCAAGCCTGATCGGTGCCTTCGTCAGCGCGGTGAGTGGCGCATCGTTGTACCGCAAGTCAAGCTTTTTGCTCGACAGCATCGGCACGCAGGTGTTTGCAAAAAATATATCCATTTTCGAAGACCCGTTCATCGTCAAAGGCATGGCGAGCGGGCCGTTCGACGGCGAAGGCGTCACGACCTTGGCGCGCGATGTGGTCAAGAATGGTGTCCTGTGCGGTTACTTTTTGTCGTGCTATTCGGCGCGCAAACTTGGCATGGCCAGCACCGGAAACGCCGGGGGCAGCCATAACTTGGTGATCTCTCACGACGACCTGTCGCTCAGCGACTTGTTCCGTAAAATGGGGCGTGGTCTGTATGTGACGGAGACCATGGGCCATGGTGGCAACGCGGTGACCGGAGATTACTCGTTAGGCGCGGCCGGATTCTGGATTGAGGATGGCGAAATCGCCTATCCGGTGGAAGAGATTACGATTGCCGGAAATTTGCGCGACATGTTCAAGGGCATCGTTCATGTTGCCAACGATGCGCTGCCATATGGATCCAAGCGAGTCGGTTCGATGTTGATTGATCGAATGTCTATCGCCGGGGAGTAACGCCGATGCGTCGTCGCCAATTTCTTGCAGGTGCAAGCGCCGGGTTAGCCAGCACGGCGGCGGCACCGCTCGGAGCCAACGCCGCATCGGGGCTGCCTGCGGTGAAGTGGCGCATGACGTCGAGCTTCCCGAAAAGTCTCGACACGGTGTTTGGTATCTCGGAGGGCATCGCGCGGCGGGTTGCGTCGGCGACCGGCGGCAAGTTTCAGATTCAGGTGTTTGCTGCCGGTGAACTGGTGCCCGGGCTGCAGGCGCTTGATGCGGTGCAGAACAACACCGTTGAGTGTGCGCATACCGCGCCTTACTTTTATTTTGGCAAAGACCCGGCGTTTGCATTTGGTTGCGCAATTCCGTTTGGGATGAACGCGCGCCATCAGAATGCGTGGATGTATTTCGGCGGCGGCATGGCATTGATGCGCGAGTTCTACGAAAAATACAACATCGTGCATTTGCCGGCCGGTAACACCGGCGCACAGATGGGCGGCTGGTTCCGTAAGGAGCTGCGCAGTGTAGCGGATCTGAAAGGGTTGAAATTCCGCATTGGCGGCTTTGCCGGACGCGTGTTGGCGAAGTTAGGCGCGGTGCCGATGCAAATCGCGGCAAGTGATATTTATCCGGCGCTTGAGAAGGGCACAATTGACGCTGCCGAGTGGGTGGGTCCGTATGATGACGAGAAGCTGGGTTTTTTCAAAGTCGCCAAGAATTATTACTACCCGGGGTGGTGGGAGGGTGGCCCGGAGATCGACTTGTTCATCAATCAAGGCGCATGGAAAGCATTGCCCGCAGAATTTAAGTCGGTGCTCGAAGCGGCGTGCGCGGAAGCCAATGTGTTGATGCTGGCGAAATACGACGCGTTAAATCCAGCAGCGATGCGCCGACTGGTGGTCAACCACAAGGTGCAGTTGCGTCCGTTCAGCCGCGAAATACTCGAAGCATGCTGGCGCGCGGCCAATGATATTTACGCGGAGGAATCCGCGAAAAATCCCGCGTTCAAAAAGCTTTACGATTCGTGGCAGCCGTTTCGTGACGATCAGATTCTTTGGACGCGTGTGGCAGAGCAGAATTTTGATCGCTTCATGGCGTCCGCCACCGCACCGCGCACCCGCTAACGCGTCGCCGATAAGGTGAAGCGCGCCTCCGTGCCTCCGCCTTCACGTGGCACGAGCTCGAAGGTCGCACCGTGCATTCTGGCAATGCGATCTACAATGGCCAATCCGAGCCCCGCGCCGGACGCGCCGACGCGTGAAGAGTCGAGGCGCATGAACGGTTGTTTTAGGCGTGCCACGTCGACCGGATCAATCCCCGAGCCGCGATCGAGCACGCTGACCGTTACCGCGCGATTAGGATCTGCGGTGATTCGCACCAGAATCGGTGATTTGGCATGCTTGACCGCGTTGTCGATCAGATTATTCAGCACGCGCTTGATCGCCAATGGACGCAAACGAATGCTTATCGGCGTGCTGGCCTCGAGGGCGATTTCGATCCCAGTTCGCTTGGCGCGATCAACGACGTTTTCCACAAGTCGATTCAGATCCGTGACCTCAATCGGCTCCTGAGATTCGTCGCGCGCGAAGTCCATGAACTGGTCGATAACGCCATTGATATCAGCGATGTCACGCTCGATGTCGTCGCGCGCCGTCGGGTCGGCTGGCAGCATTTCGAGTGCGAGCCTGAGGCGTGAGAGCGGCGTACGTAAATCGTGCGAAACGCCAGCCAGGAACGTGGCGCGTTCACGATCCATGCGTCCGAGGTCATCCCGCATCTGGTTAAACGCGACGGCGACGGATCGCACTTCTGCGGGCCCTACTTCCGCAAGCGGCGCTGGCGAATGGCCTTTGCCTAATTGATGGGCGGCCTCAACCAGCGCTTTGAGTGGGCGGTTGACGCGCCACATTAAAAATACCGCACCCGCGAGTGCGATGACGCCACCAAACACGCCCCAGCCGATCCACGCCATGGTGTAGTCCTGCGCGACGACGCGGTTGCGCGGGAACACGACGTAGACGGTGCCATTTTTGACCGGCAGTCGCGTAATCAGTATCGGCGGCGCACCCGGTTTTTGCGGTCGGCTACGTACGTAAATCTCGGCCTCGCTGCCAAACTCATCGCGCAGGCGCTCGCGGGCGACGCGCAGCGCAGGGATGTCAGGCGCGACCGACAGCGGCTCTTCGCCGCGGATGCGAAAAATGCGCACACCGCGATCTTCACGCAGCCGCTGAATAAATTCGCGGTGCTGCTCGGGCGGAATGATTTCCAGCGCGGCGCGGATGGTTTTCAATTGACCGACAAAGCCAATCGCCGCGAGTTGCACACGCGGCTCGCGGCTGTAGTGGCGAAACAGTGCGATAGAGGCGAGTTGACTTGCGGTGAGCGCCAGTAGCAGCACCAATGCAGTACGCGCGAGCAGGGATTGCGGGATCAGGCGCATTGCGTGGTTTGCGACGGGGTGCAAAAGAAAAATATGGCCAACGGCTCAGTCCGGTACAAAAACGTAGCCACGACCCCACACCGTCTGGATATAGCGAGGATTGTCTGGATCTTCACCCAATAATTTTCTCAGTCGCGACACTTGCACGTCGATGGCGCGGTCGAAGGTGTCGTGTTCGCGTCCGCGTGCCAGTTCCGTCAATTTATCGCGCGACAGGGGTGCCTTCGGATGCTGCACCATCACCTTGAGCAAGCCGAACTCGCCAGTCGTCATCGGCACGGCGATGCCGTCCTTGCGCAATTCGCGTGTACCCAAATTCAACGCGTAAGGACCAAATGTCACCGTCACATCCACGTCCGATGGCGCACCCGGCGTCGGTAGCGGTGCCTGGCGTCGAAGCACGGCGTGGATGCGAGCCACCAGTTCGCGCGGATTGAATGGCTTGGCCAAGTAGTCGTCGGCACCCATTTCCAGTCCCAAAATGCGATCGATGTCGTCGCCCTTGGCGGTCAGCATGATGATCGGGATGTTGGCCTCCGCCGCGTCGGACGCGCCACCGGCGCGGATTCGACGACAGATCGCGAAGCCGTCTTCGTTCGGCAACATGATATCGAGCACCACTAGGTCGTATCGATTGCGCGTGAATGCACGATCGAGCGCCTGACCGTCGGGGACCGTGTCGGCGGCAAATCCCTGCTCGGACAGATAGCGCTTCAGCAGGTCGCGCAGCCGCAGGTCGTCGTCGACAACGAGGATGCGCTGGCGCGGCGCTGGCGCCGCTGGGTTTGGTCCGGAGTTCATGTGCATATCATAGGGCGGACGGGGGTGGCTCGCACGGTGCGTTGGACGCCATTTGTAATGAATTGTAAGCCCATCGACAACGGTGTTGCGGCGCTCCTGCGTCGACTGGCGCTTCGCGTCGACTGTTGTGGTTACACGACGTTACGAATTGTCGTAGGTCTGAAACGACTTCAGGCGTTGTTGAGCGTAAGGTGCGAGTCAGACCAAGCGACAACGCATCGGCAACCGCAAAACTTTCTGAAAGGAAATGACATGACGATTTTTCGCACTCAAACGACGGCGGCGGCCATACTGGTTGGCATGATCGGCGTGGCGAGCCAAGTGGCATTCGCCGCGACAGGCGAGGCACCGCGCGCCGACGGTCAAAAGCAAATGCAGCGCGCCGACAAAAACGGCGATCACAAAATCTCGCGCGAGGAAGCTGCCGCCCATCCGCGCTTGGCTAAACGCTTTGATGCCATTGACGCCAACAAAGACGGCTTCATCACGCGCGACGAAATGAAAGCGGCACACGCCAAGGTCGCGTCAGCGAGACTCAAGGCGATTGACACGGACGGCGACGGACGCATCAGCCGCGCCGAAGCGAACGCCAAAGCCCCTCACGTCGCTAGGAACTTTGACGCGATGGACACCAACAAAGATGGCTATCTGTCAAAAGACGAAATGGCCGCAGCAAAAAAGAGGCGGCTCGAAAGTCGCTAAGAGAGTCGCTAAGCTAGGCACGCACTGTCACAAATGGTACGCAACCGAACTGTTACTGTGATGGAGACCGACGATGACCATTCGTAAAGCCATACCTTTGTTGTGGAAGTATCTGTTGGTGGTGGCAGCCTCATGCATGCTCGCGTTCGTCATTTCGCAAGAAGGGCGTGCTTCAACAATTCCCGCGCTGAACGAAGCGCGCAATAGCGCGACGGCTGCGCCCACCACGCACTATGCTGCGGCCGGCGCGTACGCTGTGCAAACCTTCGACGCAACATGGCACGACCAAGCGCGCCAGCGCGAGCTGCCGATACGCATGATTTATCCGGAAGCGACTGCGGCCGACGCCGACAGCAAGTTTCCGGTGATTATTTTTTCGCATGGGCTCGGTGGCAACAAAGTCGGCGGCAAAATGTGGGGAGAGCATTGGGCAAGCCATGGCTATGTTGTCGTGCACTTGCAGCACCCGGGAAGTGATGAAATGATTTGGAAAAAGCAGCCTGCCAAGCAAGTGGAAAGTCGGTTGAAGAGCGCGATGACCATGACTAATCTTGGCTTGCGCGTGGGTGACGTGCACTTTGCGATTGACGAAATCTTGCGCCGCAGCGCGAGCAAGGAGGCACCTTTCAACTTGGCTGACGTCGCCAAAATTGGCATGTCGGGACATTCCTTTGGCGCGCAGACCACGTTGTCGGTTGCCGGACAGGCGAGCCCAAGGGTGGCTGGTCAAGCCGGTTTTGACAAACGCATCAGCGCGTCGATTGCGTTTAGTCCGAATGCGCGCAACAAGACGAAAATGGACAAACAGTTTGGCGACATTCGCATGCCATTTTTTTCCATCACCGGCAGCAAAGACGGATCCGTGCTGAACGATGGCACGACCGCAGAGCAGCGCACGCTGCCGTTTGCTCACATGCCGCGTGGCGACAAATATTTGCTGGTGCTGGAAGGGGGCGATCACATGGTCTTCGGTGGCCACACCATGCCGCAGCGCGCTCGGCCAGTCGGGCGTGATGCTGAGATTCAACGTGACGTGAAGGCGGCAACGCTTGCATTCTGGAATGTCTATCTAAAACAAGATGCCGCCGCGAGTGCGTGGCTGGCGGCAGGCAAACGTGAGCGCAATTCACTTGCGGCATTGCTCGCCGAGAACGATCGCTTCGAATCGAAGTAGCCAGCTCTGCACGCAACATGGTTGAGGAAAAATAATGCGCACGAGTAACAACTTTGTCACCAACATTTTTCGCTCAGTCGTTGGCGTGCTGATGGTGCTGGCCACGGCCGGTGTGCAGTCGAAACCGACCGACCTCCTCAGTCTGGACGATGCGCGACACTTGCTCAACCGTAGCGGCTTTGCCGCGAGCGCGGCCGACGCCGAGAGCTTCACAGGGTTGAGCAGGCAAGAAGCGGCTGATTGGTTGCTGCGTACGTCGCGCGACGTGTCCGTCACACCGCCCCCGGCGTGGGTGTCAACGCCTATCGTGCCGGCCAGCAAGTTGCGTGACATGACGCGCGAGGAGCGCGAAGCCGAACAGCGACTGAACATTGAGCGCGCCTTCGATTTGCGCGAATGGTGGTTTCGCGAAATGCTCACTACGCCATCGCCGCTGACGGAAAAGATGACCCTGTTTTGGCACAATCACTTTGCGACCAGCCAGCAAAAAGTGCGTTACACGACACTCATGTATCAGCAAAACGCGTTATTGCGAAAAAACGCGCTGGGCAATTTCGGGTCGATGCTGCGCCAAGTCGCGCGCGACCCGGCGATGCTGATTTATCTGGACAATGCCAACAGTCGCCGCGAACAGCCGAACGAAAATTTTGCGCGAGAAGTAATGGAGCTGTTTACGCTGGGTGAAGGCAACTACAGCGAGCAAGACATCAAAGAAATGGCGCGCGCTTTCACCGGCTGGTCGCTCGATCGTGAAACCGGCGAATTCATGTTTCGTCGCGGCATGCACGACGCGGGCGTGAAGACTATTTTTGGCAAGCGCGCCAATTTCGACGGCGACCAAGCCATCGATTTGTTGCTGAAAAGGCCTGAGACGGCAGTGTTCATCACGCGCAAATTGTGGCGCGAGTTTGTGTCACCTGCGCCGGACGAGGCTGACGTTGTGCGGCTGGCGGCGTTGTTCCGTGAGTCCGGCTATAGCATCGCCAAGTTGATGCAAGCGATGTTAGTGTCAGACGCGTTCTACGCCGCCGACAACCGCGGCAGCTTGGTCAAGTCGCCGGTTGAGTTTGTGGTCGGCACACTCAAGCAGTTCGAGATTCAAACGCCCAACCTGCGACCGTTTGTGCTGGCATCGGCGCTGCTTGGCCAAAACGTTTTCACGCCACCGAACGTCAAAGGTTGGCCGGGTGGTGAGGCGTGGATTAACGCCACAACGCTGCTCGGCCGCAAGCAATTTATCGATCGCTTGTTCAAGAACGACGATCCGATGGAAACCACCATGAACGTGCTCGATGAAATGGCTGATCGCAGCGGGACACCGCCGCCGCCGGGTCGTGCGCAGCGTCAGCAACGCAACGCCGAGCGCGCCATGGCCGCATTGAACTGGAATCTGGAGCGCTGGTCGTCGGCCCTGCAACAAGGACGTGGCACCGCGGGCGCGGCGAGTATGGCCAAGCTGGTGCTGGCCGTGGTGCCGCGTAACTTGCCGACCAGTGGCAAACCGTCTGATTGGGCGCGTGCGTTGGTCACTGATCCCGGCTACCACCTAAAGTAAAGGACACACGCCATGGACCGCAGATGTTTTCTAACAGGTGTCGGCACCGCGACCGTTGCTGCCACACTGCCGTTATTTGGGCGCCGTGATGGCGTGAGTTGGGCGCAGGCACCGCGTCATGCGCTCGCCGCAACGCCTTACCAAAAACTGCTGATTCTCATCGAGCTCAAGGGTGCGAATGACGGATTGAACACCGTGGTGCCGTACGCAGACCCGCGGTATGCGAGCCTGCGTCCACGATTGGCGCTCGAACGTGCGAGTTTGTTGACCCTGACCGAGCAGGCTGCCTTGCATCCATCGCTCAAGCCCTTGATGGCATTGTGGGACAACAAGGAGCTCGCGATTATTCAGGGCTTGGGCTATCCGGGCGCGAATCTGTCGCACTTCCGATCCATCGAAATTTGGGACACCGCCTCCAAGAGCGACGAGTATCTTGACGCTGGATGGCTGGCTCGAACCTTCGCGCAGACATCGGCACCCGCCGCATTCGCCGCTGAAGGTGTGGTGGTGGGCTCCAACGACATGGGGCCGCTGTCAGGGCGGGGCACACGCACATTGGCGCTGGCCGATACAGCGCAGTTTTTGCGCTCGGCAAAACTCGCGCAAGCGGGCAAGGACGAACGCAACAGCGCACTCAGACACATATTGAGTGTCGAAACCGAAGTGGTTCACGCGGCATCCAAGCTCAATACCAACTACCAGTTCAAGACCGAGTTTCCGCGCGGCGCATTCGCCGGGCAAGTGCGCACGGCGGCACAATTGGTCGCGAGCAAAGCCGGTATCGCAGCGATCCGGTTGACGCTCGGCGGATTTGATACCCACGCCAATCAACTCGGTACGCACGCCAACCTGCTGCGCGAGTTGGCCGAAGGCATCGATGCGTTGACGTCCGCGTTGGTCGAGTTGAATCGTTGGGATTCAACGCTGGTGATGACCTACTGCGAATTTGGGCGCCGACCGAAAGAAAATCAAAGCAACGGCACCGATCACGGTACGGCCAACGTGCAATTCGCCACGGGCGGGCGGGTGCGCGGCGGCATGTACGGCGAAGCGCCACGCCTAGGCAGTCTGGACGGCAACGGCAACCTGCCGTTCGCGGTCGACTTTCGATCGACTTACAGCACTGTCATTTCGCAGTGGTGGGGACAGGATGCTGCGCGCGTGTTGAACGGGCGCTTTGAGCCGGTGGAATTTTTGCGCGCTTGAATCCGTGCCCCTCTCCCTCGATCCCTCTCCCGCGAGGGGAGAGGGTGATCATGGATCAATCACCGCGCTTGATGATGGCATCAACGGTAATTTCAGAGAACGAAACACCAGCAAATAAGCGGTGTTTCAAGGCAAAACGGCTGAAACACCGCGCCGATTGGCGCTTTTCAATTTGTAGGTCTATCGACGAGGCGAGTTGGCTCGAGTCACGGCGTCAGCGCCACGCGGCACCGCAATGCGGCACCGCGTCAGGCGGCTGGAAAGTCGACGCGCGTACCACGGCAGCGGCCTCACGCGACACCGCCCGCTATAATTTGCCGGTGAATATTGTCGTCTTTGAAACCTCTTCCGAAACCGTCTCCGTCGCCGTCGCGCGTGGCGATCGGGTGGTGTCGCGCGAATTCGCTGACGCCGGGCAACAAAGCAGTGAACTCGCGTTGCCTGCGCTGCACACGTTGCTGGCAGAGCTGGATCTGACGGTAAACAATCTTGATCTGATTGGTTTCGGTCGCGGCCCCGGGTCGTTCACCGGTGTGCGAATCGCGTGTGGCCTCGCGCAGGGTCTCGCATATGGCTTGGGTAAGCGCGTGGTCGGCTTGCCATCCACGCTAGCACTGGCCGAAGCCAGTGACGCCGCCGGCCCTGAGCAGATCTTGGTGGCGCTCGACGCGCGCATGGGCGAGGTCTACCTTGCCGCGTATCGACGCGCTGCGACGGACGCGACTGGCTTTGTCGAAATCGTCCCGCCGTGTCTGGTGAAACCCGACGCCGTCAGCGCCGTTATGTCACTGGACGGTGCTTGGCAGGGCGTTGGCTCGGCGTTTCATCATCCACAACTCGGCGCGGCACTACGCGCTCATCAGAATTTGCAAACCGTTGCACTCGACGCACCGATGTTTCCCGCCGCGACCGCGTTGCTGCGTGTGATACGCCGTGTGATGAACCGATCGGGCTCCGCGGCGAGCGTGGCACCGCACGACGCGTCACCGCTTTATGTGCGCAACAAGGTGGCCATGACCATTGAGGAACGCCGCGCCATGCAACACACGCCCGCCGTGGCAGCCTCATGAGCGCGCTACCACGACCGGCTAGCTTGCCGCTGCGTTTTCAGGCGCTTGAAGAAAGCCATCTCGCGCGTGTTACCGAGATCGAAGCGAGCGTGTATGTGTTTCCGTGGACGCACGGTAATTTTCGCGACTCGTTGTACGCTGGCTACGATTGCATTGGTGCCTGGCACGGTGCTGAACTGGTTGGCTACGTGGTCGCCATGCCGGCACTCGAAGAAATGCATTTGTTGAATCTTGCGGTCGCTAAACATTGGCAGCAATGCGGATTTGGCGCGGCGATCTTGCAACACTTGATCGACAAGGCCGCGCCGACCAAATGCGAAGTGATTTATCTCGAGGTACGTCCTTCCAACATTACCGGCATCAGGCTCTACGAAAAATTTGGCTTTCGCCAACTCGGCCTACGACGCGACTACTACCCTGCCGTGACCGGGCGTGAAGACGCGCTGTTTTTGGGGCTCAACATCAAATCACCTGCCAGCAATGCGCCTCGATAAAGACTACCTGATGGAAATGGAGCTCTGGTCGCATTTTGAGATGCGCGGCTTGGCGCATTCTGCTGCGGTGTCGGCACCGGCACCCGCACCGATGGCGATCGCCGCGCCCACGGTGACCGAGCCGCCGGAGACCACCGCAACGCGTTCGACCGCAGCGCAGAGCGCAGCAACCAGCATACGCGCCAAACCGATCAAAGCATCCGCACCTCCTGCGGATCCGGCGCGCTTGGCGAGTATTTCGGCTGCTGATTGGCCGACGCTCGCCGACCTCAGCCGCGCGTGTCAAGCGTGCGGCCTGTGTGCGCAGCGCAAGAACGTCGTGTTTGGCGTCGGCGCACAACAAGCGACTTGGCTATTCATCGGCGAGGGCCCGGGTGCCGAGGAAGATGAAACTGGTGAACCGTTTGTCGGCCAAGCAGGCAAATTGCTCGATGCGATGCTGACGGCGGCCGGGCTCAAGCGCGGGCGCGAGGTCTACATCGCCAACGTCGTGAAGTGCCGCCCGCCGGGCAATCGCACACCGACCGACGACGAAGCGCTGGCGTGTGCGCCACTGCTTGACCGGCAGATCGATTTGATTCAACCCAAAATCATCGTCGCGCTCGGCAAAACCGCAATGTTGCGATTGACCGGCTCGGACGCAGCGATGGCGGCGATGCGTGGACGAGTGCACCACTATCGCGGCATTCCGCTAGTTGCGACTTATCACCCGTCGTATCTGTTGCGGTCACTGACGGAAAAAGCCAAGGCCTGGGAAGACTTGCAGTTCGCCAAAGCAACGCTTGCCGAGCACTTGTAATTGGCCGCATCATCCCGATTTATGTGTCGCGGTGGTGCAGTCGCTGAATTGTTTGTCCACTCTCCGAAAGGCAATACGATGTCGAAATTACTCGCGTTGTTGGGCTTGACCGCCGCGTTGACGCTATCAGGTTGCGGTTACAACGATTTCCAGACCAAGGACGAAGCGGTCAAGAAATCGTGGGCTGAAGTGGTGAACCAGTTCCAGCGCCGTTCGGACTTGATTCCCAATCTGGTCGCCACGGTGCAAGGCTTTGCGGCGCAGGAAAAGGACGTTTTGCTCGGCGTCACCAGCGCCCGTTCCAAGGTGGGTTCCGTGAATCTCACGGCCGATGCACTGACCAATCCGCAAGCGGTGAAGAACTTTCAGGCGGCACAAGGCGAATTGAGCTCGGCCTTGTCGCGGCTGCTGATGGTGTCTGAAAACTATCCCCAGTTGAAATCGGACGCCAACTTTCGTGAGCTGCAATCGCAGCTCGAAGGCACCGAAAATCGCATTGCGGTCGCCCGCAAACGTTTCACCGAGGCGATTGAATCCTACAACGTGCTGACGCGGCAATTCCCGACTAATCTGACCGCGATGTTGTTTGGCTACAAGCTGAAAGAACAATTCACGGTGGAAAACGAGAAGGCAATTGCCGTCGCACCGAAAGTGAATTTCAATCCGACACCGGTGCCCGCCACCGCCGCACCAGCACCAGCATCGACCCCAGCGCCCGCACCGGCGGCACCGAGCAAATAAGCCGCGCGGATTAACGTCTGATGGTTTCCACACGCGCTTTCGCCGACGCGAATGCGCTACGTCGAATCGCAACGCGACCGGTCATGTGGCTGGTTGCGTTGACGATTTGCGTTGTCACGACCGCGCGTGCCGCTGAGGGCGATTTGCTTGCCGTGCCGAAATTGGACGCGCGTGTCACCGACGTTGCCGCCGTCCTGAGTGCGGCCGACAAGGCGCGCATCACCGAGCGCATTCGGGCGTTTGAACAAAAAAAGGGTGGCCAGATTGCAGTGCTGGTGGTCGATAGCACCGCGCCCGAGGCGATTTTTGACTACGCCTTGCGCGTCGGCGAAGCGTGGAAGCTCGGCCGCCGTGGCGTTGACGACGGCGTGCTGTTTGTCATTGCCAAAGGCGACCGCAAGATGCAGATTCTCACCGGTCCCGGCGTGCAAGGCGTGCTCACGGATGCGGTGTCCAAACGCATCATCGCCGAGATTGTGGCACCGCGCTTTCGTGAAGCCAAATTTGGCGATGGCATTTATGACGGTGTCGACAAAATCGCGGCGGTAATTGACGGCGAGGCGCTGCCGCCGCCGCCGAAAAAGAAACAGGCTTCGCAATCCTCTGGTGGTGAAAATTTCTTTCTGCTCGCCATCTTTGCCGTGCTGTTTGTGGCACCCCTGCTGCGCACTATCCTGGGTCGCTTCCTCGGTGCGACGGCAACAGGCGGCGTGATCGGTGCGGCCTCGTGGTGGATCTTGGGGGGCATGTTGTTGCCGATCGCGGTGGGTGCCATTGCGTTTATCGTTGCGCTGGTTTCGGGCATGATGAACTTTTCGCGTGGTGGCGGCGGCTGGGGCGGTGGCGGATGGTCGAGTGGCGGCTCCTCCGGCGGCAGCGCGGATAGTTTTTCGGGCGGCGGTGGCAGCTTTGACGGCGGCGGCGCCTCGGGAGACTGGTGATGAAATGGCTAAAGCGTTTTTTCCGGCATGTCTGGATGTCACCCATCATCGCGCGGCGTGCTTTCTCGCGCACCACGTTCGACGCCATTGAGCGCGCCATCGCCGAGTGCGAAAAAACGCATCGCGGTCAGGTGCGATTCGTGGTCGAGGCCGAACTCAGCACCGCGCAACTGTGGGCAGGCATGACCTCGCGCGCCCGCGCGATTGACGTTTTTTCCGGAAGGCGGATCTGGGACACCGAAGAAAACAACGGCGTACTCGCCTACGTGCTACTCGCCGATCGAAAGGTTGAAATCGTCGCGGACCGTGGCATCCAAAAATTAGTGGGCGACGAACGCTGGCGCGCGATTTGCAAAGAGATGGAACTCAGTTTCCGCAAAAAAGAATTTCTCGACGGCAGCGTCAACGCCATTCGCAAAATTGGCATTGAACTCGCGTTTCATTTTCCGCGGCAGGGTGGCGCGGTGAATGAACAATCGGATCGACCGGTGATGTTGTAAGGCGCGGGTCGTGGTGGTTGATGGCGATCTGCGTTGGAAATGCGAGCATTTGCAGGATACGAAACTCAAGCACTGAAGCGCACTTTCAGCCACAATTGCCCCAAACGGCACGCGGGGTGAGGGGTTTGGCCGGTTGCCGGTCGGGATCCTGATCACTCCGTCGGTGAAGCGCGATACATCACATTCGGAATATCACGCTTGAGCCGACTGCTTGCAGTTAGCCACACATATCGGCCTGGAATCATTCGAATCATTAGCGCGCGCCGCATGACACGCGGCGAAAGGAAACTATATGAAGAAGGCTAAAGACGAAATGCGGCCGGAATACAAACGGTCTAACTTCACGACGCTGGAAAGAGGCAAATTTTCCACTGAGGTTGCGCGAGGCACTTCTGTCGTTTTGTTAGAGCCAGCGATTGCGAAGGCCTTTCCCACCTCTGATGCCGTGAACGAAGCACTGTCTGGTCTGCTCGCGCTTGCGGAGAAGACGACAAACATCACGCGTCGCCCCGCACGGACGCGCGCAAAGGCGACGCGCGCGGGTTAGCTCGGACGTCTGATTTCACCCACTTTGAATTAAGGGGGTCAGGGTTATTTGTTTTGCCAAGGGCTGACTAATCAAAGGGGTGAGCGTGATTTATTTTTGGCATTCTGTAAAACAATTCACCCTGACCCCTTTGATTTACGCGCCCGCCGACGCGCGAGCACGAGGCATGCGCACCGTTCGTCGCTGGTGTGCGGGGGTGGCACAGAATAGTTGGCAACGAATGCAAAAATGGTCAACAATCTGCGCCTCGGAACGGATTGCGGGTCGAGCCGCCCACCGCTAGTGAGACTCGGGAACCCTTCAATGGATACGACAGCAAGCGCACAGACAAAATCGATGGCCTACCCCTGGATGGTGGTTGGCATCCTGATGATTGCCTACGTGTTTTCATTTATCGACCGGCAGATTCTGAATCTGCTGGTCGGCCCGATCCGCCGCGACCTCGATATCAACGACACGCAAATGAGCTTGTTGATGGGCTTTTCGTTTGCGATCTTTTATACGATTCTGGGGATTCCGCTGGGTCGCCTCGCCGATCGCTGGAATCGTTGCGGCCTGATCGCTGCGGGCGTAGTGGTCTGGAGCGCGATGACCGCGTTGTGCGGATTGGCGCAATCATATTGGCAGTTGTTTCTGTTTCGCGTCGGCGTCGGCGTCGGCGAGGCCACGCTGTCACCGGCCGCTTACTCGATGATCGCCGATTATTTTCCGCCCGAGCGCAGGGCGACCGCGATCAGCGTTTACTCGATGGGCATCTATCTGGGCTCGGGGATTGCCTTTTTGCTCGGCGGTCTGGTGATTCAATTCGCGGACGCGCAGGGCGCTGTAACGCTGCCATTGGTCGGCGACGTACGCCCGTGGCAAGTGGTGTTTTTCGTGCTCGGGATCAGCGGCATCGTCTTCAGTCTGGCGTTTTTGCTGGTGCGCGAACCACCGCGCGAAGGCAACGCGGCGGGAAACGAGGTGCCGTTTGCCGAGGTGCTGGCGTACCTGTGGCGCAACCGCCGTACCGTGCTGTGCCACAACCTCGGTTTTGCGATGATCGCGTTTTGTTCGTACGGCACGGCGGCGTGGGTACCGAGCTTTTTTATCCGCACCTTCGGTTGGCAGGCGGGTCAGGTGGGCATCGTTTACGGGCTGATCGTGATGGTGTTTGGTTGCCTCGGCATTTTGTTCGGCGGGTGGCTGACCGATCGTTGGTTAAAGCAGGGCAGGAGCGACGCCGCGCTGCGCGTCGGCATAATTGCTGCCGCTGCGGCCATCATCGGCAACGTCTATTTGCTCGCCGACAACGGCACGCTCGCCGCGATTCTGCTGGCACCATCGGTGTTTGCCCTCGGCATGCCGTTCGGCGCGGCACCGGCGGCGATCGTGGCCATCGTTCCCAACCAGATGCGCGGACAGACGACCGCGGTCTATTTATTCATCGTCAATTTGATCGGTCTGGGCATTGGCCCGACCGCCGTGGCGCTGGTGACCGATTACGTGTTCGCTGACGATCTGGCGCTGAAGTGGTCGATGCTGATTGTCGGCAGCGTCGCCAGTCTGGCCGCGATTGCGCTGCTCGCGGCCGGCTTGAAGCCATACCGGGAAACGATACAGCGTCAGCACGCAAGTTAGCGCGGCGCGGGTGCATTGCGCCCGCGGCGTGCGCAGAACCTTGCTTCTACTTTGCGGCGGCTTTCCCTTTCTTCGATTCCGCCCGACCCATCTCTTCTTTCGATAGCTTCACTTTCTTCACCTTTGTCGGCTTCACTTTCTCGGTCTCGACTTTTTCCTTCTTGATTTTTTCCTTCTTCACGGCGGGCCCCGCCACGGCAAGCTTGGCCTCTCGCTTCACGCGCTTGGCTTCGACTTCGAGCTCCCGCTTGTGTTTTTGATTTTGCCTTCTTGCTTTCAACATCGATGCGTGGGTCATTGCGTTTCTCCTAGGATGAATAGTTTGAATAGTTGGAATGTCGTG
>JBCKPN010000042.1:0-16292 GCA_038901695.1 Usitatibacteraceae bacterium
AATCGTATTGCCGGTAATCTTGCGCCGCCACGCGCGCGCGCCGGGCAAGCCCTTGTACAAACCCACCAGGTGCCGACGCACATTGTGCGGATGAAACCCGGTGTCCCGTGCCATCTGCTTGACGATGTAGGCTTCCATCGCCGCCTCGATGTCTTCGCGTTCGCAGAATGTCGCCTCGCGGTCGAAGAAGGCATGATCCCACGTCGAGAGCCAGTACGGGTTGTGATACGCCTCGCGACCCAACATGACACCATCGACGTGTTGAAGGTGGGCGTGAACGTCCGCGCCCGACGTCACGCCACCGTTGAGCACAATGGTCAATTGCGGAAAATCGCGCTTCAACTGATACACGTACTGATACTTCAATGGTGGAATTTCGCGGTTTTCTTTCGGGCTCAAGCCTTTCAGGATGGCGTTACGAGCATGCGCGATGAACACCTTGCAACCAGCCTCTGCCACCGTGCCGACAAAGTCGCGCACAAAGTCATAACTCTCGACGGCATTGATGCCGATGCGATGTTTCACCGTCACCGGAACCGACACGACATCGACCATCGCCTTGACGCAGTCCGCCACCAGCGAAGGTTCCGCCATCAGACACGCGCCAAAGCTGCCACGCTGCACGCGCTCGGAGGGACAGCCGCAATTCAGATTGATTTCGTCGTAGCCCCAGTCTTGTCCAAGTTTCGCGCACGTCGCCAAGTCTGCGGCGTCGCTGCCGCCCAACTGTAACGCGACCGGATGTTCGTCGATGTTAAAATCAAGATGGCGCGGCCGGTCCCCGTGCATCAGCGCACCGGTGGTGATCATTTCGGTGTAGAGCCGTGCGTGTTTGGTCAGCAGCCGATGGAAATATCGGCAATGCCGATCGCTCCAGTCCATCATCGGCGCGACAGAAAGTCGCCAATTTGCGGGCGTAGAGGTGTTGGACATGATGACGTCATTCTAGCGGTGCGCACATCCACCCGCGCAGAGCCACCAACAAACTACGGCAAAATGCAGCATGCCCACCAAAAAACAAATTGTCGATGCGGCCCACGCCCTTGTTCGTGGCGAACTTGTCGCGATGCCAACCGAGACCGTCTATGGTCTGGCGGCCGATGCGACCAACGAGGCTGCGGTAAAACGGATTTTCGCCGCCAAGGGTCGCCCCGCCGATCATCCGTTGATCGTGCACGTGCGCAAGGGCGATGACCTCGGCCGCTGGGCGAAGCGCATGCCCTCGCATGTCGCCCCACTCATCAAGGCGTTTTGGCCAGGCCCGCTCACATTGATTCTGAAAAAGACCGATGCCATTTCCGACGTGGTCACGGGCGGACAGAGCACGGTCGGCCTGCGTTGCCCCGCGCATCCAGTTGCGCAGGCTCTGCTCGACGCGTTCGCCAAACACGGCAGCGGCATTGTCGCCGCACCGTCGGCAAATCGCTTCGGTCATGTGTCGCCGACCACCGCCGCACATGTCGCGAGCGAATTTGGCGCTCTCATCGTCGGTCAAGCGTCAGACAAATCGTCCAAGGTCAAACATCCGATCACGCTGCTCGACGGCGGCGCGTGCGATGTCGGCATCGAATCGACCATTCTGGATTTGTCCGGCAAGGCACCGGTGCTGCTGCGACCGGGAGCGATTTCAATGGCAGACATTGAGCGCGTGATCGGTGTTGCTGTGAGCACGCGCGAAGGCGCACAATTATCTGACGGCACGCTTCCACGTGTGTCCGGTGATCGTGCGGCGCACTACGCGCCGCGCACGCCACTCAAGTTGATCACGAACGATGCGCTCGCCGCCGAGGTTGACGTCCTGCTCGCCGCAGGCAAGCGGGTTGCAGTGTTAGCGTTCGCAGCAAAGCCGAAGGTCAAACCGTCTCCTGTTGGCGTCGGCGTGCGTAACCTGCGGCCGCTGGTGTGGATTCAGGCGCCGACAAAAGTCGAAGACTTTGCGCGTGACCTCTACGCGAGCCTGCGCACGCTCGATGCAGCCGGCACCTCCATGATGCTCATTGAAGCACCGCCGAAGGAGGCGGCGTGGGAAGCGATCAATGATCGACTGTCCCGGGCGGCGGTGGGGGTGGGGATCGTTACACGTGCCGGAGCGAATAGCGGCGAAACCTGATTAGCGTGGACGGATCCAAAACACTAGCAATGGTGCGCGTTTCCAGCCACAATGGCTTCAAACGGCAAGTGGGACATGCACTTTCATGTTGACAGACTCGTGCATGGCAATGCAGGCCAGTCGCGACGACTTGCAGACGGAGTGTCAGAGTTAAAGATTGATGTAGATCCGGCCAACGTCATTCGGATTATCTCGGCCAGAAAAGCGACAAAGGCCGAGGCCAAATACTATCAAGGAGTTATGTCATGAAAGCTGAATACGATCTCTCAAAAATGCAGGCTCGCAAGAATCCCTATGCGGCAAAGCTCAAAAAATCCGTAACGATGCGTTTGAGCGAGGATGTCATCGGCTATTTCAAAAAAATGGCTGAAGAAGCTGGTGTGCCCTATCAAAGTCTTATCAATCTCTATCTACGAGATTGCGTAGCGCGTCACCGAAAGGTGGACATATCGTGGCAATCGAGGCCCTAACCTATCGTTCAAGTCGGACTGCCTAAAGCCAGCCCTTTAACTCATTCGTTAGGCGCTTCGATGTCTGCTCTCCGAAATATCCGAATGCTGACTCGCTACACGGCTTGGGCGAACATGCGTCTGTTTGAGGCGCTTTCGAAGCTACCCGATCACGAAGTCACAGCGCAGCGAAGTGACGGGGCAGGCAGTATGGTCAAGACACTAAATCATGCCTATGTGGTCGACCTGATCTGGCAAGCTCATCTTCTGGGCAGGCCCCATGGATTTACCTCGCGGAATACGGATACTTTGCCAACCCTTGGCGAGTTACAGACCTCCCAAGCCCGGATCGACAGTTGGTACATCTCCTATGCTGATGATCTCTCTGAACTGTCGCACGACGAAGTGATGCAATTTGCGTTCGTTGACGGAGGGGCAGGCGCAATGACACGCGGAGATATGCTGCTGCACATTGTGAATCACAAGACCTACCACCGTGGGTACGTCGCAGAGATGCTCTACCAAGCCTCTCTACGACCACCAACCATGGACCTTCCAGTTTTTCTCAGAGATGTCCCTGTCGAAATTCCATGAGCGCGCCTAACCCCGCGGTGGAGATCGGACGCTCGCCTGCGGCTCGCGCCGCTCACCGCGAACGTTAGCCGCCCACAGGGAGAGCAGCCAGCATGCCCACTGTTGATATTCGCCCTTTCACCGCAGACGATCACGCAAGCTTAGTCAGCCTGTGGAAAGAAGTCTTCGCTGATGATCCGCCTTGGAACGAACCATCTGAAATAATCAAGAGAAAGCTGACAGTTCAACCCGAACTTCTGTTGGTAGCCGTTGCTAGCACAAAGCTCGTTGGCGCAGTCATGGGTGGGTTTGATGGTGTGCGAGGTTGGGTTCACCATCTCGCGGTACATCCGGAGTATCGTCGGAACGGAACTGCCCGCCTACTCATGCGCGCAGTGGAAAACGGGCTCAAGAATCTCGGGTGTCCAAAGGTTAATCTGCAAGTGCGCTCAACGAACGCTTCAGTCATCGCCTTCTATAAAGCCATTGGCTACGACCTTGAAGAAAGGGCAAGCCTTGGCAAGCGCCTGTGAACGTGCGGCTAACCACACGGTTCAGGGGGCGCTGCGCGATAAAGCGCCGCGCAGCGCCCCTGACCTACGACGGTCGTAGCCCGGATAAAGCGCAGCGCAATCCGGGATGATCGTTATGCAATGGAACCCCGAAATACGCGTTGCTCCTTTCGGGCTACGCGCCAACCCGGCAGACTGCGCTAGAGCGCGTAGCCCCTTAGCGCGTTAGGCACACGTTCAACATGGGATGCGAGGCGCGCTAGAATCGCACCATTAGTTTTGAATAGATCTAGGCCATGAACACA
The DNA here is from genome assembly GCA_038901695.1 of Usitatibacteraceae bacterium. Classification (GTDB taxonomy): domain Bacteria; phylum Pseudomonadota; class Gammaproteobacteria; order Burkholderiales; family Usitatibacteraceae; genus UKL13-2. The sequence goes on from JBCKPN010000042.1 coordinate 3,950, forward strand.
CAACTCTTACAGCAGGCAAGTGTGCTCGACGTTGACGAACAGATCGAGCTGGTTGAGGCGATCTGGGACAGCATCGTTAGTCGTGGGGCTGCGCCAGCGTTGACTGAAACGCAAAAAACGGAACTCGACCGCCGTCTAGCAGATCATCTGGCAAACCCAAACGATGTGATGTCCTGGAGTGAAGTAAAAGCTGCCGCTATTGCCAAAACTAGGCAATGAGCAGAATGAATCAGGCCTTGCAATGTAGCAACGGGTCTACTGCCCCGCCCCCATCAATTCCCGAATCGATTTCACCGGCGCGTTGCCATATGACAGGAATTGATTGTTGAACGCCTTGACCGAAAAATCCTTGCCGCGTTTGGCGCGAATCTCATCGCGCAACGCGGTGATTTCCGTGTAGCCACTGAAATAACTGGTGAGCTGCACCTGCGACAAGGTCGCGCGCAGCCACTTACTGGTGGCTTCGGTCTGCTGCTGAAACGCTTCGCGTGTCATCAATGTGATGGCTGCCTCGCGCGACATATCCATAGTTTGAATTTCAATATCGAGAATGGTGTTGACCACGCTGCGCAGATTCCATTTGTACCAGGCCAACCACATTTCCGGCGCGTGATTGCCGTAGCCCGCATCGAGCATCAGCCTTTCGCTGAATACCGCCCAGCCTTCGATCATTGCGCCATTGCCAAACAGTGATTTGACGAGGCTTTTGGTTTTGTTGGCGTGCATCAATTGCGTGTAATGGCCGGGGATGGCTTCGTGGATGTTGAGAATTTGCAGCGTCCAATCGTTGTATTCACGCAGATACGATTCCGCCTCTTCTGGCGTCATGGCATCGAGCGGCGTGACGTTGTAGTAGGTGTTCGCCGTTGGGTCAAACGGGCCGGGGGCGCTGATGGAAGCGCCCGCTCCACTGCCACGCATATAGAGCGGCGTTTCGCGCACCACCAGTGGCCGCGTCGGGTCCTGATCAATCAAATCCTTTTCGCGCACAAACGCATCGAGCTCAGGAATCTGCTTGCGGATAGTGTCGACAAACGTCTCGCGGGTCGTGTGGCGTTTGCTGAGTTCGTCCATCACGGCGCGAATCATCAGCAATCGATCACTCGGCGGCGTGGCCGTGCCCATGTACTTCGACCACACTTGGCGCGCCAATTTTTCCATCGCGTCGTGGATGGCCGCTTTGTCGGCGATGGCGCGTTGGTGGAGCTGAGTGACGGTATAGCGCGATTGAATGTCGTGGGCGAATTTTTGTTCGTAGCGGTCGCGGCCAATGCGAAAACTGCGCGCGGCACCGGATTTGAGTTTGGTTTCGAGTCTCCCAAGAAACTCAACGTAGTCGTTGATGGCGCTGGTCGCCGTTTCAACGCGCGTGCGGAACAACGACTTCTCATCAGCACGCAAGCCGGATGCGTCCACTTTTTTCAGCAGGTCTGCCCCAAATACACTGAGCGTGCCTTTGCTTTGCCGCAGCGCGAGCGTGGTGTGCTCCGTTGTGGGATTGGCGATGCTCGCCTTGGCAGCGGCGTAGTACGCCGACACTTTTTCCAAGCGCGCAAGGATGTGACGCAAACGAGTATCGAGCGGCGCAAAATTGGTGTTAATCAATACGCCAAATTCATTGCCAACGTTGTAGGTCGACGGTTGCCATTGCCACGCCTTAAAGGTGGTGAGATTCCAGCGGCTCGATTCAAAGCGGTTTTTCATTAACACCAGATCAACCTGATGCGACGCGCTGAGGGTGGCAGGATTGATCGTCGCGAGTGCCGTCAGGTGCCGCTCGTAAAACGCCAGCGATCGGTCACGTCGTGCTTGGTCAGGAATCGACAACTGCTCCGCGTACTTGTAATTGCCCGCACGCAACGCAAACTCCGGAAATTCCCGCCACATTTCATCAAGCGTGTTTTCGACGTGTACGGCAAAGCGCGCATCGGCGCTGATCTGCGGAGACGCAGTCGTTGGCGCGACGGCCGACGGCAAGCTGCTGCAGCCAACAAGAAACAGAATACAGGTGAGCGCTGAAACGAGGATACGCATGAAAATTTTCCGTCGTGTTGGTGTTGAGATGGGTTATTGAGACTCGCCTATTGGCGCGCACTTTCAGGCAAAAAATGCCTGAAAGTGCGCGCCAATAGGCGAGTTTGCTCTAACGTTTTCGCATCATCAATAAATTCATTTGCCCGGTGGCGGTAGCACCATTAAGTTAATCGCAGAGCTCTCGGTCGCGCCGCGCCCGCCAAGATATACGCGCTGCGTGGCTTTCACATAGTCACTGGCCTTGGCTTTAGGAATGGAGACGAACGTTTGCGGATTGCGATCGACCAGCGGAAACCACGACGACTGAATGTGCACCATGATGCGGTGGCCGCGTCTGAACGTGTGCAGCACGTCCGGCATCTCGAAAGAAAGTTTTGTGGCCTGATTCGGCACCATCGGCGCTGGCGTGACAAAACTGTTGCGAAATTTGGCGCGAATCGGGTCGCCGCGAATCAGTTGCTGGTAGCCCGCCATCACTTGGCGCGGTACCGGCACGTCGCGCAGCTCGGCGGCGGGCGCAGGCGCGGCACCGGTATTGGCGGCGTTGAGTTCCGCCGGGTAGACGTCAATCAGCTTCACGACAAAGTCGCTGTCAGTGCCACTGGTCGATACCACAAGCGTGGGCGTTATCGGCCCGGCGATAGTGATGTCTTCTTCCAGCACATCGCTCTGGTATACCAGTACATCGGTGCGCGATGCCGAGAACCGCTGGTCGCCAACCACATATTCCTGCGGCACGCTGATGGAAACCGCCGTGGTGTAGGGCACCGGCTTGGCCGGATCGCTCACGTATTCATCAAACGACTTTCCAGCATCCGCACTCCAGCCGAGTTTGCCGCCCGCCTTGAGGTAAAGCGTTTTGCGTTGTGCGGCTGCGGGTGGCCACTGTGCATACTGCCGCCAGACGTTGGTGCCGGTTTCGAATACATTCGCCTCAGCGAGCTTGGCGTCTTTGTCTTTAAGGTGTTTTTCAAAAAACGGCAGCAAAATATTCTTGCGGTAATACTCGGCGGTCTTGGCGCCGAAATCAACGTGGCCTAATTTGGTGCCGTCGTAGCGCAGCCAGCCGCCGTGCGACCACGGCCCCATCACCAGTGAATTGAAAATACCTTTGTTGTGTTTGCCAATCTCGCGATAGGTTTTGAGCGGGCCGAGCGGGTCTTCCAAGTCGTACCAGCCGCCGACGGTCAACACGGCGGTGTTGATATTTTTGAGGTGGCGTGAAATATCGCGTGACTGCCAGTACTCGGTGTAGGTGTCGTTGTTGACCTGCTCGGGAAATAGCGACTTGGGGTCTTTGGAGACCAGCCCGACGATATCGGCGAGTGTGCCGGCATTCAGGAAAAATTCGTAACCGTCCTGCGTGGCGTAGTTGAATGTGACGCGGTCTCGCGGCGGCAAGGTCGGCGTATCTTGTTGCTTGAACGACGTATAGAAACCAAAGTTCGCCGCGAGCTTAAAAGCGCCGTTGTGATAACTGTCGTCACCCATATATAAATCGGTGACGGGTGCCTGCGGTGAGGCCGCTTTGATCGCGGGGTGGCCGTTGATGATCGACGCCGACACAAAAAAACCGGGGTACGAGTTGCCCCAGATGCCGACCCGACCATTGTGGTTTGGCACGTGCTTCAAGAGCCACTCCACCGTGTCGTACATGTCGGTACTTTCATCGACATCTTTGGGGCCCTTGACGACTTTGTGCGGCGTCATCTCCAAGAAAATGCCTTCCGACATAAAGCGACCGCGCACATCCTGCGTGACAAAAATGTAGCCCGCTTTGAGCAAATCCGTGGACGGCCCGAGACGACGCGGATACTCGTCGACGCCATAGGGTGCCGCGCTGTACGGGGTGCGCTGCATCAGGAAAGGATAGGGTTTAGACTGATCTTTCGGCACATACACCGATGCAAATAGGCGCTTGCCATCGCGCATCGGCATGCGGTACTCGTACTTGGTGTAGTGCTCGCGAATGTTGAAATCTGGTTCTGGCGGCGGCGCGGGCATCTGCGCGGCAACACTCATCGATAATAGCAAGGCGAAAATTGATATCAAGGTACGCACAGAAAAATCCTTCCCAACAATCAATGGTTGATGATTCAGTTTGTCGGCCGCAACGCGGGCTCACCCAGATCCCAAAACAATCCGGCCATGATTTGCAAGCCTTCGCGGGCGATCGGTGCCAGCATGTGTTCGTTGGGTGCGTGCTGACTGCACGCCGAATACGAATGCGGAATCCACACCGTGGGCAATCCCAGCGTTTCGGCGAACACTTCATTGGGTAGCGAGCCGCCGAGGTTGGGCAGAATCGCCGGTTTCTTGCCGGTGGTGCGGGTGATCGATGCGACAGCAAATTTGACCCACGGCGAATCCGGGTCGAGTCGAGTGGCGTGCATGATTTCATCGCGCGCAGGGGTGACAGCGACTTGACCAAAACCCTCACGCGTAAGGTGACGCTGCAACGCGGGAACAATATCGTGCGGGTCGATGCCAACCACAAAGCGCAATTGACATCGCGCCCATGCGCGAGGCGCAATCGCGTTGACGGGAAAATCCGGGTTGCCGGCTTTCATGGCCAGCACGGTGAAACTCGACCAACCGAACACGCGCTCGGCGGGTGTCAAATCGGGTTCACCCCATTCGAGATCGATTGCAGGTGCGCCGTCACCGCCCGACGGATCGCAGTCGGCGAGCGCCGCGCGCACGCTATCGGGAATATTCGCCGGTCGCCATTCGGGTACGCGAATCGCACCGCGCGTATCGGTGATCGACGCGATGGTGTGCGCCAGCACGATGCCGGGGTCGGCAATCAAGCCGCCCCAATTGCCGGAGTGATGTGCGCCTTCGCGCAAATCAATCGTCAAATCAAAGTTCATCACGCCGCGCGATCCAAGGAAGATGGTCGGTCGATCCGGCGTGAGGCGCGGGCCGTCGCTGGCGATAAACACATCCGCCTTAAGCAAGGCTTGATGGGCGCGACAGAAATCGTTCAAGCCGGGCGAGCCGATTTCTTCACCGGTCTCAATCAACAGTTTGCAATTGAATCCGAGTTTGCCACGGGCCGCGAGCACACTCTGGATCGCGCCCAAGTTGATGCTGTGCTGACCCTTGTTGTCCGCCGTGCCACGGCCGTAGATGCGATCGCCTTCGACGCTTAACGTCCACGGCGACAGGCCGGTTTTCCATTGCACGTCAAGCCCGCGCACCACATCGCCGTGACCGTATGACAACACGGTCGGTAATTTTTCATCCTCGATGCGCGAGGCGACCAAAAACGGTCCGCCCGATTTCGGGTTGTCGAAACGCTGGCAAGTGAAACCCATTGCCTCGATCACCGGCGTGAGTTCGTCCCGCAAGTACCGCAACAACTCGTTGCCGCGTTCCGCGTTTTGGCTTTCGGTAGGAATCGCCACGCGTCGCGCGAGGTCAGCGTGAAATGCCTTTGTATCGAAGTAGGCTTCGGCGTGCGCGATCGCGGATTGTCGTGTCATGCGCGTTTCATCCGCTCAAAACCATCCACCAAATCGCGCATCAAATCCTCCACCTCTTCGAGGCCAATACTGTATCGCACCAGCTGCCCGCCCTGCCACGGTGCGACACTGCGCTTCGGGTATGAGGCCATCACCAGAGACTCGAATCCGCCCCACGAGTAGCCGAGGCCAAAGTATTGGTAGCCGTCAATCATCGCCGCGAGCTGTTTAGTTGTGCACGGATTCAATTCGATGGCGAACAATCCTGACGCACCGCTAAAGTCACGTTTCCACAGCCTGTGGCCGGGGTCAATTTCTAGGACTGGAAACAACACCCGTGCCACCTCCGGACGATTTTGCAGCCAGTGTGCAAGCGTCACGGCGGATTGGGCGTGTTGGTCAAGGCGAACACCGAGCGTACGCATGCCGCGCAGGGTGAGAAAACAATCATCAGGCGAGGCACGCTGGCCAAGCGCGTAGTTGGTGGCCTTGAGTTGTGGCCAATATTTTTCATTCGCGACCACGAGGCCGATCAGCACATCGGCGTGCCCGGCATAGTACTTAGTCGCGGGTTGCACCACAACATCGACGCCATGCGAAAACGCATCGAACAACATTCCAGTCGCCCACGCGTTGTCCATGATGACCGCCGCGCCGCGCGCATGTGCCCCCGCCGTGATGGCCGGAATGTCCTGTACTTCAAACGTGTTTGACGACGGACTCTCGGTGTAAACCAACGTCGTGTTGGGTCGCATCAGTGCGGCAATGCCAGCACCGATCAGCGGGTCGTAGTAGGTCGTCTCAACGCCCATGCGCGCCAACACCGTATCGCAAAAATGCCGCGCCGGGTCGTAGCAACCATCAGTCATCAAGATGTGATCGCCCGATTTCACGCACGCCAGAATCGCGCCCGCCACAGCCGCCATGCCACTCGGAAATGTCATCGCACGATAACCGCCTTCGATTTCCGCGACCGCATTTTCCAGTGCCACCACTTGCGGCATGTTGAGCGTTGCGTAGACAGGCACCTGCTCGTCGCGCAAATGGCGCTGCTGTACTTCGTCCATGTGCGCCAGCGAATCAAACAACACAGTGGAGGCACGTTGTACCGGCAGATTGACGGTGCGCGCTTGGCTGATCGTCGCTCGACCGCGCTGAATGAGTTTGGTTTTTTTTGATTCAGTCATTTGGCAATGCGCAAAATTCTTATCCACAGATGAACACAGATAAACACAGATTAAAACTCAAGGCGGGGCGGGCACTTCCAGGCATTTTCGCTTGGAAATGCCCGCCAATAGGCGAGATCACTTCAAATGTTCCAAAGCCAACGCTTGGGTTTATCTGTGTTCAGCTGCGCTCATTTTCGTATCCATTGCCTGCTCCAACACCCGCAATAGATTGCAAGTATCCATCGTCCCCCACCCGGCTTCCATGAGTTTAGACAATTGTGCGTGCACCAGGGCGACCGCAGGCAACGGCAGGTGCTGCTTGGCGGCCGCGTCGGCGACGAGTCCGAGATCCTTATGATGCAAGCGCGCTTCAATGCCTGCAGCGAAATCACGCGCCGCCATTTTCGGGCCCATGAGCCCGAGCATTTTTGAACCGGCAAATCCGGACATCAATGCGTCAACGACTTTTTGTGTTTCAACGCCATTGCTGCGCGCGTAGAGCATCGCCTCGGCGATACCCTGAATGGCAACGACCTGCACGATCTGATTGCACGCTTTGGTCACCTGGCCGTGGCCGACTGCGCCCATGTGAAAAATGTTGCTGGCGAGTGTGTCGAGTAACGGTCTGACTTTGCCGAGCGCTTGCGCATCACCGCCAACCAGCATGGTGAGCGTGCCTGCTTCGGCGGCCTTGGTTCCCCCCGAAACGGGGCAATCGAGAAACGCGATATTACGTGCGGCGAGTGTGGCTGCGATCGCGCGAGTTGCGTGTGCATCGATGGTCGAAAAGTCACAGACGATGACGCCGGGTGCCGCAGTTTCAATCGCACCAGCGGAACCGAGCAACACCGATTCGACATCCGCCGTGGCGGTGACGTTGGTGAATATAAATTCTGCGTCGCGAGCAGCAGCAGCCGACGAAGCGGTGGTGAGCGCGCCCAGCGCCGCAAACGACCGCATGGCTTGCGGTCGACGTGCATACACTTGCAACGTATGACCGGCCTCAATCAGTCGGCGGATCATGTGGCCGCCCATGTTGCCCAACCCAATAAAGCCGACCGTTGCCATCGAAAACGTTCTCGCGCCGAAAATCAGAACGCACAGTTTGCGCCGCTGACCGCGTTGAGGGCAAGTGTTATGCGGTTACTTGTTATGCGGCTACCTTGATGCGTTTGGTCGCGGACGCCGACATAGCGGTCGCTTGGCACTCATGCCGCTACCGCTTCTGGTTGGGATGTCGATTCGATCACCAGTGATTTCAATTCTGGCAAACACGAGCTGCACTCTGTACCGCATTTGAGCTTGGCCTGCAATGCGCCCAAGCGTGCCTGCGTGCTGCCCGCAATATTGCTGAGGCATTCCCGAATGCGCGCCTCAGAGACATCCAGACATTGACACACGCTGCGGCTGAGTGGTGCCACGCCCAGCGGCGCTTCGGCTACTGGCGAGAGCAGCAGTCGGCGAATGTCGGCGACGGGTTGGCCACTCAACAGCCATGCACGCAGCCATTCACCACTCTGGGTGGCAGCGTGGTCTCCCGACAGCCGCACGGCAAGCAGGCGATCCTCGGCAAGCAGCATGCGTCTGGCGCTACCGCGACGCGCATCATCGTAACGCAGCACATCGCTGCCATCGAGTGCCATCACCGCATCGAATGCGGCGATCCATGCCAAGGCGGGTGCGCCATGGTGCGCCACACGCACCAGCACGCCGGGTTGGTCGCGCCCGATCAACACACAGCTCATATAGGCCACGCCCGGCTGCAAGGTGGTCAGTTGATCGATCAGCTCATTTTCATTGCCCGCACAGGTCGCAAACGCCACCATGTTCCAGGCGAGCCCTGCCGAGACCACATTGACCGCGCTGTGCTTGAGCTCAGGCTGCATGGAAAAACTGTCGAAGTCAGGGGTGGTGAGCGTATTCACACCGGCACTGTTAGCACCACCCAAAAAGCGTTTGCCCCAGTGCATCGGCAGATACACCTGGCCGGAGCGCATCCCCTCACTCGCCTCAGCCTGCACATAGATTTCGCCGCGCCGCGATTTCACGCGCAGCAATTCGCCCGCTGTCAATCCACGTCGCGCCAGATCGTGAACATTCATCGCCAGACGTGGTTCTGGCACATGGCCAAACGAGCGTGCCACCGTGCCGCTGCGGCTCATGCCGTGCCACTGGTCACGCAAGCGGCCAGTGCTGAGTCTGAACGGATAATGCGCGTCAACTTTATCGACGACCGGCTGATACTTCGCCGCAAAGAACTTGGCGCGCCCGCTCTCGGTGTGAAATTTGCCATCCGTGTACAACCGGACCTGGCCGGCGGTCGCCCCGGCAGGAAACGGCCATTGCTGCGGCCCGCGTGTGTCGAGCAGGGCATACGACAACCCGGTGATATCCAGATCGCGCCCGCGCGTGAGCGCACGGTGCTCGTTCCATACCTCTTCAGCCGACAAAAAATTGAACATCGATGGCGCGTCAGGGCGCAGCTTTTTCTCCAGCAGGCGCGCAAAATCGCGTGCAATCCGCCAGTCGTGGCGCGCCTCGCCGAGTGCAGGTGAGACCGCGCGCACGCGCGAAATGCGCCGTTCGGAATTGGTCACCGTGCCGTCTTTCTCGCCCCAACTGGTGGCCGCTAACAGCACATCCGCAAACACGCTGGTCTCGGTATTGCGATACGCATCCTGCACGATGACAAGCTCAGCCGTCCTCAGTGCTGCTTGAACCTGCTGCAAATCCGGCATCGACTGCGCCGGATTGGTACACACGATCCACAGAATCTTGATCTCGCCACGCCGTGCGGCATCGAACATCTCGATAGCGGTCTTGCCTTGTGTTCCTGAAATGCGCTCGGCTCCCCAAAAAGCGCGCAGCTCTTCACGATGCGCGGCATTAGCAATATCGCGATGCGCGGCCAACGTGGTGGCGGACCCGCCCACTTCCCGCCCACCCATCGCATTCGGCTGTCCGGTGAGGCTGAAGGGTCCGGTGCCTGCGCGGCCAATCTGTCCGGTCGCTAGATGCAAATTGATGAGCCCCGCGTTTTTTGCCGTGCCACTGGTCGATTGATTCAACCCTTGGCAATACAGGGACAGCGTCGCCGATGAGGTAGCAAACCAGCGCGCTGCGGTGATGATATCGGCAGCGGGTACGCCGCAAATTTCAGCCGCGATGGCGGGGCTGGTCTCACGTACTAGCGTGCGTAGTGCGTCGAAGCCTTCCGTGTGTGCGTCGATGTAGCGGCGATCCACCCATTCTTCCCACAACATCACATGCAGCATGGCATGGAAAAGGGCGACGTCAGTGCCCGGCAGGATGGGCAGATGCAAATCGGCGTCGGCGGCTGTTTCTGTGCGGCGCGGATCGACCACAATTATTTTCAATTGCGGATTGGCCACCTTCGCCGCCTCAATGCGCCGAAACAAAACCGGATGGGCAAATGCCGTGTTAGATCCGGCGATAAACAGACAAGTGGCGTGGTCGATGTCTTCATAGCTGCACGGCGGGGCGTCTGTGCCCAGCGTTTGCTGATAGCCGGTCACGGTCGAGGACATGCACAGCCGCGAGTTGGTATCGATGTTGTTGGTGCCAATCAACCCTTTTGCCAGCTTGTTGAAGACGTAATAGTCTTCAGTCAGCAATTGTCCTGATACATAAAAACCGACTGCATCCGGTCCGTGCTGCTGAATGGTGTCGGCGAATTTGGTGGCGAGCGTATCAAGTGTTTCTTGCCAGGTCGCACGTTGGCGCGGCTGTGTGCGATCTGCGCGGGCTTCGGGATAGCGCGCCCGTCCGGTGGTGGCGGAGGGCTGCATGGTCAAGGCGAGCGTCGCGCCCTTGGTGCACAGCTTGCCAAAATTTGCCGGGTGCGCCGCGTCGCCGCGCACACCGGTAATGACACCAGCGCTGCTTTCAATCACCACGCCGCAACCGGTGCCGCAGTAACAGCAGGTTGATCTGGTTTCAGTGGCGCGCATGGTTAGATCAGTCACCGGAAATCCCACACGCGCCAGACGCAAGATCCAATTCCACGCGACCCTCGACCACGCGCACATCAAAGCGCGCCGCCACGCCGACATCCGGCAACACGGCGTGACCATCTTTCAATCCGATGCACCAGTTATGCAAGGGGCAGGCGACCGATTCGCCGAAGACGATGCCCTGCGACAGCGGTCCGCCTTTGTGCGGACATTTATCTTCCAGCGCGAATACCGTATCGACTGCTGTGCGAAAAATCGCGATGACTTTGCCGTCGCTGCGATGGTAGCGACGCGCACCGAGTGGCGCAATGTCGTCGAGTTTGCAGATGGGGATAAAGGTCACGGCGTCGATATTGCGAGAGTTGAGAAAAAGGTTTTTCCACAGATGAACACAGATGAACACAGATGAACACGGATAAAGTCAAAAGCAGAAACCCCAATCCTGGAGCGCGCTTTGGAGCAAAAGTGGCTGGAAATGCGCATGAAATGGACACTTTCGAAAGCGAGAAGCCTTATCTGCGTTCATCTGTGTTCATCTGTGTTCATCTGTGGAAAAGCTCTTCACGCCATCACCTGGATCGGAATGAACTGCTTCAAGTCCACCCGCGCCCGCGTCGGCTCATGCCACGGGTCGGGTTCGCCATCAAGGGTGAATTGCAGTCGTTCCCACAACGCCAGGCGATTGGCGTTGTCATCGAGCACTTTCTTTTTCACGTAATCGAGCCCGACACGATTGACATAGTGAACGGTGCGCTCGAGGTACCAGCCCTCTTCCCGATAGAGCTGCAAGAACGCGCCTGAATATTCGAGCACTTGTTGGTGGGTCTCGACCTTGCAGAAAAATTGTGCAACCTCGGTCTTGATGCCGCCATTACCTCCCACATACAACTCCCAACCTGAGTCCACACCAATCACGCCGACATCCTTGATGCCCGACTCGGCACAGTTGCGCGGGCAACCGGATACCGCAAGCTTGACCTTGTGTGGTGCCTGCATACGCCACAATGCGCGCTCAAGTTCTTGACCCATTTTGGTGGAATCCTGCGTGCCAAAGCGGCACCACTCCGAGCCCACACAGGTCTTCACCGTCCGCAGCGCTTTGGCGTAGGCGTGGCCCGATGGCATGTCCAGCGCTTTCCACACCGCGGGCAAATCTTCCTTTTTCACGCCGAGCAAATCGAGGCGCTGACCACCTGTGACCTTGACACTCGGTATCTTGAATTTATCGACCACATCGGCGATGCGGCGCAGCTCACTACTGCTGGTTTGCCCTCCCCACATGCGCGGGATCACCGAGTAGGTGCCGTCTTTTTGAATGTTGGCGTGGGAGCGTTCATTGATGAAGCGCGATTGCGGCTCATCTTGCGCCTCATGCGGCCAAGTGGAGAGCAGGTAGTAATTGATGGCCGGGCGACAGCTCGCGCAGCCATTCGGTGTGCGCCAGTTCATGTACTGCTGTGCTGCCGGAATGGTGAGCAAATGCTGTTCACGAATCGCGTCGCGCATTTCCTGATGGGTATGGTCGGTACAGCCGCACATGGCTTTTTTCTTCGGCGCTTCTGAATAATCACCCCCCGCCGTGAACATCAAGATCTGCTCCACCAGGCCGGTACACGATCCGCACGAGCCGGACGCCTTGGTGTGGCGGCGCACTTCATCGAGTGTGAACAGCCCCTTATCCTTGATGGCCTTGACGATG
>JBCKPN010000043.1:0-16108 GCA_038901695.1 Usitatibacteraceae bacterium
GTTGTCGTCGGGCCGTGCTTTGCGTGCGCGTGGCGCGTGGCATTCCGGGTTTTCCCCCGCGCCACACGCCCGGTCAGTGATCGTCCGGGCGCATGCTGGATATGGGTCTCTTGACAAGCGTCATGGGGTGTATCGTGTGGTCACGTTATCCTTTCGTACCATCGCTGGTCGCCGTGCCGAGCTAACCGCACGCCGCCAGTCGCGCGCACCGTATCCAAACGGCGCCGACCTTTGCCGACGTAGTTTCCGTTTCCAGACGCAACCAGAGAGCTTTTTCGATGAACGACCGCGTCATTGCCGCGATTCCGCTGGCTGAAGTTCGCCGCAAAATGAAGTCGCGCACGACACCCAAAGGCCGTCAGGTCGATCCTGACGCACGCGCCGCCATTGCGACGCTGCTCGCCGGGCGCGATCTGCGGCGCGACTTGCTGATTGAATATTTGCACCTGATACAAGATCGCTTTGGTCATCTGTCGGCATCGCATTTGGCGGCATTGGCCGAGGTGATGAAAATTTCACAAGCCGAAGTGTACGAAGTGGCCACCTTTTATCACCACTTTGATGTCATCAAGGAAGGCGAGGCCGCGCCACCCGCACTTACCGTTCGCGTTTGCGAAACGCTGAGTTGCCAAATGGCGGGTGCCGAGGCGCTGCTGAAAAAATTGCCTGACATATTGGGCACGAGCGTGCGCGTGATTGCGGCACCGTGCATCGGCCGTTGTGCGGAAGCGCCGGCGGTGTGCGTGGGTCAGCGCGCGTTTGGCCACGCGACCATCGAGAATGTCGTCGATGCGGTCGCGGGCAGGGCGACGCATGCGGTTACCCGGCACTTGAATCTAGGGGCCTATGTAGCCGATGGTGGCTACCAGACCCTGTTGGACGTTGTGCAAGGCAAGCGCGATGTTGAAAACACCATCGCCGAAATGGAGCACTCCGGTCTGCGCGGCCTTGGTGGTGCGGGCTTTCCCACCGGTCGCAAATGGCGCATCGTGCGTAGTGAAGCCGCGCCGCGTCTGATGGCGGTGAACATCGACGAAGGCGAGCCGGGAACGTTCAAGGATCGGCATTACCTCGAACGCGATCCGCATCGTTTTATCGAAGGCATGTTGATCGCCGCACACGTGGTCGGTATTGATGCGTGTTACGTGTATTTGCGCGATGAGTACCACGACTGTCGTGCGATTCTGGAAGCTGAAATGGCCGAAGCGCAACAGTGGGCGTCTGCCAACGGCGTCAAACTGCCGTTGATCGAAATTCGCCGCGGTGCGGGTGCCTATATCTGCGGCGAAGAATCGGCCATGATCGAATCCATCGAAGGCAAGCGCGGCATGCCACGGCTGCGCCCGCCCTATGTCGCGCAAGTCGGATTGTTTGGTCGGCCTACGCTGGAGCACAACTTTGAAACGCTATATTGGGTGCGCGAGATTCTGGAAAAAGGTGCAGCGTGGTTTAGCGGACACGGCCGCCACGATCGCAAGGGTTTGCGCTCGTTTTCAGTTTCCGGTCGCGTGAACAAACCCGGCGTGCATCTGGCACCTGCGGGCATCACGGTCAAGGAATTGATTGACGAGTTTTGTGGCGGCATGCTCGACGGCCACAAGTTCTACGCCTATTTGCCGGGCGGCGCGTCGGGCGGTATCTTGCCCGCCAGCATGGGCGACATTCCGCTGGATTTTGATACGCTGCAACCGCACGGCTGCTTCATTGGCTCGGCCGCGGTGGTCATACTTTCCGATCAAGACAAGGCGCGTGACGCGGCGCTCAACCTGATGCAATTTTTCGCGCACGAAAGCTGCGGGCAATGCACACCGTGCCGCGTCGGCACCGAAAAAGCGGTGACACTCTTGGAACAATCGAAGTGGCAAACCGGTCTACTTGAGGACTTGTCGCAAGTGATGATCGATGCGTCGATCTGCGGACTGGGGCAGGCGGCACCGAATCCGATTCGGTGTGTGGTGAAACACTTCAGCCACGAAATCACTTGAAGAGTTCACACGTTAATGCGGTGGCGGTAACGCTAAAGCGAAGATTCAAAGAACTTTCCACAGATGAACACAGATAAACACAGATTTGCGTCAACGCCGTGCAAACAGCGTGCGACTTGTGGAAACGATGAAAGGGCACCTCTAAAAATTCAAAATTCTAAGCGAGGCTAGGCGCGAGAAAAATTTCAGCCCGCAGCATATACCTGATATGTAAGGGATAAAATTTTTTGAGCAACAACGCATCGCGACGAAGTTTGGATTTTTAGAGATGCCCGAAAGTCATTGAAGCATCCCGCAATCATCCGTGTTTATCTGTGTTCATCTGTGGATAGAAAAGGTTTTATGTTATGAACATGCTGTCCGAACCCCTCGCCGCACGTACCACCGTCGAATTCACGCTCGACGGCACCATGGTCACGGCGTTTGCTGACCAAACGCTGATCGAAATTGCCAAGGAGCACGGCAAGGAAATCCCACACCTTTGTTACAAGCCCGGCTATCGGCCCGACGGCAATTGTCGTGCGTGTGTGGTCGAAATCAAAGGCGAGCGCGTGTTGGCACCGTCGTGCTGCCGCCACCCGAGCAATAACATGGAAGTCACAACCGATTCGGCGCGGGCGTTGCATTCGCAGAAGCTGGTGTTTGAACTGCTCATGGCAGACGCGCCGAAGAAAAATCACAAACCGTTTGACAACGAACTCACGCAATGGGCTGAGCGGCTCGGTGTGAACACCTCGCGTTTTGAGGCGCGTGCCGTGAAGCACGCCGCGCCGCTGCCAGATATTTCGCACCCGGCGATGAGTGTGAACCTCGACGCGTGTATTCAATGCACACTCTGCGTACGGGCTTGTCGCGAAGTGCAAAACAACGATGTGATCGGCTACGCGTTTCGCGGCGGCGAATCAAAAATTGTGTTTGATTTTGACGACGCGATGGGTGAATCGAGCTGCGTGGCGTGCGGTGAATGTGTGCAGGCGTGCCCGACCGGTGCACTAGCACCCGCCAAGGAAGCGTACTCAATCAAAGCTGACAAGACGGTGGATAGCGTGTGCCCGTATTGCGGCGTGGGGTGTCAGCTCACGTATCACGTCAAGGACAACACCATCATTCGCGTTGACGGGCGCAATGGTCCAGCCAATGATTCGCGGCTGTGTGTCAAGGGACGTTTCGGTTTTGACTATGCGCACCACAAACAACGCCTCACGACACCATTGATTCGCAAGTCAGGCGTGCCGAAAAACGGCGACTTTCGCATGGATCCGGACAACTGGCGCGACGTGTTTCGCGAGGCGACCTGGGATGAGGCGCTCGATCATGCCGGCGGCGCGTTGGCCAACATCAAAGCGCAGCACGGGCCGAAGTCATTGGCCGGATTTGGCAGCGCCAAGGGCTCCAACGAAGAGGCGTACCTGTTTCAGAAGCTGGTGCGAGCGGGCTTCGGCTCGAACAACGTTGACCACTGCACGAGGCTATGTCACGCATCGAGTGTGGTAGCGTTACTCGAAGGTGTCGGTTCAGGCGCAGTGTCGAATCAAGTCGGTGACGTAGAAAACGCCGAAGTGATTTTTATCATCGGCGCCAACCCAACGTCGAATCATCCGGTCGCCGCGACGTGGATTAAAAATGCCGTACGCCGCACAAGTGGCAAACCTGCGAAGTTGATTGTCGCCGACCCGCGCCGCAACGATTTATATCGCGACGCGTGGCGCTATTTGCAATTCAAGCCCGACATGGATGTTGCGATGTTGAACGCGATGATCTACACCATCATCGAAGAAGGGCTTGTGAACGAGGATTTCATCAAGAACCGCACTGAAAACTACGAAGCGCTGAAAGAGAACGCCAAAGCGTTTTCGCCAGAAAAAATGGCTCCGCTGTGCGGCATTCCAGCTGAAACGCTGCGTGAAGTCGCGCGCGCTTATGCGACCTCCAAAGCGTCGATCATTTTGTGGGGCATGGGTATTTCGCAACACGTGCACGGCACCGACAACGCGCGTTGCCTGATTGCGCTGACGTTGATGACCGGCCAGGTCGGCAAACCCGGTTCGGGTCTGCACCCGCTGCGTGGCCAGAACAACGTACAGGGTGCCTCTGACGCAGGCTTGATCCCGATGATGTTTCCGGACTACAAGCGCGTCGATAACCCTGACCATCACGCGCGCTTTGAAAAACTTTGGAACACTAAACTTGATAATGTGCCAGGCCTCACGGTCGTGGAAATCATTGACGCCGCGTGTGACGGTCGCATCAAGGGCATGTATGTCATGGGCGAGAACCCGGCCATGTCGGATCCGGATTCCAACCATGCGCGCGAAGGGCTGGCGAAACTCGAAATGCTGGTGGTGCAGGATATTTTCCTGACCGAAACTGCGTACCTTGCCGACGTGGTGTTGCCCGCCTCGGCGTGGCCGGAAAAAACCGGCACCGTGACCAACACGGATCGCATGGTGCAGTTGGGCCGACGCGCACTCGATATGCCCGGTGACGCACGGCAGGACTTGTGGATCATCCAGCAACTCGCCAAGCGACTGGGCGTCGATTGGAATTATCCGGGCGATGAAAGCGGCGTGGCGGCGGTGTACGAAGAAATGCACATTGCGCAGGGGTCGATTTCCGGTATCAGTTGGGATCGCCTCAACCGCGAATCGAGTGTGACCTATCCGTGCAAGGACGACAACGACCCCGGTCAGTCGGTGGTGTTCGTCGAGCAATTTCCGACCGCCACGGGGCGCGCGAAATTTGTGCCGGTAGATATCATCCCGGCCAATGAACGTCCGGACAGCGAGTACCCGTTTGTGCTCACCACCGGGCGGCAGCTCGAACATTGGCACACGGGTTCCATGACGCGTCGCGCCAGCGTGCTTGATGCACTCGAACCTTCAGCCGTGGTGAGCATGAACCCGATGGACATGCGCGCCGTGGGCGTGGCCGCAGGAGGCATCGTGACCATCGCATCGCGCCGTGGTGAAGTCGGTATCACGGTGCGCGCCGATGAAGGCATTCCGGTCGGCAGCGTGTTCATGCCCTTCGCGTTTTACGAAGCGGCGGCGAATATGATGACGAATCCGGCACTCGATCCGTTCGGCAAGATCGCCGGACTCAAATATTGCGCGGTGAAGGTCACCCGGGGTGCGACGATGCTGGAGTTGTCGAGCTATGGCGGCGGCAAGGCGTTTGCAGGGTAGCGCGTAGGTTGGCGCTGAGCAACGCGAAGCCCAACGTTTGGTGGGCTGTTGGGCAGATGAACCTTGCCCAACCTACACCGCTATCGGTGCCAGCGACCGCGATAGTGCAAATGGCCGCGCGGCCCGTAGTAGCGTGGCCCCCAGTAGCGTGGCCCCCAGTAATACGCCGCGCCCAATCCAAGCGTGAGAGCCACCACCGCGGGTAGCAGCGGGTCGTTGTAGTAAGGATCGTCATAGTAGACGCGGGCTGGCGGGTAGTCGCGCGGCTCAATGTAAACACGCTCGATCACGCGCGGGGTGGGTTCATAGGTCGGCATCGGTGCGGCAACCGTTGGCATCGCCGCTGGCGCAAAACCGCCGCCGGACACCTCAATCGGAATCGTGGTGCCGACCGGGAAGGGTAGCTGCACTTCGTGCTGCCTGCCCTGGTATTCGTAGACGACCTTGTAGCCGATCAGCCGATCTTCGGTCACCATCTCGCTGCGGCAATCGCGAGTCGCGCTCGTCACGCACCCACGCGGCGGCTCGGTGACGCGCTTCAGCACGGGCGTGCTGGAGATGACGTTGCCGACTTGTTGCGCCGAGGCGGGCAGCACCATCCAGGCGGCCAAGGCCGCGGAAACCAGACTTGAGATTTTCAGAACACGTTGCATGGCGGTGTCTCCTTTGCGTTGCGCGGCCTGGCACCCGACCGCATGCCCGCGCAGAATTGAATATAGTTCAAGCCAGACCTGTTTGCAGGCGACAAGTTCCGCACTTCACGATCGCGCCATCACCGCGTGCTGCGCCGACTCAGGGGCATCTCTAAAAATTCAATCAAGCCGATGATGGCAAGGCGCAAAGTCGCGAAAAAGCGCCGTGTACACGTAGTACATGAGCATTTTGAGCGGCTTTGCAACGCCGCCAGCGCGGCTTCAGTGAATTTTTAGAGGTGCCCTCAACACAAACCCACATGACCACACCCGACAAGCCGCCCACCGCCCACTGGCCGCCCAGCGTCTACGGCAACCACTGCCGAGAACATCACCCGGAATTTTCCCGACAGATCGAGGCTGCCGCCATGAAAAACCAAACTCGACCGCTCAACCAAAACGCGCCAGTGAGCCTGCGCGAAATCACTCGCGAAACGGCGCGCGCGATCATGCAACTTGATGTGCGCCCGCACCAGAGCGGACTGGTCGCGCCGAATGCGGTCTCGATCGCGCAAGCGCATTTCGCACCAGAAGCCTGGATGCGCGCCATCTACGCGGACGAAACGCCAGTCGGCTTTGCCATGCTCGAAGACTGGACGCAGGTCGTTGATGTGAACCTTCGCGCTGCACACCTACACGACGGCAAACCGTATGTGGCGCTGTGGCGATTCATGATCGATGCGCGATACCAGAGCATGGGCTTCGGCAATCAGGCGCTAAAACTCCTCATCGCCCACGCCGCCTCGCGGCCGGGCGCGGCGACCATGCTGCTCTCGTTCGCGCCCAACACACACAACCCGGAAGCCTTCTACCAGCGCCACGGCTTCGCACGCACCGGCGAGATGGATGGTGACGAAGTGGTGATGGCACGGGCGCTGCCGTGATCGTTTCATCTACCTTTTCAGCCTGTAAGCCGCGCCAATGCTTGTGTTTAGTAAATGGCGCTTCGCAGAAATGACTTGAAAAAGTATAGTTAATGCGCTTTAATTCATCCCACAATGGAAATACAGCGCTCCACATATACTAATTCGCCTCTCTCCGGCCTGGGAAAGCAATCGCGTTCCCAACTGGCGGTGTTGCTGCGCCAGTCGACCGGTACGGTTTCTCCGGCAGCGGCGGCAAAGGCGCTTTCGCTTTCTCGCATCGACGCCGCCAAGTTGCTTGCACGGTGGGCCGCGCAAGGCTGGCTGCAACGCGTCCGGCGTGGCATCTACGTGCCCGTCCCGCTCGAAAGCGAGCGTGCCGACAGCGCGCCCGAAGATGCCTGGATCATTGCCGAAGCCGCGTTCGCACCTTGCTACATCAGCGGCTGGAGCGCGGCCGAACATTGGGGGCTGACCGAACAAGTGTTCCGGGTGGTGCAGGTGGCGACCACGCGCCGCCCGCGCGATCGCCAGCCAACGATGGGAGGCATCGACTTTCGTTTGCGTACCATGAGCGAAGATTCATTTTTCGGGCTGAAGACGATCTGGCGCGGGCGTGCCCGCGTGAAAGTGAGCGACCCATCCCGAACGATCATTGATCTGATGTCCGATCCTTCGCTCGGCGGCGGGCTGCGCTCGTGCGCGGACATGCTTCAGACTTATCTTGCGTCCAAGGAACATCGCAACATTGAAGCGCTCCTCGCCTATGCAAAGACGCTGGGTATCGGTGCCGTGTTCAAAAGGCTTGGCTTCTTGCTGCAACGCTATGCTCCCGAAGAACAAAAAGCGATCAAGAAGTGCGCGCAATCGTTGACCAAGGGTTACACCCCGCTGGATCCGGCGCTCCCGGCTCGCACGTTTGTGACGGCCTGGAATCTATCAATACCTGAAGGCTGGGAGAAGCGGTGATTCCCAAACAGGAACTGCTCGACCTTGCAACTGATTTTGGCTTGCAGCCCAACGTTGTCGAGAAGGACTATGCGCTCGGCTGGATGCTGGCCGCTTTCGGCGAGCACCCTGACACACGTGATACATGGCTCTTCAAGGGCGGCACCTGTCTGAAAAAGTGCTTCTTTGAAACCTATCGGTTTTCTGAAGACCTTGATTTCACTTTGCTGGAACCGGCCCATCTAGATGTGGCGTTTCTGAACAAGCTGTTCGAGGATATCGCGACGTGGGTCTATGACCAAACCGGGATGGACCTGCCGCCGGAAGCGCGCAAAGCCGACGTCTTTACCAATCCGCGGGGCGGCACTTCCGCAGAAGGGCGGCTCGGATATCGAGGGTCACTCGGACGTACAGGTGACGCGCCCCGCATCAAGCTGGACTTGACCGATCACGAACGCGTCGTGCTCGATCCGGATCGGCGCGAAGTGCACCACCCCTACACCGACCGTCCAGCAGATGGCATCTGGGTGACAACTTATTCGTTTGAAGAAGTCTTCGCCGAAAAAACGCGTGCCCTCGCCGAAAGGCTGCGCCCACGCGATCTTTACGACGTTGTTCACCTTTATCGGCGCCAGGATTTGACGCCGAATCGTGAAAAGGTCATTTCCACACTGACGGCCAAGTGTGAATTCAAGGGTATTCCAGTACCGACGCTTCAATCGATTCGTGAGTCGCCGTTGGTCGCGGAGCTGCAAGTTTCCTGGGGACAGATGCTGGCGCATCAGCTTCCGGTGCTGCCGTCCTTTGAAAGCTTCTGGAACGAATTGCCCGATGTCTTTGCTTGGTTGTATGCGGAGAAGCCACTGGCAACCTTGTCCCCTGTTCCTGCCTTCGGGCGGGATCACGTTGATGCGTCGTGGCGGCCGCCGGCAATGGCCACCTCATGGAGATCGATGGGGGTTTCGGTGCCGCTGGAGATCATCCGGTTTGCGGCGGCCAATCGATTGTGCGTCTCCCTGGACTACAGGAACGAGCAGGGCCGACGAGATGTACGAATCATCGAGCCCTATTCGCTGCGTAGAACGAGCGAAGGCAATCTGTTGTTGATGGCCGTCAAAGCCGATACCGGCAAAGTGCGCTCTTACCGCGCCGACCGAATCATCGGCGCGAGTGCGACCGGACAGTCGTTCGTGCCCAGATACGCCATTGAATTGGCGGATGCGGGGCCGCTCTCGGCACCCCCGCTCGATCGTGACCGGACTGTCAGCCGCGTGCCAACGCGTGCTCTTCGAACGGCGGGGACGCGGCGCGCCACTCCATTTGGCGCAACCGGGCCGACACACACTTTCCGTTGTTCTGTCTGCGGCAAGACTTTCAAGCGGCAAAGCTTTGATGCGACACTGAACCCGCACAAGAACAAGAACGGCTCGCCTTGTTATGGTCGCGTCGGCAGGTTTGTCAAAACAACCTACTGAAAACCAACGAACTCCGCCACCATCGTCCAAAAACTCTGCACTCAAGAAAGGGGTCACACACAAGAAAGAGAAAGGGGTCACGTCTTGTAATAAGACATTCTTGGAGGGCACCGTGGCCAAGTCTAGCAACGTAGCATTTCCCGCCTAAGCAACGAATTGCAAAATAGCAAACCCCAATATCCAAGCGCACCTCCAAGCAGTTCTGCCCCAAACTGCCGTGCGGGCAATGATGAATTAGAGATCCCGGGTCTGCGCTAGGGACGACATTGGGGTTTGCCCCCATCCCGACCTTCCCCCGTTGCCGGAGGAAGGGGCAAATCAAACTGCCCTCGACAGTGTGGTCGCCTACCGCGTTAACCGCGTCATCAACAACGCCGCACGAATCGCGTTGCGCTCAATCGATTCCGGATGCAGGAATTCGTTGGGCGAATGTGAGCCGCCGCCGGATGCGCCGAGTCCATCGAGACAATCGACAAACGGCGCGACAAACTGAATGTCGCCCGCGCCGCGTGTGCTCGGTGCCGTCAGTTCAATTTTGCCCAGCCCCGCGTCCTCGCTGGCCTTGGTGTAGAGCTTGAAAATCGCCATGTTGCCGTCGGTGGGCGCCATTGGCGGATAGGATTCTCGGAAACTGATGGTCGCGCTGGTGCCGGGCAAATTTTTCCCGACAATCTCAGTCATCCGTGCCCGCACACGATCACGCTGCGCGTGCGTGAGATAACGAAGATCACCGGCCACATACGCCTTGGGCGGAATGACGTTGCGTTTACCCATCGCGGTGCCTTTGGAAAGCACGTCGTCGGTTTCAACCTCTGTGCCGGCCAGCACCAGCCCGACGCTGTAGGTCAGGTCTGGCTCTTGCAACTCTTCACGAAAGCTGTTGACGATGCGCGCCATTTCATACCCCGCACCATAGCCCGCGATGGGCCCGAATACGCCCGACGAGTGACCCTGCCGCGCGGAGACGTTGACGGTCCAGCCACCTGACGCGCGCCGCGCGATGGAGGCAAATTCGGTGCCGTTGACATCGCGAATCATGCCTTCGAACGCGAGCGCCACATCGCTTTGCTTGCCGAGCGCGATCATGTCGGCGCGCGCCACGGGAATCGGATCGCCGACGCGTTCTTCGTCGCCCGTGAAAATGACGGAGATGGTGGTGCCGTCGAGTGTGCCTGCGGCTTGCATGGCGCGCAGCGCTTCGATGATGATGACGTTGCCGCCCTTCATGTCTGAAACGCCTTGCCCCATGACGCGCTTGCCGTCCACTTTCCACGGCGTCACGGCGCTATCTTTTTCAAACACGGTATCGAGGTGGCCAATCAGCAAAAGCCGCTTGCCGCGCGTTTTTCCGTTCGGCACACGCGTGCCAATCAGGTGCCCTGCGCGCTGCATCTCGGCGGGCATCTCCACCCACCGCGTGGTGAAGCCCAACGCATCGAGTTCGGCGCGAAACAGTTTGCCCACCTCGCGCACGCCGTCGTGGTTCATGGTGCCGCTGTTGATGTTGACGGATTTTTCGAGCAGTTGCAGCGCGGCGCTTGAGCGTGCTTTGACGGCGTCGACCATTTTTTGTTCGGTCGGTGAGAGGGGGGACGCGACTGCGGGAATTGTGGGTAATGCGATGGCGGCAAACAAGAGAGTGCAACGGAGTAGGTGTTTCAGCATGAAGGACTCAGTGTGGTTGGGGGCAACGGTGGAGTTTGCCGGTGTGGTCGGCGACTTTCAACGGCGGGTCAGGGTTTTGGTGTGGGGCGACGGCCATCCGGTGGCAACAGGTCATCGACATTAAGCAACGTAGGTTGGGCAAGATTTGTTTGCCCAACAATCAGTCGTGACGTTGGGCTTCGCGATGCTCAACCCAACCTACGATGCTCAGGAACAGCGCAAGGATGGTGGCACCGATCAAAGTGCCCGCGAGTGTCAACAGCGTCATCGACGCATTGACGATGCGACCGCGTTTGCGAAGCCGCGATAACTCGTCGCGCATGTGTTGTTCGTGTTGTGCCGACTGCAGATCGAGGCGCTCTTCGAGCGTACGGCCGCGGTCGATGATGCGACCGAGCCGTGTCGCGAGTGCACCGATCATCGCGGCGATGGCCGTCAGCATGAACACCGGTGCGACCGCCAGCTGAATGCTATGGGAGACTGCGTCGATGGCCATGAGAGTTCCTAGTGCAAGTGATTGCCAAAAAAAGCGATGGTGCGTTGCCACGCGAGCCCCGCCGCAGCCGCATCGAACACTTCCGGTCGCGCGTTGTTGAAAAACGCGTGCTGTGCATCGTAACGAAAAATTTCCGGTGGCAAAGGCGCGGCAGCCATTGCTGCCACCAATCCATCTACTGCGGCCGGCGTGCACCAGTCATCCGTGTTCGCAAAGTGGCCCTGGAACGCAATCTTGATATCGGCGGGCGAGGCAAATTCTGCCGGTGGGATGCCATAAAAACACACGGCTGCATTGACACGCGGTACATGCACCGCTGCAGCGATGGTCAGCGCACCACCCATACAAAAACCAACGACGCCGACCTTGGATCCCAAAGTATGCAAGTGATTAACGGCGCCGCGAATGTCCTGATGCGTGGCACCTGGAAAGTCGAGGCCGTTCATCATGTGGCCGGCCTCGTCCGCGTCGGCTGCCACGCGGCCTTGGTAGAGATCAGGTGCCAGCGCGTTGTAGCCTGCCGCCGCAAACCGATCCGCAACCGCGCGAATGTGATCATTGAGTCCCCACCACTCCTGAATGATCACCACGCCGGGCTTGCCCGCGCCAGCGTGTGCCAAGTAACCAGTCGTGCTGCCACCATCGGGGCGCGGGTAGGTCATGGTTTTGTCCGTCGTCATTGCAGCCTCCATTAGGTCGAACCAAAAAGCGCATCCTACGCCATCGATGTGGCAAAGCAAAGTCAGGTAGCATTTGTGCTCGTTTGTTGAGGAGGCTGGGATGATCAGAACTTCGCGCGCGCTGGCGTGGATTGCCAGTGTCGTATTGCTTGCCGGCTGCGAATCGACGCGCACGCCACCGACGAGCATTCTTGGCGAGCCGGTGCGATCTGCGCCGCGCCAACCGTTGACCGATACCGTACTCGACGGCGTTTGGGCCATCAAGAGTGCGGAGTTGGGCGGCAAGCCGTTTGCGTTCGCCGCAGATTTTGAAATGCGCATCGGCAGTGCGCGCTATGGTGTCGGTGCGGCTGGCAATTACCACGATCGCGGTCGCGTCGAACTATTTGGTGACGAACTTGCCGGGCAGTCGCGTCGCATGGACACCATCGGTGAGGTCGGGCCGAACAAAGGCAAGCGTTTTTCGGCGTTGTATCGTATGGTCGGGCGCGATCTGGAGGTGATTTACGATTTGTCGGGTGCCAATCGGCCGGTCGATTTTGTCAGTCGCGAGGGCACGCAACTGTTTCGCGTGACCTATGTGAGAAAACAGTAAAGTCCAGCAATGGCGCGCAGTTTCAGGCAAAAGTGGCTGGAAATGCCCGTCAATTGGCGAGTTTGATAAGTTGTTAACACCTAATTCCGTTCCTCCCAAAATTGTTAAACAGGATTTTCCATGACCATTTCCGTAGAACAACTCGCTGAATTGCTCGCTGGTATCGCGCGCTCCCAACAAGCCATCATCGAAGCGATCGAAAGCGAATCCGCTGGCTGGCGCAACGTCCATTTGCTGCCGAAGCTCAACACGTTCGCAAACATGCGCATTCCCAATGTGCGGTTACTGGATTTGCCGTCGCGCGTGTTGCTGCGTTCGCAAGGCCGCAGGCCGATGGATGTTGCGACCATCACGCGTGATTTGAATGAAGCCTTGGGCTTGGTCGCCGCGGCACCGGCCAAAGTGCCCGTGAAGTCTGCGGCACCCGCCGCCGCGTCTGACACGCCCGCCGCTGCGTCGGCCGGCGACGACCTTGATTTCTCGACGTCACCGTAGTCAGCCGCGGCTGCTGCCGCGCCTGCCGACTATACTGACGGTCAGCCGCTTCGCTGTTTTTTGCTGCCTCGTCTTGCGGGGCACGCCTTCATCATGTCCGCGCATTCTTATTCCCACGCGTCGTCCCCCCCGCCCACCTCGGCACTGAAAACGCGCATGCCGCGCGGCGGTATCTGGCCGGTGATGCGCTCTCTGCGGCCCTACCTGTGGGAGTTCCGCTGGCGCGTCGCGCTGGCGTTAACTTTTTTGGTGACCGCCAAAGTCGCCAACATCGGTGTGCCGTTGCTGATGAAAGAAATTGTCGACGTCCTCGACAAGGACAAGGCGGTGCTGGCGGTGCCGATTGCGCTACTCCTCGGCTATGGTCTGCTGCGATTATCGACGACATTGTTTGGCGAGTTGCGCGACATCGTGTTCGTCAAAGTCACGCAAAGCGCGATGCGCAAAGTGGCGTTGAATGTATTTCGCCATCTACACGCGCTGTCGCTTAGGTTTCATCTGGATCGCCAAACGGGCGGCGTGACACGCGACGTCGAACGCGGTACGCGCGGCATCTCCACGTTGCTGTCGTATGCGTTGTTTTCCATGATCCCCATCGTTCTCGAAATCACGCTGGTGACGATTCTGCTCGCGGCCAAATTTGATTGGACGTTTGTTGCCATCACGCTCGCCGCCATCGTGCTTTACGTTGCCGCGACCATCGGCATTACCGAGTGGCGCACCAAGCATCGTCGGCAAATGAACGAGATGGATTCGAAAGCCAACACCAAGGCTGTCGATTCACTGCTCAACTACGAGACCGTGAAGTACTTCGGTAACGAGGAATACGAAGCAGGGCGCTACGACCAGAATTTGCAGAAGTACGAAACCGCCGCAACTAAAAGCGAAACCTCGTTGGGCATCCTCAATGCGGCGCAAAGTTTTGTGATTGCGTTGGCCGTCACGCTCCTCATGTGGCGCGCCTCGGTCGGCATCGTTGATCGTCAACTGACGCTCGGGGACTTGGTGATGGTCAACGTGCTGATGATCCAACTCTACATTCCGCTCAACTTTCTCGGTGTGATGTACCGTGAAATCACGCAGGCGATGATCGACACCGAAAAAATGTTTCGGCTGCTCGGTGAGAATCAGGAGGTCGCTGACAGGCTCGGTGCCAAGCCGCTCGTCGCCAACGGTGGCGCGGTGCGTTTTGAGAACGTGAATTTCGGCTACGACGTCAAGCGCCAGATTCTGTTTGATACGTCGTTCGATGTGCCGGCGGGCAAAACGGTCGCCGTAGTGGGGTCATCTGGCGCTGGTAAATCCACGCTGTCGCGGTTGCTATTTCGTTTTTATGACGTGACCGATGGGCGTATCACCATCGACGGGCAAGACATTCGCGATGTCACGCAAGCCAGTGTGCGCGCTTCGCTCGGCATCGTGCCGCAAGATACGGTGTTGTTTAACGACACGATTCGCTACAACATCGGTTACGGTAAGCCGGGATCGAGCGATGCGGATATTGAAGACGCGGCGCGACGTGCGCACGTGTTGGATTTTATTTTGCGTATGCCGGATGGCTGGGAGACCATGGTTGGTGAACGCGGATTGAAACTATCCGGTGGTGAAAAGCAGCGCGTGGCGATTGCACGCACGCTGCTGAAGAATCCGACGATCATGATTTTTGACGAAGCGACCTCGGCGCTCGACTCAGCCACGGAAAAAATGATCCAGGCCGAATTGCGCGAGATTGCGCTGAATCGCACCACGCTGGTCATCGCGCATCGGTTATCAACTATCATCGACGCTGACCAAATTCTGGTGCTCAACCACGGGCGCATTGTCGAGCGCGGGAACTTCCGCGCATTGCTTGATGCCAACGGCGTGTTCGCCGAAATGTGGCGCTTGCAGCAGCAGGAAGCCGAGCAGTCGAAGGTCGAGACCTGACCTTCGAGAGTTTCCGGTCAGTGCGCGAGGCACCTCGCCAACCACGTCGCCACTTTGTCCGGCGCATCCTGCATCATTGCGTGACCGGTGTTTTCGATCATGGTCAGTTGTGCGTGCGGCAATTGTGCCGCGAAGGCGGACGCCGCGTCTGCGGCCGTCATCTTGTCGTGGCGACTGGCAAGGATATGGGTCGGCGTGTTGACGGCAGCGATGTCGGCGTCCAGCAACCGGTAGTTGGCGCACGCGGTCAAGTCTTTGGCCGCCACACCCGCTCGTGCGGTTCCCAACAGCGCACGGTACGCGTTCATCGCACGCGTCGGCGGCGGAAAGCTGCCGTCGGCAAGTTTGACCAGATGAAAGCTGTATCGCGTCAGTTGGTCATACGCCATCTCCGGTGTGTCGCGCACCGTTTGCAGCAGCACTTCGGACACCGGCATCGGCACGGCGGTGCCAATTAGGCCAAGCTTGTTCACACGCGCTGGGTAGCGGCGTGCGCAATCGAGCGCGATTAGGCTGCCCATGCTGTGGCCGATCAAGGTTGCGGCCCCGATGCCGCCGTTGTCGAGCAAGTTGATCACCCAGTCGGCGTATGCCTCGACGGTCGGCTTGGGGTCGCCGAAGGTTTGCCCGTGGCCCGGCAGATCGACGGCGAGTAGATTTACGCCGGTTTTGGGCAATTCATCCGCGATTTCGCGCAGCGGCTCCGCCCATACACTGTGGTCGTTGGCCGCGCCGTGAATGAACACCACGCTGGGGAGTTGTGGATCGAACCTGCGGGACGCCCCGGGGAACCCCGTGCAAACAAAGGCAGGCTGCTGTTGAACCAGGAATTTCATTGTCATCAATAATGAGAGGATTGCGTTGAATAGCTAATAAGTTACTTTAACTGTTGCGCGAATGCGGCTCTTTTGATAAGGTTCGTCACTTCGTGTCTTGAAACCTCGGTTTTATCTGAATATGGCATGTCCTTCGTTGATTCCTCGCGCCGCACGCAACCTTCGCCATAACCTGATTGGGTTAGGGCTGATCGTGTACGCCGGGCTGGTGTCGGCCAATCTTGCGAACGCGCAAGCCGTCGCACCGGTCGCCAAAAATTCGACAGC